>DATHMA010000209.1:0-7642 GCA_035487555.1 Bradyrhizobium sp. | reverse complement strand
CCAGTTGGTGTCGAAATTGACGATCTTCTCCAGCGCGGGCTGGTAGGCCTTCGAATTCGCCCGGCTCGCGCGCGCTACCCTGGAAGGATCCTCGCCCGACAACAGCATCGGATTATCGCCGACGATGGCAAGCCGCGCGGTATTGTCCCCAAACGCCTTCGCCATGCCCTCATAGAGCCAGCCGGCGGCACGATCGAAGCTTGCCTCGTGGGCGAAGCGATAGCGCGCCAAGGTGAACTCTTCATCCGAGAGGATCGGCGTCACCACGCCCGCACCGGCCTTGTAGGCATGTTCAGCGATCTTGCGCACCAAAGGCAGCGCCACCGCGGGCGCGGTCAGGAGCAGGTCCTGCCCCTCCCGCAAGCGCAAGCCGACTTTCACAGCGACCTCGGCCAGGCGATCGAGCTTGACGGGATCGATCGAGGCGGAAAGGCTGCGCTGATGGGTGTTCATGAGAGGCTCCGCCCGTTGTCGGTGATCATCCCGTTATGGGGATATTTTGTAACAGATCAAGGTCTCACGGCTGACGCATGATCCTCTATCGCCTGGCCCCGCCTTCACCGGCGAGCACGAACGGGGCCCAGGCGTTCGGATGGTTTTCGGCGTCCGATGTACTGTCGATCATGGCCAGGATCGAACGGCGCAACGCCTCGGAGCGGCCGATCGCGGGATCGGTGGTGAGCGCACGGATCAAGCCGGTGGTGAGCTTCACCGTCGGCTCGGACTGCACTTCCCAATGCGAGACCAGTAGCGAGCGCGCACCGGCATAGAAGAAGGCCTTGGCGAGGCCAGTGAGCCCCTCGGCACCGGGCGCGCCGTCCGAGGCCGCGGTGTTGCAGGCCGACAGGATGACGAAGTCGGCGTTGAGACGCAGTTGCGAGACCTGCGAGGCCCGCAGCAGCCCGTCATCCTCAGGTGTCGGATGTGCCGGCGGCGTCAGCACCAGCATCGGCTCGTTGACTTCGGCGAGCTCGCCCGCCACGCCGGCATGGGTCGCGAACGCGATCACGCGCGTGTTGGAGAGATCGAGCGACTTGACCGTGGTGACGCTCGCATCTGTGCCGAGATGCAGGCTCGTCTCCGGCGCACCCAGCATCTTGGCTTCCGCGCGCAATTCGTCGGCGGTCTCAGGCAGACTAGGCAACCCATGCAGCCGTTCGGCGATCGCCTCGCTGCCGCGATAAAGGCTCAGCGTATCGATGCCACGATGGGCGCCGGTGCCGCGAAAATCCGGGTTGCCGAACCCGGCAAACGGCGCTTCGGCGCGCCGGGTCGGCGTCAGGTTGCGCAAGGACACGAAAGACGATGCCGCGGGCTGGATCGTGATGGCCTGGCGACGGATCAGCCACGCCACACGCTTGAAATCAGTGGTTTGACTGTCCGACGATGGCGTTGTGACCAGCACGGCCAGCGGCAGGCTTTCCAGCGCGCCGTCGGGAACGACGATCAGGTTCCTGGCGTCAGCGATGTCGCTGTCCGCCGGACCGAGCAGCCGCTTGTAGAGGTCGGAAGCCCGCGCCGCGTCGAACGGCGCATCGTCGAGCAGTTTTGCGCGCAGCGTCTTCACCGCCTCGGAGGCTTGCGCGCGCGCCAGATCGAGCTTGAAGAAACCGCCGCGATCCTTGCGGATGACGAAGAGATAGCTGTCGGTCTCGCCAAGCGTCATCGCTGCAAAGGCTTCGTCATCGCCGAGCACCTGCTGGACGCTGGCGACGCTCACCGGCTCGGCGCGCGCGAGTTCAACAAACCGCGGGAATTCCTTGCGCAGCCGCTCGTCATCCGCCTTCAGCCTGTCCTCGACCGCGCGCTGCTCACCTCGAAGCGCGCTTTCCGCCTGCGGGCTGCGCTGGCTAGGTGGCATCGACAGCACCCGGATCAGCGCGGAATTGAGCGCCTGCGAACGGTTGGTGAGATCCTGCTGCTCGCGGATCAGCTGGCCGAGCGCGTCCGAGCCCGCCGCATAACGCGCGGTCATGCCGGCGAGCGCCTGCGCGGTATCGAGGCCTCGCGCGGATTGCGAGGCACGAAACGCCTCGTCGACAATCTCGATCGGGTGTGTGCCGACTTTGTCGTAGGCCTGATAGAGGATGCGGATCAGCTCGGGGAGGAATTCGCGCATCATACGCTCGTCCGTGTGCCCAGCTGCATCCGGATTCCAGTTGACTGCGCCGCCATGGACCCAGGTCGACACCGCGCGCCGCGCCGTTGTGAGCGCCTCGTCGAGCCGGCCCTGATGGTCATAGAAGCGCGCAAGCCCGCCGAGATTGAGCGCGATGTTGCCGGGATTGTAGAGAGTAGACTTTTCGCGGATTGCCAGCGCCCGCTTCAGCAGCGCCTCGGCCTCGCTCGCCCGGCCAAGCCGGTCATAGAGCAGCCCGAGCGCGTACATGTCGGACGCCGCCGGATCGCTGTCCGATCCATAGGCCGCCTGATCGATCGCAAGGCTGCGCTTGTAAAGCTGCTCCGATTCGGCGGAGCGCCCTTCCTTGTCATAGAGCACGGCGATGTTGGCGAGCACCGTGGCCACATCGGGGTGGTTCGGACCACGAGCCTGCTGCTGAAGCGTGAGCGCGCGCTCGTACAGCGGCTCGGCATCAGTGAGGCGATTGCGGGCACGATAGAAGGCTGCGAGATTGTTGAGCGCCGCGGCGATGTTGCCCGCGTCACGATTGCCCTCGCTGATCGCCAGCATGCGCCTAAAGAGGTCCTCCGCATCGGCAAAGCGTCCGTCGCGATCATAGATCTCGGCAATGTTATTCAGCGTCAGCACCACCGGCTGGCTGGTCGGGCCATACGCCTTCTCCTTGATGGCGAGGCTGCGCTGGAACAGCTTTGTCGCCTCATCATGCCGGCCTTCATTGCCATAGAGCACGGCGAGATTGTCGATGATGAAGACGACATTGGGATGCTCCGGCCCGAACGTCTTCTCGACGATGCCCTGCGCGCGCAAATAGGCCCGCTCGGCTTCGCCGTAGCGGCCCATATGCTGATAGAGATTGGCGAGGTTGCCGAGCGTGGTCGCGACATTGGGATGGTTGGGAGCCGCCGCTTCCTGGATCGACAGAGCGCGCTTGTAGAACGCCTCTGCGTCGACGTAGCGGCCCTGGTTGTCGTACATCAGCGCCGTATTGGAGAGCGGCGGCACGAGATCGGGCGAGTTCGACCCGACATTGCGTTCGCGGATCTGCAGCGCGCGCAGCAGGAACGGCTCGGCGTCGTTGTAGCGTCCCTGCGCGAGATAGGCCGTCGACAGGGCGTTATAGACCAGGCTGACATTGGGGTGGTTGGCGCCGAACGCGCCTTCAGCCATCTGCGCGGCGCGTTCGAGATAGGAAATGGCCTTCGGGTAATCGCCTTGCCGGTAGGCCTGGTTGCCGCGCTCGAACAGCGCCGCACATTCCTGCTGCGGGCCAGCCATCGCCGCGGCGGAAAGGCCCAGGGCGACAATCAAAATGAATGCGGAGCAAAAGCGCCGCGGATATCTGAAAATGGACTTCATAAAATACCGCCTTCCGAGCGGCACGACGTTCCCAATTTATATTACTGCCAAACCACGATGAAAATGAACGCTTCTCCGTGATGTGATGGGAATCACGTTCAGCTTTCAGCCGCCTTCTGTGACCAGGCGGCGATCCGCCTGCTCAATTCCGCACGCACGCGCTCGATCACCGGCGTGTAGTCGCAGCTCTCATCCTGCCGGAACAGTTTTGCGTTCGGATACCAGGGACTGTCCTCGCGATCGAGCAGCCAGCGCCAATCCGGCACATGGGGCAGCATGATCCAGGTCGGACAGGCGAGCGCGCCGGCAAGATGGGCTATGCTGGTGTCGACCGTGATCACGAGGTCCAGGCACGAGACCAGGGCCGCCGTCTCCACAAAGTCGGTGAGGTGAACCGTCAGATCGACGATCCCGGTTTGCCCGGACAGCGTTGTCCGGTCTGTCGGCCTCGGGTCCTTCTGCAGGCTCACGAAGCTTGCATCGAGCCCGAGAAGCGGCGACAGCGCCCGCAACGGAATCGAGCGCTTGTGATCGTCACCGTGCTGGGGATTGCCGGACCAGACCAGGCCCACGCGCAGCCGGTGGTGCGGACCGAGGCGCTGCTCCCAGGCCTGCACCCGCGCGGCAGCGGGAGCCGGCAGATAGGGCACGTGTGCCGGAATGGTGTCGAGCGTCGTGCCGAACGCGAGTGGCAAGCTCGAAATCCCGCAATGAAGGTCGAACGCCAATGTCACGGTGCCCTCCCCCGGAATGCACGCCACGACATCTGGCAGCTTGGACAGTAGCGGAACGAGCCGGCCGTCCGCGATCAGAACGACTCGCGCGCCTAGCGCCGCCAGCATCGGAACGTAGCGCGCGAACTGGATCGTATCTCCCAGTCCTTCGTCCTGATGGATCAAGATGGTCTTGCCGGCGACCGGCTCCTTTCCGAGCCAGGGCGGCTGCGAGAAACTGTATTTTGTTGGCGCCCGACCCGGCGGCATTCTCCAGCGGGCTTCGCGCCGCGCCCAGCCGGCCTCGAAATTTCCCTTCAGGAGCAGCAGAAAGCCCGCGTTGAATTCAGCTTCCGCATTGTCCGGGGCAGCTTCCATCACCTCAAAGCAGATCGCCAGGGCCTCGTCGCACCGACCGAGGTCGACGAGCGCGGAGACCTTCTTGTTGGAGGCGGCGAAAAACTCCGGCCGCTGGTCGAGCGCCTTGTCGAACCAGATCAGCGCCTCTTCCGGCCGGCCTAGCTTCCGCAAAAACACGCCCATGCTGTTGCAGATATCGGCGTTGGGAGGATCGAGCGCATGCGCCCCCGCCATCTCGGCCGCGGCCTCCTCCAGGCGGGCGGGATTTTGCAGCGCCAGCGCCAGTGCCCGTGTCTGCAACGTCGGCGCGTGATCAGGCCGCAGTTCTTTCGCGATGCTGAGCAAGGCGAGCGCCCCCTCGAACTTTTCGGATCGCAGCAGCAGGAGGCCGGCCTGATAGGCCGCATCGGCATCGGAGGGATCGAGCTTGAGCACGTGCTGGAAAGAGAGGCTTGCTTCCTGCAAGCGCCCAATATCCGCATACAGCTGAGCCAGCGGCTTCCAGGCCGCAGCCGATTCCACATCGAGCGCGGCGGCCCGGTCGAGCGCGCGGAATGCCTCCTCGATCCGTCCTTGTTGTTTGAGCTCGGTGCCGAGACCCACCAGTTCGAGCGATTTCGCCCGCGACCATCGTGCCACTCGCGCCACCAGCTCATGGCGCACGCGCCCGACCACGTCGACAAAATTACCGGGCTCGGTTTGCCGGAACAGTCTTGCGGTCGGATACCAGGGACAGTCATCGCGATCGAGCAGCCAGCGCCAGTCCGGCATGTGCTGCAGCATGATCAAGGTCGGCCGCGCCAGCGCGCCGGCAAGATGGGCCATGCTGGTATCGACCGTGATGATCAGGTCGAGGCACGACATCAGCGCCGCCGTCTCGGTGAAATCGGTGAGATGGATCGTCAAATCGACGATGTCGGGCCGCTCGCGCAGCGTCGCCTGATCTTCAGCGCTCGTTTCCTTTTGCAGGCTCACGAACTGCGCGTCGCAATCGAGCAGTGGGAACAGCGCGCGGAGCGGAAGCGCTCGATTTCCGTTGTCCATGTGCTTGCGATTGCCGGACCAGACGAAGCCAACACGCAATCTGTCGTGGCGTCCGAGGCGCTGCTCCCATGCCCCAATGCCGGCTTCATCAGGAGGCGGCAAATAAGGCACATCAGCGGGAACGGTCTCGAGCCGCGTGCCAAACGCCAGCGGCAGGCTCGAAATCGCGCAATGGGTGTCGAACGTCACCGACCTGTGGTTCGATCGCGGAATGCACTCGGCGACCTCTGGCAGTTTTGACAGCAACGGAACCAGCGGGCCATCCACGAGCAGAATGATGCGCGCGCCCAGTGCCGCCACCATCGGAACATAGCGCACGAACTGAATGACGTCGCCCAAGCCTTCGTCCTGATAGATCAGGATGGTCTTGCCTGCGATCGGCTCATTCCCCAGCCACATGGCTTGCGGGAAATTGTAACTCGCGATCGGCAAGGACGGCACCTTCCAGCGCGCTTCGCGCCCGGCCCAGCCGGCTTCGAAATTGCCGAGTATCAAGTGCAGAAGCGCCGCGCTCCAGTCCGGCTCCATGTTGCCGGGATCGGCGGCCTTCAGCGCGGCATAGACCGCAAATGCCTCGTCGAAGCGGCGCAGGCGCGAAAGCACAAAGCCGCGATTGTTGTGCGCGAGCTTGAACTCGGGTTGCAGCGCGACCGCCTTGTCGTACCAGCCCAGCGCCTCCTCGTGGCGGCGAAGCCGCAGCAGGATTACGCCGACGTCGTTGCAGATGTCGGCCCTGGCCGGATCAAGCGCATGCGCGCGGCGCATCTCCGCCAGCGCCTCCTCCAGGCGAGCGAGTTCCTGCAGCGCGAGCCCGCGCACCTGAAGGGTCGAAGCCTGGTCAGGCCGCAACTGATTCGAGTGGTCGAGAAGTGCGAGCGCCTCTTCTTTTTTTCCTGTTTTGAACAGCGAGAGGCCAGCCCGATAGGCCGCGTCGGCATCAGAAGGATCGAGCTTGAGCACATGCTGAAAGGAAAGCGCGGCCTCATGGTGACGGTTGAGATCGGCCAGAATTTGCGCAAGCGACTTCCACGCCTCGGCTGAGTCGACATCAAGTTCCACAGCCCTGTTGAAGGCCTGGAAGGCTTCCTCGATCCGGCCCTCACGCTTCAGCGCGTGGCCGCGACCGAGGCAATCAGCCAGGCCTTCTTCCGTCCTGAGATCCTGGCCGGCATCGCGGCTTTCATGACGGTTCATTGGCGCATGTCGGAAATGGCTGAGTGCGCAGGATAGAGTGATTCTAGCACCGCTGGAAAGCTGGCCTCACGATTCGCCCAGTTTGACGTCGGGCTCCGGTCGGCCGCGTGAAGTCACATCGAGGATGAAGGTGCGGCCGTGCTCGGGATCAGCTGCACGCGCCGCCTCGTCCATGCCTTCCCAGGCAGTCGTGACAAGCAACCGGGAATAATCGTGGCCGACAAAAGCCGGGCAACTCGATTGCCGCGCGGGAACGCGCAAGGAGCGCTGGCGCCGGCCGCTCGTGTCATAGACATCGATGCAACCGCCGCCCCAGCGTGCGTTCCAGATCAAGCCGTCGGCATCGACGACGGCGCCATCGATGCCGCCGACACCTTCGTGACGGACGAACGGTACGGGATCGCCGACCGGCAAACCGGTCACCGCGTCCAACGGCACACGATAAAGGATGTTGGTGGCGGTATCGGCGAAATAGCCGATCGAGCCATCACCCGAGAAGCAGATCGCGTTCGGGATGGTGATGTCGCCATACAAACGCGAAATCCGCCCGCGATGCAACGCATAGATGGCGCCTGCGCGCGGCTCTGCGTTGCGGCCCATGGTGCCGAGCCAGAACGTACCGGAGGGATGGACCCGGGAGTCGTTGGATCGCGTCTTGTGATTGTCCGACTCGACAGCTGCGAACAGCTCCATGCGGCCATCGGCAACGCTGCGAATATAGAGGCCATCCTCGGCGACAATGAGCTGCCGCTCCCCATCGATCCGCGCCAGCGCACTCGCCATCTTGCCGAGCGAGTGAACTTTTACGCTTCCGCTCGCGACCTGCGCTTCA
>DATHMA010000208.1:0-8186 GCA_035487555.1 Bradyrhizobium sp. | reverse complement strand
CACCTCGACGACCGTGATCAACGGCGTGGTGCAGCCTAGTCAGGCGAAGGGGCGCTGCATCAGCCCCGAGCAGGCGGCCGACATCGCCAAGACGTTTGGCCCGGTGTCGGGCACCATCAATTCCACCTGCGACGCCCCTGACATCAAGACCACAGAGCGAAAGCTCACCTGGCGGCTCACATGCCGCGGCCAGCTCGATGCCGACGTTGCCGGCGAGTTCAACTTCGACAGCCCGCAGCACTATACCGCGATGGTCACCTCGCAGGGCCGGATGGCAGGTGCGCTGATCAGCGACGTGAAGACCGGCCTTGAGGGCGAGCGCGTCGGCGATTGCCAGTAATGAGCTGACGCGGTGCGAACAGCGCTATTCGACGCTGCCGCGATGCAGGTCGGCTTCGATCTGCAGGCGCGAGCCGCCGCCGAAGCGGGCCCGATAGACCTGCAGGTTCTCCATGATCCGCTGCACATAGTTGCGGGTCTCGGAGAACGGGATCAACTCGACCCAGTCGACCGCGTCGACCTTGGGGTCGCGCGGATCGCCGTAGCGGTCCATCCACTTCTTCAGGCTGCCGCGGCCGGCATTGTAGCCGGCAAAGGTCATGATGTAGGAGCCGCGGAAGTCGTCCATCAGGCCGCCGAGCTCGGCGGCGCCGAGGGCCGCGTTATAGGCCGAATCGTTCTTCAGCCTGGAGAGATCGAAGCCGACGCCGGCGCGCTTGCAGACATAGCGTCCGGCGTCCGGCGTGACCTGCAGCAAACCATAGGCCTGCGCCGGCGAGACGTCGCCCGGATTGAACATGCTTTCCTGCCGCGCGATCGCGAACACGACGCTCTTCTCGACGTCGGGTCCGATCGGGCTGTAGGACGGAATGCCCGTGACCGGATAGGCGTATGAATCGAACGGCAGGCCGCGATTGAGCGCGGCCTTGCCGACCAGGATCATGCCGCGCGCGTAACCGTAATGCGCCGTCAGTTCGGAGAGGCCGATCAGTGCGTCGGTATCGCCGTTTTCGCCGATATCGGCAAAGATCGGGATCGCGATCTCGCGCTCGTCGAGATCGAACAGAAGCTGCACGGCCCGGACGATCTCGAGCCGCTCGGCGCCGCGCGCACGCGGCGCTTCGTTGAGCTCGAGCTGCGGCATTCCCAGTCTCGCGCGCGCGAGCTGGCCGTAATAGCTGGTCGATTGCTCGGCGGCCGAGGCATAGAAGGTGCGGGCCTCTTGCTCGCGGCCCATGGCTTCCGCGGCGCGGCCTCGCCAGTAGCCGCCGCGTGCCAGTGTCGTGGGGTTGACGCTGCCGACCCCGATGCGTGCGAAATGCTGCGCAGCCGTCTGGGGATCATTGAGGAAGCGCAGCGCGATCCAGCCCGAGGTGAACTCCTGCTCGGTCTTGTAGATGTCGCGGGTCGGCAACGCCGCGTCGCGTGCGATCAGATAGGCGGTCTTGAACTCGGTCAGATCGAGCATCTTGCGCGCGATCAGCCGCCGCTCGATCCACCATTCGTCGAGATTGTAGAGGCGGTTGGGATCGCGCGGCGCGCTCAGCATGAGCTGGGCGGCTTCCGGATATTTCTCCTGACGGCGCAGCTCCTGGATTCGGGCGAAGAGATATCCGGGATCGCTGTGCAGCTCGGACGGGACGGCTTCCAGCAGGGCCTTGGTATTAGGGGCCTTCCGCACCGAGGCGAGGCGCGCCTTGACCAGTGCCACATAGCCCGCGCCGAGCCGTTTCGCCGCGCGCATCGCAGCCGCCTCGTTCTCGGTTGTGTAGGCGAAATTATCCATCCGCGCCTTCTGGTCGCCCGGTGTGAGCAGGGCGCCGAACATGTCGAGCGCGGTGTTCTCGGTATCCTCCGACATCGGATCGGAGCGCCAGGCCTCGCGCACCAGCCGTTCGGCATTGGCGCGGTCGCCGCGCGCCAGCATGGTCTTGGCGAGTGCCAGCCGGCCCTTGGCCGAAACCGGCGACTCATTCTCGAACCACGACCACACCACTGGATCCTCGCGGCTATCGTCCCACAGCGAGGCCTCCAGCCGCCGCCGCAGGAAGGTCTGTGAGGGCCAGCTCGGATTCGCCGACAGGAAGGCGCGGTAGCGTTCCACCGTCGCGTTGTTGTTGTCGCTGCGCAGGATCAGCCATTCGGCGAGCTTGCGCGCGACGGGATCGGAGATCGTGGCCTCCGCCTGCGTCGCGTCGTCAGGCCGGTGCTTGCGGATCAGGTCGATGATATTCTCGAGCGTGTCGAGATCTTCCCGCGATGTCGAGGAGGTTGCGGCAACCGCGGCCGGCGCGACCTGCTTCCTCGCCGGTGTCGGCGCGGTCACGCGCTGGCGCGCGGGCGGAGCAGGGCTCGCGACTGGTGGCGGCAGCGCCGGCGAGGCCAATTCTCTGGCCGCTGCGGTTGCGGCCTGCGGCGGCGCGGCAGCTGGAGCCACATGGCGCGCGACCGGCCGGGAATCAGGCGCCGATGTTTTGTGCTTGGCGTCCTTGGTTTCTTTGTTTTCCTGGGCAGCCTTCGTTGGCTTCTTGTCCGCCGCCTTCTGGTCCCCAATCTTTTTGTCCGAAGTCTTTTTGTCCGGCGTCTTTTTGTCCGTGCTCTTTTTGTCAGTCGTCTTCTTTGCCGCGGCCTTCTTGTCCGTAGCTTTCTTGTCCGCGGTTTTGGTGTCGGTTGCGTTCGTGTCGCCGGCGGGGGCGGCGTTCAGCGCCGAGCAGGCAAACGATAGCGTCAGCGCCATCGACACGGCGGACGCCAGTGCCGTCGATCGCAATCCCTTTGCACGGACAATCGGGTTCACGGCGTTCCTTCGCGGACGAATCAATGGGGTAATTTGACTGAAACCGCCAACAAAATACTAAATGCAATGCGGCGCCGGGCGGGTTTTTGCGCCGCCACCACGGCAAAATCGCGGCTAAAGGGTGAAGCCGCACCTTGCGACTTCCGGGGAAGGACAGGTGGGCAGCCCTTTCACAGGGCCACCAGACCCGATATGAATTGCCACTTCAAAGGGTCGCCGCGCGCCACTATCAGCGTTTGGGAGGAGTTCCATGGCAGCCAAGACGAAATTCCGGGGTTCTTTCACTGCCTTGGTCACCCCCTTCAAGAATGGCTCGCTCGACGAGGCGGCCTTCCGTTCGCTGGTGAACTGGCAGATCTCGGAAGGTACCCACGGGCTCGTGCCGGTCGGCACGACAGGCGAAAGCCCGACGCTCAACCATGACGAGCACAAGCGCGTGGTCGAATGGTGCATCGAGGAGGCAAAAGGTCGCGTCCCGGTGATCGCCGGCGCCGGCTCCAACTCGACCAAGGAAGCGATCGAGCTCGCCGAACATGCCGAGAAGGCGGGGGCCAATGCCGTGCTGGTCGTGACGCCCTACTACAACAAGCCGACCCAGGAGGGCATGTACCAGCACTTCAAGGCGATCAACGACGCGATCTCGATTCCGGTCATCATCTACAACATCCCGCCGCGCTCGGTGATCGATATGTCGGTCGACACCATGAAGCGGCTGTGGGAATTGAAGAACATCGCAGGGGTCAAGGACGCGACCGCGAGCATGGTGCGGGTGTCGCAGCAGCGCGCGGCGATGGGCGAGGACTTCAACCAGCTCTCGGGCGAGGACGCCACCGTGCTCGGCTACATGGCCCATGGCGGCCATGGCTGCATTTCCGTGACCTCGAACGTGGCGCCGCGGCTCTGCTCGGAATTCCACCTCGCCTGGCAGAAGGGCGACAGCAAGGCGGCGCTCGCGATCCACGACAAGCTGATGCCGCTGCACAATAACCTGTTCATCGAGTCCAATCCGGCGCCGATCAAATACGCGCTGTCGCTGATCGGCAAGATGGACGAGAAGCTCCGCCTGCCGATGGTGCCGGTGTCCGAGCCGACGCGCGTCGCCGTGCGCAGCGCGATGGTCCATGCCGGACTGATCAACTAGGTCGTTTCGATCAAACCCTTTTCGCCAATGACCGGGGGACTTTGCCCATGCTGAAGGAATTTCGCGATTTCGCCATGAAGGGCAATGTCGTCGACCTCGCGATCGCCGTGATCATCGGCGCGGCCTTCGGCGCTATCGTCACTTCGCTGGTCGGCGACGTCATTATGCCGCTCATCGGAAGGGTCACCGGGAATCTCGACTTCTCCAACTATTTCCTTCCGCTAACCGATAAGGTGACCGCAACCAATCTGGCAGATGCCAAAAAGCAGGGCGCGGTGCTAGCTTACGGCAGCTTCATCACACTGGTGGTGAATTTTCTTATCGTCGCGGCCACACTGTTCTTGGTTATTCGCACGATGAGCAAGCTCAAGCGTCATGAAGAGGCCAAGCCCGCCGAGCCGCCAAAGCCGACTGCGGAAGTGGTGCTGCTGACCGAGATCCGCGATCTCCTGAAGAAGAGTTGACGTGGCCGACAAGAACGAGCGTCCGATAAAAGTCGTCGCGGAAAACCGAAAGGCACGCTTCAACTATTCGATCGAGGACACGATCGAGGCGGGGATTGCGCTGACCGGGACCGAGGTCAAGTCGGCCCGCTCCGGCAAGAGCACGATCGCGGAATCCTATGCCGATTCCAAGAACGGCGAGATCTGGCTGATCAACGCCAATATCCCGGAATATCTGCAGGCCAACCGCTTCAACCACGAGCCGAAACGGCCGCGGAAGCTGCTTCTGCACAAGCGGCAGATCAACAAATTGATCGGCGCGGTCGACCGCGAGGGGATGACGCTGATTCCGCTCAAACTATATTTCAACGAGCGCGGCCGTGCCAAACTTCTGCTCGCCATCGCCAAGGGCAAGAAGCTGCACGACAAGCGTGAGACCGAGAAAAAGCGCGACTGGGGCCGGGAAAAGAGCCGCCTGATGCGCGCGCGGGGATAAGCAGGGAGCACGAAAATGGCGCAGCCAAATTTGCTCGAAGTCGATTGGAGCAAGATTCCAGCCCCAACCGATGATGGCGGCGCGGCGCATCTGACCGGCCTGGCGATACCGTCAATCAGCCTGCTGGCGACCGACGATACGACGGTCGACCTGTCGACCCTGAAGGGTCGTACCGTGGTGTTCGGTTATCCCCGTACCGGCGAGCCCGGTAAGATTGGGCTGGTCGACGATTGGGACATGATCCCCGGTGCGCGCGGCTGCACCCCGCAGACCTGCTCGTTCCGCGATCTCTTCGCCGAGTTGAAAGCCGCCGGCGCCGCGCAAGTGTTCGGGCTGTCGACGCAGAGCAACGCCTACCAGACCGAAATGGCCTCGCGGCTGCATTTGCCGTTTCCGGTGCTGTCGGATGAAAAGCTCGAGCTCAGCCGCGCGCTGAAACTGCCGACCATGGAGGTCGCAGGGCTCACGCTGATCAAGCGGCTGGCGCTGATCATCGACGACGCGCGCATCACCCACGTGTTCTATCCGGTGTTTCCGCCCGACCGGAATGCCGCCGACGTGCTGGAATGGCTGAAGGACAACAAGAAAGAATCGTAGGGTCGTAGGGTGGGCAAAGGCGCTCTTGCGCCGTGCCCACCCTCTGCCTTCTCGCAATGGTGGGCACGCTTCCGCCTTCGCTCGTTGAGCTACGGCGGACGCAGTCGCTTTGCCCACCCTACGAATCTAATTCAATTCCGCCTTCACCCGCGCGAATACGCTGCGAAACATCTTTGGCGTCAGCACGCCGGTGTTGGTGTTGTAACGCGAGCAGTGATAGCTGTCGTAGATCTTGAAGGCGCCGGCCTGATGCACCGCGCCATGCGCGAAGGGAGCGGCGGCGGCGCGCAGCTTCAGCGTCTTCAGCAGAGTGTCATGGGCAATGCGGCCGAGCGGCACGATCGCGCGCAGGTTCGGCATCGACGCGAGGCTCGCGGCAAAGAATTGCCGGCAAGTGTTGATCTCCACCGGCAACGGCTTGTTCTGCGGCGGTACGCAGCTCACCGCGTTGCTGATCCGGCAATCGACCAGCTTCAAGCCGTCGTCGGGGCGCGCCTGATAGTGGCCCTCGGCAAAACCATATTCGAGCAGCGTGGCGTAGAGCAGGTCGCCGGCGTAGTCGCCGGTGAAGGGACGGCCGGTGCGGTTGGCGCCCTGCATTCCCGGCGCCAGCCCCACGATCAGAAGCCGCGCGCTGCGCTCCCCAAAGGAGAGCACCGGCGCGTTGTACCAGGTTGGCTGCTTGGTACGCGTCTGCTCCCGAAACTCCACCAACCTCGGGCAGAGCGGGCAGTTGCGATCAGGCTCGGCCGGGGGCGGGACGCCCACGGCCGCATCGGTCTTACTCGTCGAAATCGTCTTCACCGCCGCGAGGAGCCATGGTCGTCGCGCGCTGCAGGAATTGCGGCGCGTGATGGCGCGGTTCGCGCGGGGCGGGGCGTTCGGACGGATCGCGGCCGAGCTTGGACTGCAGTTCGACCAGGTCGGTGAAGACGTCGGCCTGGCGCCGTAGCTCGTCGGCGATCATCGGCGGCTGGCTCGAGATCGTCGAGATCACGGTGACGCGGACGCCGCGGCGCTGCACAGCTTCCACCAGCGAGCGGAAATCGCCGTCGCCGGAGAACAGCACCATCTGGTCGATATGTTCAGCGAGTTCCATCGCATCGACGGCGAGCTCGATGTCCATATTGCCCTTCACCTTGCGTCGGCCGGACGCGTCGATGAACTCCTTCGTCGCTTTCGTGACGACGGTGTAGCCGTTGTAGTCGAGCCAGTCGATCAGGGGACGAATCGAGGAGTACTCCTGATCTTCAATGATTGCCGTGTAGTAGAACGCCCGCAATAGCGTTCCCCGGCTCTGAAATTCCTTAAGCAGCCGCTTGTAATCGATGTCGAAACCGAGCGTCTTGGCGGTTGCGTAAAGGTTCGCCCCATCGATGAAGAGCGCAATTTTGTTGGTGGTGGAAGATGACATTCGTTGCTCGCGTTATGTTGATATCTGCTTTTCTTGGCGCGGCGGCAGTAGACCCGCGCATTTCAAAATCACTGCCGCAGCCCCAGAGCGGATTGGTCCCGACAAGACGGTACCGCAAATTTGGAGAGATGGGGGCAAAAAAGGTATTTTCTTACAACGCAATGAAGCGTTTTCTTGTCCGGGGTCATTTACGGCCACCGGAACCACCTTTTGAGTCCCTGAATCGGCCGCTTAGCAGAGCGGTTGGCTCACGCCAAATCACAAATTTAGCCTTGCGCAAACTCCTGCCCCCCTATAACTAGCGCCAATCATCATCATTTCCAGCCCCCAAATAGCGGAGTGACAGTCGATGGCTCGCGTCACCGTGGAAGATTGCATCGACAAGGTCGACAACCGGTTCGACCTGGTCCTTTTGGCCGCCCACCGCGCCCGCATGATCTCCTCCGGCTCGCAACTTACGATTGATCGGGATAATGACAAAAATCCGGTCGTTTCGCTGCGGGAAATTGCCGAATCGACGATTTCTCCGGAAGATTTGCGCGAGGAGCTGGTTCATTCCCTCCAGAAATTCGTCGAAGTCGATGAGCCTGAGCCGGATACCGTGCCTCTGATCGGCTCGGCTGGCGCCAGCGTCGATGCCGACGATACCGAAGTTGCGGTCGAGCGGATGACCGAAGAGGAACTGCTCAAGGGCCTCGAAGGCCTGGCGCCGCCGGAAGAGCAGCCGGAAGAAGACGAATAAGCTTCCAAAAAAAATTCATTTACCAAAGGCCCGGACCAGCGTCCGGGCCTTTGCTTTTGCTGCCATTTTTGTGGTTACCTTGTGCCTCTCGCTCTCGCGGATGATGAGACGGTAGACCGTCTTCCGATTCTTTCGGACGATGGCCGGTTTGGCGTTACACTCGATCCTCCCAAGCGAGGTCCCGTAGGCGGAAGGTTACTGATTCATGGCGATTCGACGCCGGAGCCAACCCCAGATGCAGGCCGCGGCCGACCCGGTCGCCGTGGCTGGTTCTGCGCCGGCGAGGCCCCAGAAGGCGCCGCGCTCGCGGATGATGCGACAATATGACCTTGTCGAACGGGTCCGCTCCTACAATCCCAACACCAACGAAGACCTGCTGAACCGGGCCTATGTCTACGCCATGAAGGCGCATGGCTCGCAGACCCGGGCCTCCGGCGACCCCTATTTCTCGCACCCGCTGGAGGTCGCGGCGATCCTGACCGACCTCAAGCTCGATGACGCCACCATCGTCGCCGCCTTGCTGCACGACACCATCGAGGACACCGAGGCGACGCGG
>DATHMA010000207.1:0-5744 GCA_035487555.1 Bradyrhizobium sp. | reverse complement strand
CGGCGCAATGCCGGCCGCCTTGGCAAAAGCCGGCCACATCACACGCGAGGCGTCGCCGGGTGGGTTGCCGATCTTGTGGCCGGGAAAATCCTTTGGTCCGTTCACGCCATAGCTTTTCAGCCAGTAGAAGGTCTGCCCGGTATTGGCATAGATGCTCATGATCGCCACGACGTCGGCGCCCTTGCTTTTGGCAACCAGCATGGTGGCGAGATCGGCGATACCGAAGGGCGAGCCGCCCGAGCCGACGCGAAGCGAGGATACGCCGGAGCCTTTGCCGGTCTCGATGGTAAGGTCGATGCCGGCCCTCTCGTACCAGCCCTGCGCCTTGGCATAATAAAACGGCGAGTGGTCCGCGGTCGGTGTCCAGTTCAGCATCAGGTTGACGGACTCGGCGGCGCTGGCTGTCACCGCCATCGGCAAGACCAACGCCAATGCCAATCCAAATGCGCTGGCATACTTCATGGCAACACTCCTCGCATACAACCCGGGCTTGTCGATCCGCCTTCGCGACGCTACCAATGCAACAGGGGCGAATCTCAATTGTCAACTGTTTGGTTGGAAATGCCTGAAAGACGAGCAAACGGCAGAAGGCCGCAGCGGCGCAATCCGGAAGCCACGCGGCAGAAGCTCCTGACCGCGGCGCGACGCGAATTCGCCGACAGCGGCCTTGCCGGCGCGCGGGTCGACGAGATCGCGGCCCGTGCCGGCGTCAACAAGCAGCTCGTCTACCACTATTTCGGCGACAAGGACGCGCTCTATCTCGCCGTGCTGGAATGGGTCTACGGGAGATCCGCGCGCAGGAGCGCAAGCTCAATCTGGAGGGCCTGCCGCCCGAACAGGCGATCAAGAAGCTGATCGAAGGCTCCTTCGACCACCTCGCCGCCCATCCCGACTTCATCGTGCTGCTCAATGACGAAAATCGTGGTGGCGCCCGGCATGTCCGTGGCTCCCACAAGATCGAAGCGATGCATTCGCCGCTGGTCAGCCTGGTCGACAAGATCCTGAAACAGGGCGTGCGCGAGGGCGTGTTCCGGCGCGGCATCAATCCCGTGCATCTCTACATCTCGATTGCGGGCCTCTCCTATTTCTTCTTCTCCAACACCCCGACGCTGTCGGCGATCTTCGGCACGGATTTGAGCAGCACCGCCGCCAAACGCGCCCGTCGCAAACATGTCGTCGACCTGGTGCTGCAGGCGCTGCGGCCTTGATGGGGTCGTCGTTGGCCCCTGCGGTCGTCATTGCGAGGAGCGAAGCGACGACGTGTCCGCCGTAGCTCGAAGAGCGAAGGCGGAAGCAATCCATGGCTCAACATGCGGCGAGATGGATTGCTTCGCTTCGCTCGCAATGACGGAGGGGGGCACATCTAATCAACCAGATGGTTGAAACGGATAGCGACGCAGGATAGACTTGAGCGTGAACGGAAGGAGCAGACGGTGAACGCAGACGGAGCCCGCTCGGCAAGATCGATCGCGATCATCCTGATCGTGCATCTTGCCGTGATCGTGCTCTGGCAGGTCATGGTCGACGCCTTCCATGTGCCGAAATTCATCCTGCCCTCGCCGCTCGCGGCGCTCTCCACGCTCGGCTATGCCAAATATGCCTGGGTCTCGAACCTGCTGGTCACCGCCGCCGAAATCCTCGGCGGCTTCGCGCTAGGCGCCGTCGTTGGCGTAGCGCTGGCCTTGATCTTCACCTGGTCACGGCTGATCGCACTGGTTCTGCTGCCGCTGTTCGTCACCCTGAACATGATCCCGAAGGTCGCGATGGGCCCGCTCGTCATCGTCTGGTTCTCCTACGGCATCCTCGCCAATATCCTGATCGCGTTCTCGATCTGCTTCTTTCCGATCCTTCTCACCACCGCACGCGGCCTCTCCGAGGTCGAACCGGACCTGCTCGACCTCGTCAAATCGCTGCGCGGATCGCGCTGGACATTGTTCCGCAAGATCCAGCTCCCGGGATCGCTGCCTTACATCTTCTCCGGTATGAAGGTCGGCGCGATCCTGGCTGTCGCCGGCGCGATCGTCGGCGAGTTCATCGCCTCCGACCGCGGGCTCGGCTATCTCATGATCCAGGTGCAGTCAGCGCTGGATACGCCCGCCATGGTGATGGCAGTCGTGCTGCTGACGCTGCTTGGCGTTGCCCTCTACGGCCTGGTGCTCGGCCTCGAACGGCTGTTCGTGGTCCGCGACATCCGGCTGCAATAAGAAAGCCAGAACATGCTGCTCTCGCGCGACAACCTGCCGGAGACGATCAGGGATATCACAGCCCTCGACGAGATCCTGTGCCGGCCGAGCCAGGCGCTGATCGACGATCTCCGCAAAGTGGACGGCGACATCATGATCCTCGGCGTCGGCGGCAAGATGGGCCCGACATTGGCGGGCCTCACCAAGGCCGCCGCGCCCGACCGCCGGGTGATCGGCGTCGCGCGCTTCTCCGAACCGGGCGTGAAGGAGTGGCTGGAAGTGCGCGGCATCCAGACCATCAACTGCGACCTGCTGGATGAAGCTGCGATCAAGACGCTGCCGAAAGCGCCGAACATCATCTTCATGGCGGGGCGCAAATTCGGCGCCGAGGGCAATCTGGCGCTGACCTGGGCCATGAACGCCCATGTGCCGGCGCTGGTGGCACAGGCGTTTCCAGCTTCGCGGATCGTCACGTTCTCGACCGGCTGCGTCTATCCTTTCGTGCCCGTCGACGGCAAGGGATCCAATGAGGCCATGCCGCCGAATCCGCCCGGCGAATACGCACAATCCTGCGTCGGGCGCGAGCGCATGTTCGAATATTTTTCGCAACAATTCAAAACGCCGGGCCGGCTGTTCCGCCTGAACTACGCCATCGACATGCGCTACGGCGTGCTGCATGACATCGCAAGCAAGGTGCTTTCCGGCAAGCCGATCGATGTTTCCCTCGGCCATGTCAATTTCATCTGGCAGGGTGACGCTGCGGCGCAGGCGCTGCGCTGCCTTGCCCATTGCGACACGCCGACGTCGCCGATCAATGTTTCCGGCCACGAGATCCTCGCCGCGCGCGATCTCGCCGCCGAATTTGGCAAGCTGTTCGGCAAAGTGCCCGTCATCACCGGCAAGGAGGAACCGACAGCGTGGCTCACGGACACCTCGCAGGCTGTGAAACTATTCGGCGTGCCGATCGTCGATACGGCGCAACTCGTGCGCTGGACCGCGGACTGGGTCTCGCGCGCGATGCCTAGTCTGGGCAAGCCCACCAAATATGAGGTGCGAGATGGACGATACTGAGCACCTCCCGATCGTCCAGCTCGACGCGCGCGACGCGCCGGCTGGCCTGTTGCTGTCGGCGGAGGCGCATTGGAACCAGAGCGAGGACGACTGGCGCTTCTTCCTCAACAAGGGCGTCGTGTTCGGCATCCGCGACCGCAAGGGCAACCTGGTCGCGACGGCGGCATTGTTGCCTTATACCGACAGCGACGCCTGGATCAGCATGGTGCTGGTCACCGAAAGCTTCCAGCGCCGCGGGCTCGCGACGCGGCTGGTCGACACCTGCATCAACACGGCGACCAGGCTCGGAGTTACCGCTTGGCTCGATGCAACACCGGCGGGCGCGACCGTTTATGGTCCGCTCGGATTTACACCGACCCTGCAGTTGCGGCGGCTCAAGCTTGCGAACGCATCGACTTCCGGCGCCGCTCCGCTTCCCACGGCCAAGTTCGACGAGTTCCTCACCTGCGACATCGCCGCGATGGGCTTCGACCGCCGCGCCCTGCTTCAGGAGTTGTCCGGACGCCCCGCCTCGCGGTTGCTCTCGAATGGCGACGCCATGGCGCTCATCCGCGATGGCCGCACCGCGCGCCATATCGGTCCGCTGTTTGCCGACACTTCCGCGCATGCGCTGGCGCTGGTGAGCGATATCGCGGCCAGCGAAAGCAGCGCGCTCCTAATCGACGCGATCGCCTCGCAAAGCGCTCTTATCGATGGCCTCACTTCAAGCGGATGGACCATCGAGCGGCCCTTCCAGCGCATGCGCTTCGGCCGCGCTGTGACGCAAACCGGCGAATTGCCGTTCGCCGTCGCCGGCCCCGAGTTTGGATAGGAAAGCCCATGCATCACAGCGAGATCAAATCCGAGGTGCGGCGGCTGATCGCCGACGGCACGGTGCTGCCCGCCCATCCGCTCGCGCTCGATGCCGACCGCAAGCTCGACAAAATCCACCAGCGCGCGCTGACGCGCTATTATATTGACGCCGGCGCCGGTGGCCTCGCGGTCGGCGTCCACACCACGCAATTCGCGATCCGCGATGTCGGGCTCTACCGGCCGGTGCTGGAGCTCGCCGCTGAGACGGCTGCGAACTGGACCAAGCGGCCGCTCGCCCTGGTCGCGGGGCTTGCTGGCCCGACCGAGCAAGCGGTGGCTGAAGCGGAGACCGCACGCGGCATTGGCTATCATGCCGGCCTGCTCAGCTTGGCTGCGATGAAATCGGCGAGTGAGGATGAGATCGTCGCGCATTGCCACGCGATCGCGAAAGAGATTCCGCTGGTCGGCTTCTATCTGCAGCCAGCGGTCGGTGGCGTGATCCTGAGCGCGAATTTCTGGCGGCGCTTTGCCGAGATCGACAATGTCATCGCCATCAAGATCGCGCCGTTCAACCGCTATCGCACCCTCGACGTGCTGCGCGGCGTCGCCGCGGCGAACGCGCTCGACCGCATCACGCTCTATACCGGCAATGACGATCACATCCTGCTTGATCTCACGCTGCCGTTCGACCTCCGCGACAACGGCGTCACCACGCGCACGCATATCCGGGGCGGCCTGCTCGGCCATTGGTCGGTTTGGACGCAAAGCGCTATGAAGCAGTTCGAGGCCTGCAAGGCCGCGCGCAACAAGCCGAGCGTGCCGGCGGACCTGCTCGCGCTCGATGCCCGCGTCACCGACTGCAACAGCGCCTTTTTCGACGTCGCCAACAATTTCCACGGCTGCATCGCCGGCTGTCACGAAGTGCTGCGGCGGCAGGGCCTGATGGCCGGCATCTGGTGCCTCGATCCGCACGAGGGCTTGAGCCCGGGGCAATTGCAGGAGATCGACCGCGTCTATAACGAGCACGCCGATCTCAGCGACGACGACTTCGTCGCGGCGAATTTGGAGAAATGGCTGGCATGACGGCAGGCCCGCCCTTCATCAGCCTGCGCAACGTCCGCAAGGTCTATCGCTCCGGGGCTGCGGATTTTCTGGCGGTATCCGACGTCACCATGGACGTGCAGGAAGGCGAGCTGGTGTCGCTGGTCGGTCCCTCCGGCTGCGGCAAGACCACGGTCCTGAAGATCCTGGCAGGGTTGCACGACGCCGATGGCGGCAGCGTTCAGATCGGCAACGCCACGACGCCGTTCGATCCCGCGCGCGACATCGGCATGGTGTTCCAGCAGGCGCTGCTGTTGAAATGGCGCACCATTCTCGACAATGTGCTGCTGCCGGCGGAGATCGTGGGCCTTCCGATGAAGGCGGCGCGGTCGCGGGCGCGCGACTTGCTCAATCTTGTCGGCCTCTCTGGCTATGAAGACAGATATCCGCAGCAGCTTTCCGGCGGCATGCAGCAGCGCACCGCGATCGCGCGCGCCTTTATCCACGACCCCAAGCTGATCCTGATGGACGAGCCGTTCGGCGCGCTGGATGCGCTGACGCGCGAGCAGATGAATCTGGAGATGCTCCGCATCTGGCGCGAGAGCGGCAAGACCATTCTCTTTGTGACCCACTCGATCCAGGAAGCGGTGTTCCTCG
>DATHMA010000206.1:0-21098 GCA_035487555.1 Bradyrhizobium sp. | reverse complement strand
TCTCGCCGCGCGCCTGGAGAAAATAGCAGCTAAGCAGCGCCGCATCGTGGTTGCATCCGCCGCCTTCGCCGGCGCCTGCGTCGATGACTGGGTCGATCTCGGCGAATTTCCGATCGCCGGCTTCGCGCAGGCCCAGCGCGTGTTCGGCCTGCGCGACGAGACTGTGGCGGATGCCGCAAGCTGATCGCCAGCATCGGCTCGGCATCATCCTCATTGTTGCCGCGGCGATTGCCTGGAGCACCATGGCGGACAGTCGGGCGCGAAGCGCGGCGGTCCTGGGCAACGATGCGTCTGCCTAACCCATGAAGGTCAGGCTAGCTGTCGTGTGCCGTGTTGTCGCATGCGGCGAAACGTGATCCACCTCATACAGCAAGGTCTCGTACTCTTTGATATGATGGCGTCGAAATTGATTGAATTAGCGCGCGTTGCACGCGTGCAATGAAAAATTCTAAAGGGGCTCGGATTGGCACCGGAACAGTGCGGTCGCTAGTGACGTAGAGCTGACCCATGCGCGAAAAAGTTCGCGATATCAATTCCGCCAGAAACAACCCGCCGCCGGGCGCCGTGACGCCACGCCGTCTCGCTGCAATCGTCGCTGGCGACATCTGTGGTTACAGCCGCCTTATGCAGCTCGATGAAGAGGGCACGCATGCGCGCGTGAAGCGAATCCAGCGCGACCTGATCGAGCCCAGCATTGCCGAACATCACGGGCGGCTCGTCAAAACGACCGGCGACGGCTTCTTTGCGATCTTTGACAGTCCTGTCGAAGCCGTGCGTTGCGGCATCGTCATTCAGCAAAACATGTTGGGACGCAATGCATCGCTGCCGCTCGATCAGCGGATCGAGTATCGGATCGGGGTCAATCTGGGCGACGTCATCATCGAACAGGATGACATTTACGGTGATGGCGTCAACATTGCCTCACGTCTCGAAAGCATTACCGAGCCGGGGCAGGTTTTTATCTCGGGCGGCATCTACGAGCAGATCAAGCACAAGCTGGTTTGCGGATATGAGTCGCTCGGAGACCGCAAGGTCAAGAACATCACCGATCCGGTCAGAGTCTATCGGGTGCTTCCGGATCCGGCTGCGTTCAACAAGGCGCGAAAGCGCCGGGAAGCCATTCTGATTTTCCTGTTGAGCTTCGTCTTGCTTGCGATCGCCGGCAGCGCGCTCTTGCACTGGCTGCCGCAACGGCAGGGAAAGGCGGATCAGGCGTCAATCCAAGTCTCGCCTGATGTGCCGCGGACAATCCCTGGGAAGCAGTCAGCGCAGCCACTTCAGCCACCTCAGCCACCTCAGCCTTCGCCTTCGGTGGCGCCGGCGACCAAAGAAGCCGCGCGCGAAAATCGTCCGGCTGCTTCGGCGCCGCCTGCTCCAAAGCAAATGCCGTCGCAACCTCAACTCGCGGTTACTGGCGCACCGCGATCACAGCCGGCGGCGGTGCGAGAGCCCGAAATGAACATGCTTCGAGGCGGCACGTTCATGATGGGTAGCAATGACGACAGTTCGGAGAAGCCGCTTCACCAGGTCACGATCAAGCCGTTCGCGATCAGCCGTTATCCGATTTCGGTGCGGGAATGGAACGAATGCGCCGCAGCCAAGGCATGCGCGTTCGTGGCAACGGGCAAGGACGACGTGCCCATCACCAATGTGAGCTGGAGCGACGCCAAGCAGTTTGTCGGCTGGCTCGCAAGTGTAACGCACAAGCCCTACCGCTTGCCGACGGAAGCCGAATGGGAATATGCCGCCCGCGGTGGAACGCAGACGAGGTACTGGTGGGGCGAGGAGTTGCTGCCCGACATGGTCAATTGCAAGGGCTGCGTTGGAGTTGCCGCCGTGGAGCAGCCCACCCGGATTGGCAGTTTCAAGCCAAACCCGTTTGGGCTGTACGATATGGGCGGCACCGTCGACCAATGGGTCGAGGATTGCTGGCACAAGAACTATAGTGTCGCTCCGACGGACGGTTCAGCATGGGTCGACGGCGATTGCGGGTCGCATGTGATCCGGTCTGGATCGTGGAAGAACGACGCGCGTTACGCGCGGCCGGCGAATCGCGACAGCTACGACACGAGCGTTCGATACCCAACGCACGGATTCCGCGTCGCTCTTTCTCCTTGATTTCGGGAGATGCAAATGAAGATCGTCCGGCTTTTGCTGTTGGCCGTGGCGCTGGCGTCCTTACCCTGTGCCGCCCTCGCTCAGGGAAAGACCTCTGCCAAAGACGCTCTCTTGTATTTCATCTGGCCGCAGAACGGTGCAATCATCAAGGGCGGGTTCTGGTGCCGCTTCGGTCTCCGCAACATGGGCGTCACACATGCCGGCGAGGATTTTCAGAACAGCGGGCATCATCATTTGCTGATCGACGTAAATGAACCGCTCGATGTCAACGAGCCGATTCCGCAGGACAAGAACCATGTGCATTTCGGCGCGGGCCAGACCGAAGCTCGCGTTGAATTGCCGCCCGGCAAGCACACGCTTCAGCTCGTGCTGGGCGATGCCAGGCATTATCCATTCAATCCGCCGCTCGTCTCGGAAAAGATCTCGATCACGGTCAAGTAGGATCCGCTTGGCACCGGCGTTGGCGCGCCTACTCCTCCGGCTCCGTCGTGAACAGCAGCGGATAGCCCTTGGCTCGGCCGGCGTCGGTGGCGCGCGTTGCCTTGGTCTCGGCGACATCCTTGGTGAAGACGGCGACCACGCAGACGCCGAGCTTGTGCGCGGTGATCATCACCTTGTAGGCCTGGTCGTCGGTCATCCGGAATTCCCCTTTCAGGATTGTAACGACGAACTCACGCGGCGTGTAGTCATCATTGATCAGGATGACCTTGTGCAACCGCGGCCGTTCGACCTTGGTTTTGACCTTCGTTTTGGGCTTGGTGACGGTGGTATTGGCCATACGGGCATCCGCGTTCCGAGGCGGCCATGATCCGGAAAAGCCTGCCCCGCATTTGATGCGGGGTGTGAAGCGGTTTTCCGAAAAGATCATGCCCAAACAAGAAACCAGGGCGCGATGACGTTTCACCGCACCTCGGGACACAATACAATCTCCCGCCTGATCAGGAAACCGCAGGATTTCGATAGCTTGTCTGCATGGAAGCCTTGACCGCAATGGTTGCAGGCAATTGCCCTATTTGGGGCAGGCGCGGCAGCCGAATTCGCGGTCACATATTCGCGAAGTGGCAAATAATCGCGACGTGGCAAGGCACGGAGGAGCCTGCCGCCGTCGCGGGGCTGTAGAGCATCAGCAATAGGGGACGATGATGTTCTTCACAGCGACAGGCTCCCCCGCTGGTGATGCAGTCTAGTGACATGCACCCGGCGCGGCTTGGACTATCGCGACAAAATTGCAGCTCTTGATTTTGAGGCTTCAGTGCGCGTTCTTGCCCACCTTGAAGAGATACATGCCCAAAAAAGTCTCCGGATGATCGGCTTCGAAGCGGCTCCACTGATCCAGGTCAGCCTCGTCGGCCGCGCCCGAAAACTGCTTATGAAATTTTTCGATCACCATCGGATCGTCAAAGGTTTCGAAGCCCAGGAAAGACAGGTCATTGTCTTGCAGAAACGCAGCGATCTCGGGGATTGTGAACTGATGTTCCATGACGTTGAACAGCAGGTCGCGGCAGCCGCTCACGCTGTAGAAATCCCTCCCGCCAATTGGCAACCCCCAGTGTTCCGCGTCGCGGATGATGTCCTGGCGACACCTTCTGATGTCGCTGGCCGTGGCGCGATAACCGTGCGCCGCGATGCGGGTGCGGGCCTCCGTGATCGTGCGGCGCGCCAGTTTGCTGTATAGCCCGATGCACATCCTGCCGCCCGGTCGCAGCAGCGAAACCAGCACGCGCCACCCGGCCGTCGGCTCCGCAAGATGATGCAGCACGCCGACCGACTCGATCATGTCGAACCTGCGATCGATCGTGCCTAATTCCAGAATATCCGCTTGAGCATACTCGATATTGCGCAAGCCCAGTTCTCGTGTCTTTCGGCGTGCGTAGGCGAGACTGGTCAGGCTGATGTCGATCGCGAGCAAGCGGGCGTTCGGATAGGCTTGCGCGATCTGGACCGGATGCTTGCCGGTACCGCAACCTGCGATCAGAATATCCAGTTCGGCTTGCATTTCAGCTGTCGGGATGATCTTTCCCCGCGCCTGATCGGCAGCGAAAGCGTTCAGCGGGTTAATGGTCCAGCGCGGATAGGGATTTTCCTCGTATTGGTGCATCACCTGCAACGATACGCTGTCCTTGATGCGGGCGGGTGTTGCAATGGCGGTACGCTCGCCCATTTCCTCAAGCGGCTCGCGCAGTTGCACCTTTAACAGGCCGGCTACGGGTGCAGGCCAATCCCGGCGCAACAGCGCTTCCGCCGCCGGCAACGCATGAAGCGGGAAATAGGCCGCAACGACCGCCAGCGTGAGTGGAGTTATGGCGGCCCCTGATGCCATATCCCGCAGCAATCGATCGCACAGCGCGCTCGCAAGTCCGCTTTCGGTTTCGGACTGTAGATAGACATATTCGTTGAAGAAGCACTGCCGGGCGAGCGCACAGGCAAAGGCGACCAGATCGTCGTCGGTTTCGGCGCTATCCTCGCCCTGCTCACCGGCAAGCCGCAGCAGCTCGGTGCGCGCATATCCAAGTAACACCTCAAGCTGCACGCTTGGCAGTATCGTCGCTTCCATCGCGCAGCGGAGGAAGAGATCGTTTGCAAGCGGGATGACGCTTTCGGTGCCGAACAATTCGACGTTCGTTATCGGTAGCGGCCACTTGCTGCCAATCCGCGCAAGATATCCGGAGATGGCAGGACTTTGGAGGATGAAGGTGAAGGCCTTCTGGTCCATGCCGAACGCAAGCGCTTTGCTGAAATGCGCGATCGCTTTGGTGCGATTGCCTAACGCCTGGTACGAATTGCCGATATTGTAATGACAGGCATCGTTCACCTCGTCCGAGGCAATCGCCTTCGCGAACATCTTCACGGCGCCCCGGTGATCGCCGGATGCCTGCGCCATCAGGCCGAGAAGATTGAGGCTCTGCACGTGTGCGGGTTCGCGTGCGAGAATTTGACGGCAAATCGCTTGCGCTTCGTCGATGCGGCCCATCCCGCGCAAACGGCTTGCCTCGGCGGCGAGCTCGACGATGCTGGTGCCCGTCAAGAAGGCAAGCGCGGTTGGGTTTGCTGCGGACCCTTCACCTCGCTTATTGGCCGCACGCCGCTCTTTTCGGTTCATGTCCTGTCAACTGTTCCAATCTGTAAAACGCCGCCGAACAGCACGCCGAAAGAGGCAGCCAGCTTCGGGTCGCGCATCAACCAGCCACGACCGGCAGACATAGGACCGATCGTGCTTGCGGCCAAGGACAATCTATAAGGATAATCTACCACATCGCTGACGGACGCGGACGCCTCGCATGGCCCGGCTGATGCTCTCGCCAGCGCCCTAATCGAGCGGCGGCACCGTGCGCAAGTAGGCGATGATGTCCTTTACATCCGCGTCTTTCAGCCCGGCGTAGAAGGCGAACGCCATCGGCGGTTTCAGCGCGCGGCCGTCGCGGGCAATGCCTTGCCGGATGGCGTGGGTGATTTCCGCTTCGCTCCAGGCGCCGATGCCGGCGGTCTGGTGCGAGGTGATGTTGGCGGCGGTAGAGGTCTCGTTGCTGCCTTCGCGCAAGGGGAAGGTGCGGCCGCCCTTGCCAAGTCCGGTCGCGTAATCCTGTGCGCCGCGCGAGAAGGCCGAATGGCATTCCATGCAATGGCCGATGGTGACGAGATAGGCGCCGTGCTTCACCGGATCGCCCATCATCGTTTGGCTGAAGCCCGCCTCTGCGGCGGGATAGGGCACGCGGTGAACGGGCAGCCGGTAGACCGGCGTCGCCACCTCGTTATGTACCGGCTTGACGCTGCGCAGGTAAGCTGTGACCGCGGCCAGATCCTCCGGCAGCAGCCCCTTGTAGAAATTGGCCGGCATGATCGCAGCCAGCGCGACACCGGCAAGCTTGCCGTGATTGGGGCGCATGCCCTCGACGAGCGAGTGCTTGATCTCGTCTTCGCTCCAGCTTCCGATTCCGGTCTCGATGTCGGGCGTGATGTTCGGCGCGGTGGCGAGAAAGGCCGGCGTGTCGAACGTGAGTCCGCCGGATAGCGCCTTGTCGGCGATGATTCGGCCTTCGCCGTCGCGCGGCGAATGGCAGTTGCCACAGGCCATGATGGTGTTGACGAGATAGTTGCCGCGTTCGATCGCGGTTTCGGCACGCGCGCCCGTGAGCAGGACAGACGTCAACGCGCACGCAAGCAGGCTGTTTCGCAGCATGATTTCCCCCAAATCCCCGGAACTCTATGCCACGGCATCGCGCGACCCGCAAACGGTGCAGCGATTGAGAGGCCGCGCGGCGGCTAACCGGAATGTGAAGGACAAATGATGTTCGTGCTTTGCGGCGCCGCATTTGCATGTCACGATCCATTCACACGATTGGAGGAGTCAGCTGATGCGCTGGTGTGTCTCGATCGGGGCGGTGCTGCTTGCGGGCGCGATGGCCGGCGGTGACGTGGCGAGTATTGCCGCGCCGGCGCCGACACAGCCTGCCGTGCAGCGCACGGACAAGCGGGCTGACGATGCCAAGCCGACGGTCGATGTCGAGCTGATCCTCGCCGTCGACGTCTCCTATTCCATGGACATGGATGAGCTGGCGATCCAGCGCGAAGGCTACGCGCAGGCGATCGTCTCCAAGGAATTCCTGCAAGCCCTCAAGAGTGGGCCGAACGGCAAGATCTCCATCACCTATTTCGAATGGGCCGCTTCCAGCGACCAGAAGATCATCATTCCCTGGCGGCTGATCGACGGTCCGGAGACGGCTGATGCGGTCGCCAACGAGATCATGAAGACGCCGGTCCGCCGCGCCTCGCGCACCTCGATTTCCGGCGCGATCTATTTCGCCATGCCGCTGTTCGACGAGGATCCCTATCACGGGCTCCGCCGCGTCATCGATATTTCCGGCGACGGCCCCAACAACAACGGCGCGCCTGTCACCGGCGCGCGCGACGAGGCGCTGTCGAAGGGCATCGTCATCAACGGCCTGCCGATCATGGTGAAGGAGCCGTCCTATTCGACCATGGATATCGACAACCTCGATTGGTACTATGAGGACTGCGTGACCGGCGGCCCCGGCTCGTTCGTGGTGGCGATCAAGGATCGCGAGAAATTCAAGGAAGCGATCCGCACCAAATTGCTGCTGGAGGTCGCGGGCAAGCAGCCGGAGCGGAGTGTGGTCCGCGTCGCCGAAAAGGAGCCGCGGGTGTCCTGCCTGATCGGCGAGAAGATCTGGCAGGATCGCTGGGGCAGGTGAGGGGTAGCCCGCCACCGGGACCATTCGCCGCAACCCCGCCGCCGGCCGATTAACCACCGGTTAACCGAACCGCTGCCTGATGGGGACAGTTTTGTTTCCATTCGTGTCTGGCCGCGCATAAGCCTCGCGTCCGGACCTTTGACGGGACCTTGATGACGGCAATCTCGACCATTCCGAAGGGCAGCCAGATTTCGCCGGCGACCGAGCGCGTCTATCACCAGAGCAATCTGATCGGTGACTGGAAGGGCACGTGGAAATCGAACGGCCGCCCCGTTGAGGTCAAGGTCGACAACATCCGCGGCTCAACCGCGCAGATTGAATATACCCACGACGGGCATACGGAACGTGGGATCGGCACCGTCGACGGCGCCACGATCAGCTATGGCAACATCACAATCGGCACCAAGAACGGCTCGGTCGCGGCGCTGGAGTTCTCCTCCGGCACCGCGAAATCGGACGCCGTCCTCAACAAGCAGACGTCCACCGCCGATCAGAGCAAGCTGGTCGGAAGCTGGAGCGGCACCGGCAGCGGCCAGAGCGCCTTCTTCCAGGTCGTCTCCGTCAACGGCAAGGATGCACAGGTCCGCTTCACCGCCAATGGCGCCACGGTTCAATCGGGCGATGGCATCACGGTCGGCCAGAACACGGTGACGTTCGGCAGCAAGGCGACGTTCACGACTTCCGACGGGCAGAACGGCAACGTCGTGTTCAGCGTCGGCCACAAGACCTATTCGGTGCCGGTGACCAAGAACAAGACGCCGACGAGCACATCGTCTTCTTCAGTGAACAAGCTGGCTTAGGCTCGGAGCCTCAGGGCGAGCTGCCTTTTCTCCCAAGAGGGAGGAGGTGAAGGCGCCACCACGCCTTCATTCTGTGCCCTCACAGCAACACTGTCACCCAAATCGCGTGGCCGAAAAGTGGCAATCCACCGCCTGACACGGTTTGGCCTGCATTCGCTGCCGGATTGCGTGCGGGGCCGGGCTGCCAGCGGGGTGCGTTATGCCTTCGATCAGCCGAGTCGGAATATCCGGCTTTGATGCGCTTTGGGGAGCGACAGCCGTGCAACACCGGCAGGTCGTTCGATGGGTCGGCCTGATAGGTGCCGCCGCCTCGCTGGCAGCCTGCGCGCAATCTTCCGTGGTCAGCCGCCACACGGCTTTCGCGCCGCCGTCCACCCGGCAGGCCGCGTTCGAGCGCGCGAGGGAGACCCACGTGTCCGTGGTGAGGCGGCAGGTGACGCCGACCGAGCATCATGTCGCGCTGGCTACACCGGCCAAGGGTGGCGGCGTCGCCAGCTTCTATTCGGAAGGACGCTCGACCGCGAGCGGCGAGAAATTCGATCCGAACGAGTTGACCGCGGCGCATCCGTCGCTGCCGTTCGGCACCAAGCTCCGCGTGACCAATACGGCGACCGGCAAATCCGTCACCGTGCGGGTCAACGACCGCGGCCCCTATGTGCCCGGCCGCGTGGTCGATGTGTCCTATTCCGCGGCGCAGGCACTCGGCATGGTGCATTCGGGCACCGCCAACGTGAAGCTCGACGTGGTGCAGTAGCTCACCGCGAGAACCGCGCCACCACCTCGACATGCGGCGTGTGGCGGAATTGGTCGACCGGCGTGACGCCTTCGAGCCGGTAGCCGCCGTCGACCAACAGCCGGGCGTCGCGGGCGAACGTCGCGGCATTGCAGGAGACCGCGATCACCATGGGCACCTTGCTCGCCGCGAGGCGCTCGCACTGCGCCTGCGCGCCCTGCCGCGGCGGGTCGAACACAACGGCATCATAATCGCGCAATTCCGGCGGCATCAGCGGACGGCGGAACAGGTCACGCGCTTCGGCTTTCACCGGTTTCAGGCCCGAGGTCGCGGTCGCAGCCTTCAGCAAGGAGGTGACCGCGCCGGCATCGCTGTCGAACGCATCGATCCGCGCTTTTTTCGCGAGCCTGAGCGCGAACGGGCCGACGCCGCAGAAGAGATCGGCGATGTGCTTGGCGCGCCCCGCATGTTTGTCGACCAGCGCGGCCAAGGTCTCTTCGCCGGCGCCGGTCGCCTGCAAGAATGAGCCGGGCGGCAGGGTCACCTGCGCGGCGCCCATGCTGATGACGGGCGCGCTCCGCATCAGCACCAGTTCGCCGTGCCGGGTCAGCCGGGCGAGGCGATGCTTTTCCGCGATCTTCGACAGCGTCGTGATCATGGCCGTCTGCAGCGGTCCGGAGCCGCGCACATCGACATCGAGGCCGCTATTGGTGGCGGTGATCTGGATGTCGAGGGGCTTGCCGGCCTTGATCAAGGGCTCGGCCAGCGCCCAGGCCGCATCAAGCGCGCCGGCCAAAGCGGGATCGAGGATCGGGCAGCGGTCAACCGGAATCACATCGTGTGAGTTAGCGGCGGCGAAGCCGACCTTGAGCACGTCATGCGTGCTCATCCGCGCGTGCAAGGTCATGCGGCGGCGGCCGGCGCCATGCGCATCGACCAGCGGCGCCACTTCGCAATCGAGCTTCGCCTGTCTCAGCGTCTCGACGACGAGGCCATGCTTCCAGGCGCGATAACGGTCCGGCTGCCAATGCTGGATCGCGCAGCCGCCGCAGATGGAAAAATGCGGGCAGAACGGCGTGATGCGCTCGGGGCTTGCGACTTCGACCGCAAGCAGGCGCCGGCGGTCGGGATGGCCGTGCACATCCTCGACCTCGACGGTTTCGCCGCCAAGCGTATAGGGCACATAGACCGCTTCGAGCGGCCTAAGCGCAACGCCGTCGCCGCGATGGCCGACATGATCGATCGTGATGCGCTCAACCACGTCGCGCGCCGAGGAAAAACTCGCTGTTGCCGTCGCCGCCCTTGATCGCGGACGGAAACACCTTGATGTCGGTGCAGCCGAGCGAAGCGGCAAAGGCCGCGATGTCGTCGCAAACCTGGTTGTGCACGGCCGCGTCACGGATGATGCCGCCCTTGCCGTGTTTGCCCTGCGCCTCGAATTGCGGCTTGATCAGCGCGAGCAGGTGCATGGGGGCTGCCGCCAGCGACAGCGCCACCGGCAGCACGGCCTTCAGCGAGATGAAGCTGACATCGATCACGACGATGTCGGGCCGGGCGGGGAGGCGCTTGCCCTCATATTTGCGGATGTCGGTTGCCTCCATCGAGACGATGTTCGGATGGCCCTGCAGCGAGGCATGCAACTGGCCGTGCCCGACATCGATGGCGAACACCATGGCCGCACCGTTCGCCAGCAGCACCTCGGTAAAGCCGCCGGTGGAAGCCCCGACATCGAGGCAGACATGGCCTTCGACATCGATTCTGTATTGCTCCAGCGCATCAGCCAGCTTGACGCCTCCGCGCGAGACATAGGGATGCGCCGGCTCGGCCTGCAGTAGGGCGTCCGCGGGGATGGTCTCCGACGGTTTTACGACCGGCTTGTCATTGGCGACGACCAGTCCCGCCTCGATCGCGGCGCGCGCCCGCGCCCGGCTCTCGAACAGCCCGCGCTCGACCAACAGCAGATCGATCCGTTTGCGGGGAGAGGACATGCGGGGCTCTTCATCTTAGCGGGCTGAAGCGAGGTGCTTCAGCCGCCATGGCAACGCAAACCTCGCACACGGTCAAGTCGTGATGCGTTGGCGGGCTTTTCGCAAGCCACTCACCTGCAAGTCAACCCATTTGCCACGAATGTGGTCAAAACGCAGCATTCGGACACCGTCATGATTTCAGGCGACCGGCTTGCGCTCGCCCGGCAGCCACAGCGACAGCACGCCGCCCAGCGCCAGCAGCGCCACGTTGCAGCCGAGCGCGAGGGTGAAGGCGTGCGCATAGGCTTCGGCATCTTGCCGTGCGCCCAGCGCGCCGTAGAAAACGCCACCAATGATGGCGACGCCGAGTGCTGCGCCGATCTGGAAGGTGGAGATCATGATCCCCGAGGCGAGCCCGGCATGGCGCGCCTCGATGCTGCCGATGACGGCCTTGATGACCGACGGCATCACGGTTCCAAAGCCCAATCCGCCGCAGATGAGACCCGGCGTCACGCTCTGCGGTGAGATTTTCGCGACCGAGAGCATCACCGCGCCGAAGCCGAGGACCTGAAGCGCAAAGCCCAGCGTCAGCGTGCGCACGCCAAGCCACTGCATGATCCAGGATGAAGCGAGCGAGGCGACAAAGAAGCCGATGGCAAAGGGCAGGGTGGCAAAGCCCGCCGCCATGGGCGTTTCGTGCAGCCCGCTTTGCAGATAGACCGCAAAGGTCAGGTAGAACGAAGAGAGCATGTAGAACGCCAGCGCCATCACGAGTCCGATCACGAACGGACCATTGCGCAGCAGATGGAGAGCGACCAGCGGGTCGCCGCCGCGGGCAGCCAGGCGCGCCTCGAAACGAACGAAAGCCGTCAGCGCAAAGGGCACGGCGATCAGCGTCGCGACGATCCATGCCGGCCATCCGGTTTCGCGGCCTTCGACCAGCGGATAGACCAGGAGCGCGAGGGTGAGCGACAGCAGCACGACGCCGCCGGCATCGAGCCGCTGTGCCTGCTCTGAACGCGAGTCCGACAGGAACAGCAGTCCGCCGATAAAGGCGGCAAGGCCGATCGGCACGTTGACGAGGAAGATCGCCTGCCAGGCCAGTCCAAGGGGACGCGAGGAGACGAGGACGCCGCCCAGCACCTGGCCGCAGATATTGGCGAGGCCGAAGGTCGCGCCGTAGAGCGCCAGCGCCCGTCCCTGCTCGTCCGGTGGAAACAGCACGCGGATCGAGGCCAGCACTTGCGGCGCCATCGCGGTTGCGGTCAGGCCCTGGAGGATCCGCCCCGAGACGAGGACGGAAGGCGACCAGGCGACGCCGCACAGCACGGAAGCGATCGTGAATCCCGCGACGCCGTACAGGAACATCCGCCGCCGTCCGTAGAGATCGCCGAGCCGGCCGCCGGTGATCAGGAACACCGCGTAGGTCGCTGCATAGGCCGATATGACGAACTGCACCTCGCTCGAGCTGGCGCCGAGATCGGTGCGGATCGCGGGCAGCGCGAGGTTGACGACATTGAAGTCGAGGATCGGAAGGAACGCACCGGTGAGCAGCACCGGCAAAGCGAGCCAGCGCCGGGGCGCGCCGGCCGATGGATCTGCAGGCAGGATTTGCGTTGTTTCGGCAGTTTCGGTTGTCACGTTTCACCTCTCGCCAGGGTCGGCGCCGGGTCGAGGGCACGCGGCGCCGGTCGTCCTGGAAGAGGCGGATGTGGCCTGTTCGTTTGTGATTAGCTATTCTCTGAAATCACGAATAGAGTTTGCAAAAATGCACAGGTCGATGGACTGGGACGATCTCCATCTCGTGCTCGCGGTGTTTCGCGAAGGCACGCTCTCCGGCGCGGCACGCAGGCTGGGCGTGACGCATTCGACGGTGTTTCGCCGGCTCGGCGTCATCGAGGAGAAGATCGGCGCGCGCCTGTTCGAGCGCTTTCGCGACGGCTATGCTCCGACACCGGCCGGCGAGACCGCAGCGGCATCGGCGGCCCGCCTTGAAGACGAGGTGCTCACGCTGGAGCGCAAGCTTTCCGGTCAGGACCTGAGGCCGTCAGGCGTTGTGCGGATCACGACGACCGATACGCTCAGTGCGATGGTGATGCGGCACCTGCCGGCGATGCGCGACCTGCATCCGGAAATCCAGCTCGAGATCGTCATATCGAACGCGATGGCAAATCTCACGCGGCGAGAGGCGGAGATCGCGATCCGCCCGACGCCGGCGCCTCCGGAGATCCTGGTGGGCCGGCGCGTGGCCGACATTGCACACGCCATCTACGGCTCACGCGCCTATCTTTCACGGCGCGACGCCAAGGACCTGTCCGCGCATGATTGGATCGGAATTGACGACGCGCTGGCAACCACCGTCATCGGGCAATGGATGCGGGAAAACATCCACCAACACATGCGCGGGGCGCGCGTCACCTGCCGCGTCGACGCACTTCCCGCACTCCGCGACGCGGCCGAGGCTGGCCTCGGCCTTGCCTTGCTGCCCTGCTACGTCGGCGATCTTGCGCCGGGTCTGCGCCGCCTCACGCCGAAGGCGCTCGCGCAGCCCCGATCGGCGCTCTGGCTGCTCACGCATGATGATCTCAAACGCACCATCCGCATCCGCGCTACGCTGGACTTTTTGGCCAAGGCACTCGCATCGGAACGCCCGCTGCTGGAAGGGAAGCGATCCAGAACTTGATAAGCCAGATATTGATAAGCTAGGCCGTGCACTCGTAGATCGGCTGATGTCCGCTCGTCTCCCAACCGCGGCGCGAAAGCGGAACTAGCGGGACTTCACCTGCGGGCCAAGAGCGGTCATTCCCGTTAGCTCGTTTTCAGCAGCGTACCCCCGGGGCTCATTCGGGCAGACGCTCTGGCGGATCACGGCTGATTTTAGGCTGAAGTTCGCGGAGGTCGATGAAGACGTCGGCCTGGCGCCGAAGGTCATCGGCAATCATGGGGGGCTGGGTGGCAATGGTCGAGACCACCGTAACGCGGACCCCGCGGCGCTGCACCGCCGCCACAAGCGAGCGAAAGTCACCGTCGCCGGAAAATAGAACTATCTGATCGAAGTGCTCCGTCAGCTCCATCGCATCGACCGCAAGCTCGATGTCCATACTGCCCTTCACCTTGCGACGACCGCTTGCGTCAATGAATTCCTTGGTCGCCTTGGTAACGACGGTATAGCCGTTGTAGTTGAGCCAATCGATCAACGGGCGGATGGAGGAATATTCCTGATCCTCGATGATCGCGGTGTAGTAGTACGCACGCACCAGCGTGCCCCGGTTTTGGAAATCGGCGAGCAGCCGCCTGTAATCGATGTCGAAGCCGAGCGCTTTCGCCGTCGCGTAGAGATTGGCGCCGTCGATAAAGAGCCCGATCCTCTTGGAAGCTGACATTGCGCTATCGCCCTCTGAATCAAGGCAATGAAGTCACACTGTGATCGGATTGGGGAATACACCAATTGTGATGGCGCATATTCAACTACATAGTTAATTCCAGAATGCTTCAGGTTTCAAATGACTTCGTTGATAGTTTTTAAAGGCGGTGTAATTCAAAACGGGAATTAACCTTTATAGGCGTTGTCATGCAGGATGATGCCTTCGCGAGCCCCTCGCCATGACTGATCGATTTTCGATCTTCGAAATGGTCTTGAAGAAGCGTAGTCGAAAATGGACGTGGTGCGTGCGCACGACCGAAGGGATGGCCATCATGCAGGGCTCCGAAGCCAACCGAGCTGCGGCCAAATACCAAGCCGATCGAGCACTCTTCCTGCTGCTCCTCACTGCGCCATATCGATTGCGACGCCCGTCAGGCCTCGACGTTATGGCGTCCCAAGGCCGCTTTGCCTCCTAAGCGGACTTGGCGCCTTCGTTTGCGCGCGTCGGGAGCGAGCGACCTTTGAGGGCTTTTCCCTGTAATCCGAGCAAATCGCCGGATCAGCCGACGGTCACGCGTGGCCCCGGCCATTCCGGACGACCTTGCGGATCGACCACCGTCATGTTGGCGCCTTCGGTCGGCCGCACCGAAACCGACGCCGGGTCGAATCCGTCCAGGCAGAAGACGTTGACGCCAAAATGATCCGGCGCCGCGCGCTTGCGATGGAAGACGTAAATGCCGCATCGCTTGCAGAAATAGTGTTGGGCCCGGCGGGTGTTCCATTCGTAGAGCGACAGCAGGTCGGAGCCTTCGACGATCTCGAGCGAGGCCTCGGGGACTTTCGTCATCACGGCGTTCTTCTTCACGCACAGCGAGCAATCGCAAGTGGTGAGCTCAACGATCTCCGACGTCACGCGGAATTTGACACCCCCGCAATGGCAGGAGCCCGGATGGACCTTCAATTCTTTTCCTCCGTTTTGACGGCGAAGTCGCGCCCCGCCTTCACGCGACACTTGCCGCGAGTGGGGAAGAGCGGTGCTCCCGAAACGCGGCGGCCAGCGTCTTCAGCGTCCCGCGAGATCTCGCATCGGAAAGCGTTGAAAGCAACACGATTTCGGAAGGCGGGATTGCCGGCAGGCCGAACCGCCGGCTGACCTCGACCGTGCCTGGCGGTGTGAGCCGGTGAGAGAACACCGAAACGGCAAGGCCCGCCGCAACCGCATCGGCAACGGCAAAGGAACCGCAGCCCAGGAAAACTTCCGTCGCCGCTATTCCAGCCGCATCGAGTGCGCGGCGGGCGATGTTAAGGATGCCGCAGGCTGGCGAGGACGCCGCCAACCGCAGCGGCTCGCCGGCTCGATGCACAAAGCCGGGGGCGGCGAACCAGCCAAAATGCTCGGGCGCAAGCACTTCGCCATCGCGCCGGTCGTCCTCGCGCAGGATGATCGCCGCATCGATCTTCCCGTCGTCGAAAGCATCGAGCAGCTCGCGGGAGTCGTTGAGCCGCACTTCGATGGTGAGCGCCGGGTCATGGGCATTGAGCCGCGCCAGCAAGGTCGGGACTTCCGGCCCGCCGACATGGGTGGCAATCCCGAGCGAAAAGCGCCGGCGAACCGGCATGAGCCCGGCGATCGCGCGATCATGTGCGGCGAGGAAATCACGCGCGGGCTCCAGGAACGCCGCGCCTTCGGCCGACAGGCGCACCAGCCGCGGCGTCCGCTCGATCAGCTTCTTGCCGAGGCGGTCTTCCAGCCGCCTCAGCTTCACGCTGATCGCACCCTGCGTGGTGCCAAGCGCATCCGCGGCGCGCGTAAAACTCTTGAGATCGGCGATTGCGACGAAAGCCTTGACGGCGTCGACATCCAGCGAAGTCATGCGAGTGATCCGGATTTGTTGTCTCTGAAATATCCAGCCATCCAATTCTAAAATGATGTAGCGGCGACTAGCTTGCACGGCAACGCAATGCGGCGGACGGGTTCACTCCCACCGCCTCAATTGTTTGTGTGCAATCAGGACGTCGCTGCTGCGAGGTGCTCTGCCAGGTGCCTGGCAGGAGCATGGCTTATGCCGTCGGCGTCATAACGAAAGAGCGAACGATGTCCGCTGCCTTGACACGCCAGACCTTGACACGCCAGACCTTGACACGCAGAGGCGTGATCGTCCTGTCCGCCGTCTGCCTTTCATGCCTGATGTTCGGGCTGGAGATTTCGAGCATCCCTGCCATCCTGCCGACGCTGGAGCAGGTGCTGCATGCCGACTTCAAGCAGCTCCAGTGGATCATGAACGCCTATACGATCGCTGTCACCACCGTGCTGATGGCGACGGGAACGCTGGCGGATCGCTATGGACGCAAGCGCATGTTCGCGATCTTCATCGCTGCATTCGGTTTCACGTCGCTGGTATGCGGCCTGGCCGAGAACGTGGTGACGCTGATCGTCGCGCGTCTCCTGCAAGGAGCAAGCGGCGGTGCGATGCTGATCTGTCAGGTCGCCGTGCTTTCGCATGAATTCCGCGGCGGCAAAGAGCGCGCGAGCGCCTTTGGCTGGTGGGGTGTCATCTTCGGCATCGGTCTCGGATTTGGTCCGCTCATTGGCGGCGCGATCGTCGCGGTGCTGAGCTGGAAATGGGTGTTTCTCGTCCATGTGGTGCTCGCTTCTGTCGCGCTCGGGCTTGCGCTCGGCGGGATTCATGAGTCAAAGGACCCGAAGGCGGGCCAACTCGACATCGCGGGGATCGTGACGCTTTCGCTGTCGGTGTTTTGTCTCGCCTTCTACATCACGCAGGGACCGGATTTCGGCTTTGCCAGCCCGACGGCGCTTGCGATCTTCGGTGTATCCGTCGCGAGCTTCATCGCCTTCCTCATTGCCGAGAACGTCAGCCCGCGGCCGATGTTCGACTTCTCCGTGTTTCGGGTCCGCGACTTTTCCGGCGCCATCATCGGTTCGGCCGCGATGAACATCAGCTACTGGCCCTTCATGATCTATCTGCCGATCTGGTTTCATGCAGGCCTCGGCTATGACAGCGTCACCGCAGGGCTTGCGCTGCTCGCCTATACGCTGCCGACGCTGGTGATGCCGCCTTTGGCGGAACGGCTTTCGCTGCGTTATCAGCCCGGCATCATCATTCCGGCGGGACTGTTCACGATCGGCGCCGGGTTCATGCTGATGAAGCTCGGTAGCGCCGCGGCAGGGGCCAGTTGGCTCACGATGCTGCCCGGCTGCCTGATCGCCGGGATCGGCCTCGGGTTCACCAACACGCCCGTCACCAATACGACGACGGGCTCGGTCTCGAGTGACCGCGCGGGCATGGCCTCCGGCATCGATATGAGTGCCCGGATGGTTTCGCTCGCGATCAATATCGCGATGATGGGTTTCATCCTGGCGAGCGGCGTGTTCGCACATCTCAAGGGAGCGGTCTCGAACGTCGGCGTTGCCGAGCTGCGGCTGCTTGCCGAGCGGATCGCTGCCGGAAGCGCAGGACCGGTTCCCGAGCTCGACCAGTCCATCATCCATGAGGCGCTGGTGAACGGCTTTGGCTGGGTGATGCTCTATGGCGGGTTCGGCGTGTGGATCATGGCCGCCATCAGCTTCGCCATTTTCAACGCCCGATCGGTTCGGCAGGCGGAAGCTCAGTGTCCGGGAGGTTCATGAGGCCTAGCGCGCGGCAGACCTTTTGGCGGCCATGGCAACGCAAAGCTCGAACGCGGTCAGGTCGTGCCAGATGTCCTTTGGCCTCTCGCGTGGCAACACCAGCGGCGCGCCGTGCAGGTCGAGCCCGTGCATCATCATCAGATTGTCGTTGAGGCCGAAATCCTCAACCGAGAGACCGTCGGCATCGACCAGATGCCCGTCGCGCGAGGTGACCGTCGTGAAGCGCCGTACGCGGTCGGCGTAGGCGGCGGGATCGTTGGAGTAGCCGAGGCAGAATTTTCCGCGCGCGGCCATGTAGCCCAGCTCGTAGACGGTTCCGGGATCGGCGCCGGGGCCGCGAAAGGGCGTGAGATTGGCGATGATGGCGCTGCATTCGTCCATCATCGCTTCCAGGCCCTGGTAGATCCGAAGCGAAGCGTCGGCCGCGGTGAGATCGACGGGATTGTCGAGCGGATAGCGCCCGATGAGGCCGTGGCGGGCGCAAATCTCGACCTTGCGCCGCCCGATCTCGACCGCATCCGGCAGGAACACGTCGGGACCTGCCAGATAGATGTTCATGGGGAAAGGATCAACACGCAAAGTGCGACCGTGGGGCACGCTGTGCTCCCTCTCCCGCGTAGCGGGGGAGGGTTGGGGTGGGGGTGTCGCCGCGAGCGAGACCGTTCATGTGGAGAGAGCCCCCACCCGCGCCTTCGGCGCGACCTCCCCCGCAAGCGGGAGAGGTGGAGGCGAGCCCGCGGAAACAGCGCTACGCCAGCTTCACCGTCTCGGCCTTGAAGTCCTTGCCGAGCGTCTCGAACACCTTCTTGACGATGCTCTTGGAGTCGAGGCCGGCGCGGGCATACATCGCGGCCGGCGAGTCGTGGTCGAGGAACACGTCGGGCAGGATCATCGAGCGGAATTTCAGCGCGCCGCTGTCGAGCATGCCCTGGTCGGAGACCAACTGCATCACATGCGAGCCGAAGCCGCCGATCGAGCCTTCCTCGACCGTGATCAGGATTTCGTGGTCGCGCGCGAGCTTGAGGATCATCTCCTCGTCGAGCGGCTTCATGAAGCGCGCATCGGCGATGGTGGCGGAGAGGCCGTGGGCGGCGAGCTCGTCGGCCGCCTTCTCGCATTCGGCGAGACGCGTACCGAACGACAGCAGCGCGACGTTCTTGCCCTCGCGGACGATGCGGCCCTTGCCGATCGGCAAGGGAACGCCGACTTCCGGCATTTCCACGCCGCGGCCTTCACCGCGCGGATAACGCAGCGCGCTCGGACGGTCGTTGATCGCAACCTGCGTTGCCACCATGTGCACCATCTCGGCCTCGTCGGAGGCCGCCATGATCACGAAATTCGGCAGGCAACCGAGATAGGCGTTGTCGAACGAGCCGGCGTGGGTCGCGCCGTCGGCACCGACGAGGCCGGCGCGGTCGATGGCGAAACGGACCGGCAGGCTCTGGATCGCGACGTCATGCACCACCTGGTCGTAGCCGCGCTGCAGGAAGGTCGAGTAGATCGCGCAGAACGGCTTGTAGCCTTCGCTGGCCAGACCCGCTGCAAACGTCACGGCGTGCTGCTCGGCAATGCCGACGTCGAAGGTGCGGGCGGGGAAGGCCTTGTTGAAGATGTCGACGCCCGTGCCCGACGGCATCGCCGCGGTGATGGCGACGATCTTGTCGTCCTTCTCGGCTTCCTTGACGAGGCTCTGGCCGAACACGTTCTGATAGGCCGGCGCATTCGGCTTGGCCTTGGCCTGGGTGCCGGTGGCAACATCGAACTTGACCACGGCGTGATATTTGTCGGCGGAGGCTTCGGCTGGGCCGTAGCCCTTGCCCTTCTGGGTCACGACATGGACCAGGATCGGTCCTTCCTCCATGTCGCGGACGTTCTTCAGGACGGGGAGGAGATGGTCGAGGTTATGGCCGTCGATCGGGCCGACATAGTAGAAGCCGAGCTCTTCGAACAGCGTGCCGCCGTCCATCATGAAGCCGCGGGAATATTCTTCGACGCGGTTGGCGCGGTTGGCGAGAATCTTCGGCAGGCGCTTGTTGATCTGCTTGGCCGCCTCGCGCAGCGTTCGGTAGGTCTTGCCGGAATAGAGCCGCGAGAGGTACGCGCTCATGGCGCCGACCGGCGGGGCAATCGACATGTCGTTGTCGTTGAGGATCACGATGAGGCGCGAGTTCATCGCGCCGGCATTGTTCATGGCCTCATAGGCCATGCCCGCCGACATCGCGCCGTCGCCGATCACGGCAATCACGTTGTTCTTGCCGCCGGAGAGGTCGCGGGCCACCGCCATGCCGAGGCCGGCCGAGATCGAGGTCGAGGAGTGCGCGGCGCCGAACGGATCGTAATCGCTCTCGCTGCGCTTGGTGAAACCGGAGAGGCCGCCGCCGGTGCGCAGCGTGCGGATGCGGTCGCGCCGGCCGGTCAGGATCTTGTGCGGATAGGCCTGGTGGCCGACGTCCCAGATCAGGCGGTCGCGCGGGGTGTCGAAGATGTAATGGATGGCCGTGGTGAGTTCCACGACGCCGAGGCCGGCGCCGAAATGGCCGCCGGTGACCGAGACAGCGTCGATGGTCTCCTGGCGGAGCTCATCGGCGACCTGCCGGACCTGATCGATCTTCAGCCGGCGCAAATCCTCCGGCGTCTTGATGGTGTCGAGAAGCGGGGTGTTGCTGAATGTGGTCACGGCATGATTCCAGTTTTTGCGGGCCGGAACTTTCGTTCGGCGCGATGGTTGCACAGGTCCGGCGCAGCGACTGCCTTGGTTGTCCCTTAAGGTTCCCCTTGGTTTCCCCTTGGCTCCCCTGGAGCTTTTCCCTTGGCTCTCGGGTTAGTCGCGCGGGCCGAAGCCCGGTTTCAAAGCTTAAAGGCGCTCCTGATCGCTCAGTGTGATGTCAGTCACTTTCGCGGCTTTTATCCGTCCCAGCCACTTTCCAAAGCTTTCACAGGGACTTAGCGCCGTCAAAAAATGCCGGCAGGCCGCCTTTAAAAGCCCAAAGTCCCCCAAGCTTTACACCAAACTTTCCACCAAAGCCAACCCGCGAGGGCGCGGCGCGGCTATGTGACGGCAGTTTGAGTTAACCTCCGGCGCGTGCGGAGGGTTCCCATTCGCCTGTCTCGATGGCGCCGGAGCCGCAGCTGGGGGTCGATTCGAGCTCTTTCCAGGCGCGCTCGCGTGCTGCCGCGTCGCCGGTTGCGACCGTGAGCGCCGCGTCCGGATGCGCCATCCGTTCGCGCAAGGGTACGGGGCCGCAGACGATCATGAA
>DATHMA010000205.1:0-31130 GCA_035487555.1 Bradyrhizobium sp. | reverse complement strand
GTGCATCTGCCGGTCCAGTCCGGTTCCGACCGGATTCTGGCGGCCATGAACCGCAAACATACCGTCCGTGATTATCTCGCGGTTATCGAGCGTTTCCGGCGGGTACGCCAAGATATTGCATTTTCATCAGATTTTATCGTCGGCTTCCCTGGTGAAACGGAGGAGGATTTTTCCGCCACACTCGCGCTTGTCATGCAAATCGGATACGCTGCCGCCTATTCGTTCAAATATTCGCCGCGGCCAGGGACGCCGGCGGCGGAAATGCAGGAGATGGTGTCAGCTTCAGACATGGACGAGCGATTGGTGCGGCTTCAGGAATTGATCGACAGCCAGCAATCGGCCTTCAACCGGGCTACGATTGGCACCACCGTCGATGTGCTGTTCGAGCGCGCCGCCCGCAATCCCGGTCAGATCGTCGGCCGCACCGCCTATCTGCAGCCGGCTCATGTGATGGCCTCCAGCGACATCATCGGAAAAGTGCTGCCGGTCCGGATCGACAGCCTCGAGCGCTACAGCCTGCTCGGCGAGCTCGCGCCAGCGCCTGCCGCGAGCGGCGCAACGATTGCCTCCTCCCCAACGACCATCGGAGCCTGAACCCTTGCCCAAAAGCGCATCGGATTCGCCCTCGCTCGTTCCCAGCCGCAAATTTGACCGCGACATGCAAGTACCGCCCGAGACGCAAGTCGTCATCGATTTCGACGACAATCGCGCCGCCTCGGCGCTGGTCGGACCCTACGGCCAAAACCTCGCTCAGATCGAGCGCCGGCTCGGCATCGTCGTCGATTCCCGCGGCAACCACATCTCTATCGCCGGCTCACGCGACGGCTGCGATGCCGCCCGGCGCGTGCTGGAAACGCTCTACGCCCAGGCCGTGAAAGGCCAGGAGGTCGCCCAGGGCGACGTCGAAGGCGCGATCCGCGCCGTGATCGCGCAGGGCTCGCTGTTCGAATACGACGCCAAGACGGCCAAGACGACATTCGAGACCATTAATCTGCGCAAGCGCCCGGTGCGGGCGCGCACCGCCGCGCAGGACTCCTATATCCGCGCGCTGAAGCGCCACGAACTCGTGTTCGGTGTCGGCCCGGCCGGCACCGGCAAGACCTGGCTCGCGGTCGCGCATGCCGCGCAATTGTTCGAGCGCAAGGAAGTCGATCGCATCATCCTGTCGCGGCCAGCGGTCGAAGCCGGCGAGCGGCTCGGCTTCTTGCCCGGCGATCTCCGCGAAAAGGTCGATCCTTATCTGCGCCCGATTTATGACGCTCTGTACGACGTGATGGATGCGCGGATCGTCGAGCGCGCGCTGCAGACCGGCGAGATCGAGATCGCGCCGCTCGCCTTCATGCGCGGCCGCACGCTCACCAACGCCGCCATCATCCTTGACGAGGCGCAGAACACCACCGCGATGCAGATGAAGATGTTTCTGACGCGTCTGGGCGAAAACAGCCGCATGATCGTCACCGGCGATCCGTCCCAGGTCGACCTGCCGAATGGCCAGACCTCGGGCCTCGCCGAAGCAACCAGGCTGCTCGACAAGGTCGAGGGTGTGGCCCAGGTCAGGTTTACTGCCGAAGACGTGATCCGCCATGAACTGGTGGCGCGCATCGTCGCGGCCTACGAGGGAGCGCCGCAAAAGCCGGCCGGCAAGTGATATAGTGTCACCCTGGCCGGCTCCGTGCGCCGGAACAATTTTCCTTTAAATGATGTCGCAGCTTACCCTTCCCATGACCGAGGTCCTCGTTGTCGCCGAGTGCTGGCAGAACGAGCCCGACGCCGAAGCCGTGATCCAGCGCGCGATCGCTGCCGCGGCCGGATCGGTCGATGCCGATGTCGGCGACGCCGAGCTTGCGGTCATGCTGACCGACGACCCCGGCATCCGCACGCTGAACAGCAATTGGCGCGGCATCGACAAGCCGACCAATGTGCTGTCGTTTCCGGCGCTGCAGGGCGAAGGCGCGCGCAAGCCGGGCGATGCGCCGCGCATGCTCGGCGACATCGCGATCGCCTACGAGACGACGAGGCGCGAGGCCGACGCGGAAGGAAAGCTGTTCGAGCATCATTTGAGCCACCTTGCGATCCACGGCTTTTTGCATTTGATCGGCTACGATCATGAGAACGACGCCGACGCTGAAGAGATGGAAGCCCTGGAGACGGAGATTCTGGAGCAGCTCGGCATTCCCGATCCCTATGCGGACCGGGAACGGATGAACTGAGATGGCGGATTCCGAACCGACCCACGACAATCCGCGCAACACGCGCAACCTGCCGGCCGTGGTCCCGCCGAACGAGGTCGGGCGGCCGATCGCGGAGAGCTGGCTGCTCCGTGCCATCCGCACCCTGTTCGGATGGAAGGCTGGCTCGGTGCGCGACGACCTGCAGGTGGTGCTGGACGCCTCGCAGCCCGACGAGGTGGGTTTCACCGCGGTCGAGCGCGCCATGCTGCGCAACATTCTCGGCCTGCACGAGCGGCGCATCGCCGACGTCATGGTGCATCGCGCCGACATGATCGCGGTCAAGCGCGACATCCAGCTCGGCGAGCTGATGGACCTGTTCGAGAGCGCGGCGCATTCGCGGCTCGTCGTCTATGACGAATCCCTCGACGACCCCGTAGGCATGGTGCACATCCGCGACCTGCTTGCTTTCATGACGGCGCGCGCGCGTGTGATCGGGCCCACGAAAAGCCGGCGCAAGAAGCCGCTACCGGCCGGGCTCGACCTGCGCGCGGTCGATCTGTCGCTGCCACTGTCGGAGGCCAACATCATCCGCAAGCTGCTCTACGTGCCGCCATCGATGCGCGCCATGGACCTGCTGGCACAGATGCAGGCCTCGCGGCTCCATCTGGCGCTGGTGGTCGACGAATATGGCGGCACCGACGGGCTGGTTTCGATGGAGGATCTCGTCGAGCAGATCGTCGGCGAGATCGATGACGAGCATGACAGCGACGAGCCGCCGGCGATCGTGCGCCAGCCGGACAATTCCTTCATCGCGGATGCACGTGCCAGCCTTGACGATGTCCGCTCGGTGATCGGCGAGGATTTCGTGACGGGCGAAGCCGGCGAGGAAGTCGAGACGCTCGGTGGCTATCTGGTCAGCCATGTCGGCCGCCTGCCGGTGCGCGGCGAGGTGATTTCCGGCCCCGGCAATTTCGAGATCGAGGTGCTGGACGCCGATCCGCGGCGGGTGAAGCGGCTGCGCATTGCCACGCGCAAGGAGCGGCAGGCCCCGCGCACCCAGCGCGAAACCCGCCGCCGCGAGGCCGCGCCCGAACCGAACGCGCCGCCACAGGCCAATGACAATACCCGGCCGCCGCCTGCCGATGGAGCCGGCTCGCAGTGACCATTGCCGACAAACTTCGCGGTGTCGGGCTTGCGATCATCCTGTCCTGGGGATGGAAGCGGGCGGCCATTGCCGTTGTGGCCGGCGCGCTGTCGACCTTCGCGATGGCCCCGTTCAATGCATGGCCGGTGCTGTTTCTGACCTTCCCGGTCATGGTCTGGCTGATCGATGGTGCGGCCGCGGGCGGCCACCGCGGCTTGCCGGCCGCAGCCTGGAGCGGCTGGTGGTTCGGCCTCGGCTATTTCGTGATCGGCCTTTACTGGATCGGCTATGCCTTCCTGGTCGATGCAGACACCTTCGCCTGGCTGATGCCGTTCGCGATCTTCGGCCTGCCCGCCTATCTCGCGCTGTTCACGGCCTTCGGCTTTGCGCTGGCGCGCCTGATCTGGACACGCGACGCCACCCGCATTCTCGCGCTCGCGGTTTGTCTCACCATCAGCGAATGGTTGCGCTGTCAGGTGCTGACGGGCTTCCCCTGGAATAATTTCGGCTACGCCCTGACTGAGCCGCTGGCGCTGGCGCAGACCGCATCCCTGATCGGACTCTGGGGCCTGACATTCCTCAGCGTGGCGATCTTCGCCTCGCCGGCGGTGCTGATCGACGGCACCTCGCGCGGACGCAAGCCATGGATCGCGCCGGTCGCCGCCTTGTCCGTATTGATCGCGATGGGCGCGTTCGGTGCGGCGCGCCTGTCGCGCGAACCCACCCGCATGCTGCCCAAGGTCAAGCTGCGCATCATGCAGCCGAACCTGCAGCAGGATGTCCGGTTCAACTACTCCGCCAAGGCGGAAGTCATGCGGAAATATCTGGCGCTCTCCGACCGCTCGTCGGGACCACAATCGACCGGCGTGCGCGATGCCACGGTGCTGATCTGGCCGGAGTCGGCATTCCCGTTCTTTCTGACGCGCGAGCCCGACGCGATGGCGCAGATCGCCAGCCTGCTGCCGAAAGGAACGGTGCTGATCACGGGCTCAGTGCGCGCACCCGATCAGCCGCCAGGCACCCGCATAACGCGCGCTTATAATTCCATTTATGTTGTTGATCACGACGGCAGCGTGCTGTCGGTCTACGACAAGTTGCACCTGGTCCCGTTTGGCGAATACCTGCCATTCCAGGACTGGATGGAGAGGCTTGGATTCCAGCAGCTCACCAAGGTTCAAGGCGGCTTCATACCGGGCACGATCCGGCGCTCGATGGAGATTCCGAACGCCCCGCGCGTGCTACCCTTGATTTGTTACGAGGCGATTTTTCCCGACACTGTTGCAAACCAGGGCGACCGTCCGGGCTGGATCGTCAACGTCACCAATGACGGCTGGTTCGGAATTTCGACAGGCCCTTATCAGCATCTGCAACAGGCGCGCGTGCGCGCGATCGAGCAGGGCCTACCCCTGGTCCGCGCAGCAAATACAGGCATTTCCGCCGTGATCGATCCATTGGGACGCGTCGTCGCGCGGCTCGGCCTTGGCATCGAAGGCGTGCTCGATTCGACTCTGCCGGCGGCCAATCCTCCGACCGTCTATGCGCGCGTAGGCGACATCCCGGCCGCGATCCTTGTCACACTTGCCCTGATCGTCGTGATTCGCCGGCGCATGGTTAAGCGATCTGGATGACATCAACGAAATGATGTCCTCAGATTCGCGTTCTGTTTCCGACGATCGGTAGAAATATTCTACCTGCGCTGTTCGGCCAGTTGACAGATTGACGCGACGCTTCGCATTCTGTGGAACCCAGTACGATCCAGTCAGTTCATGCTCACCTTGCCGACTATCGGCAAATATCTCCGAGCAAGACTTGACGGTGTTGGTGCACGAGGCAAACGCGATCCTGTCGAACGTGATCCTGTCTGTCTTATCCGCGCCAGTGCGGTGGCTTTGACTTTCGCGTCGTTTTTTTGTCCGGCGGGACCGCTGCGAATGTCATATCCCAAGCGCACGCTGATCATATTTTGCGGTCGTTTTTCGGCCCTGTCATTCAATGACGAATGCAGGTCGCGAGGGCGTAAGAGTTTGGACCGGGACGCTAGCCTGATCCCAAGGAGAGTCGGAAATGTCGACCAAAGCACCGAACCCTGTTGACAAGTATGTCGGCAGCCGGGTGCGAATGCGCCGTATTATGCTGGGCATGAGCCAGGAAAAGCTCGGCGAAGCATTAGGCCTCACCTTTCAGCAGATCCAGAAATACGAGAAAGGCACCAACCGGGTCGGCGCCAGCCGCATCCAGCAGATCTCCGAGATCCTCCAGGTCCCGGTCTCCTTCCTGTTCGAGGGAGGTCCGACCGGCACCGCTTCGGCCGAAGGTTTCGGCGAAGGAGGCTCGCCTTCCTACATCTCCGATTTCCTCGCGACCTCGGAAGGTTTGGCGCTGACGCGCGCATTCACGCGCATCGCCGATGCCAAGCTCCGTCGCAGCATCGTCGATCTGGTCGAACAGATCGCCGCGCGCGAGGCGCCCGAGAAGCGCTGAACGCCGATATCCCATTGACGTGCCGGAGGGAGCGAGCGCATGAGAGATGTGCTCATCTCCCTCTGGCATGCCAATGACTGTTCAAAACCCTTTCGATTCGATCACCATTCTCGACGGCATCCGAAGCTGGGTCGAAATCGAGACGCCGACGGAAGCGCCCGAGCAGGTCAACAAGCTCGCAAGCCTGGTCGCCGGCCTCTATCGCGATCTGCCGGCGAGCATCGAGCGTATCGCTGGCCGCGACGGCTGCGGCGATCATCTGGTCGCGCGCTCGTTATGGGGACAGGACGCGCCGGGCATCCTGATTCTCAGCCATCTCGACACCGTGCATCCCATCGGATTCATCGAGCGCCTGCCGTTCAAGATCGAGGGCGACTCCGCCTTCGGTCCCGGCATCTACGACATGAAGGGCGGCGCCTATATCGCCTATCACGCCTTCCGCCAGCTCTGCGCGGACGATAGCCGGTCGCCGCTCGGCATCACGCAACTCTATGTCTCGGACGAAGAGATCGGCAGCCCGACCTCGCGCGCGCTGATTGAGAGAGAGGGGCAGAAGGCGAAATTTGTGCTGGTGACCGAGCCCGCGCGCGACGGCGGCAAGATCGTGACTGGTCGCAAGGGCGTCGGACGCTTCGAGGTCTTCATCAAGGGCGTGCCCGCGCATTCCGGTACACGGCCCCAGGACGGCCGCAGCGCGATCCGCGAGCTCGCCAATGTGATCCAGACACTGGAAGCGATGAACGATCCGAAGCGCGGCATCACCGTCAATGTCGGCGTGGTCAAGGGCGGCACGCGGCCGAACGTGATTGCGGAAGAGGCCTATGCCGAGGTCGATGCGCGCCTGCCGACCATCGCCGATGCCGACGAGATCGTTCCCAAAATCCTGGGTCTCAAATCGCGCAGCGAAGGCGTCAGCGTCACGGTGACAGGCGAGCTCAACCGTCCTCCTTACGAGAAAGGCAATGCGGGCGCCGCGCTCTATGAGCACGCCAGGACACTCGCCGCTGAGATCGGCTTCGAGCTGATCGATACATTCACCGGCGGCGGCTCCGACGGCAATTTCACCGCGCCCACCACGGCGACGCTCGACGGCCTCGGCGTCGACGGCAAGGGCGCGCATACCCATTACGAGCAGCTCACCATCTCATCGATCGAGCCGCGGGCACGGCTGCTCTATCGTCTCTACCAGACGCTGCGATGACATCGCCCTCTCGCGATTCCGCTCCCAGCGACGATCCATCCGACGACGATACCGCGCCGCATGCGCACGGCTCGTTCTTCGGCCGCCGCAAGGGCCACAAGCTGCGCCCACATCAGGCCGACCTGATCGAGCACCTGCTGCCGCATCTTTCGCTCGACATCGCGACGCCAGCCCCCTCCACTGTCGCGGAGCTGTTCGATCCCGCGCCGCAGGCGATGCGGCTCGAGATCGGCTTTGGCGGCGGTGAGCATCTGGTCGCGGAAGCGGAGAGGTTTCCCGACACGGGCTTCATCGGCTGTGAGCCTTATGTCAATGGCATGGCCAAGATCCTCGCGCAGATCGAGGCGCACAATATCGGCAACATCCGCCTGCTCGCGGGCGACGCCGCCGAGCTGTTGAATTGGCTGCCGCCGCAATCGCTGGCGCGGATCGACCTGATCCATCCCGATCCCTGGCCGAAGCGGCGGCACTGGAAGCGCCGCTTCGTGCAGGATGCGACCATCATCGCGATGGCGCGCGTGATCAGGCCCGGCGGCGAGTTTCGCTTCGTCAGCGACATCGACGATTACTGCGCCTGGACGCTGTGGCACCTGTTGCGCTCGCCTGATTTTCGCTGGATGGCGGAGCGCGCCGACGATTGGCGCCTGCCCTGGGACGGCTACACCATCACGCGCTACGGCCGCAAAGCCGAACGCGAGGGTCGCGTGGCGAATTATCTGCGCTTTGAACGCGTCAACTAATTAGCGCTTCGCCGTCTTTACTGTTGATGACGGCTTCGCCGTCTCGGCCATCCGCGCCTTCCTGGCATCGGTGGCTTCCCATACCATGCGCTTTCCACGCTCGCGGCCGAGCAGCTCGATCGGATCGTGGTTATCGATATGGCCGAACTGTCCCTTGTAGACGCTATAGCCGCACAATTCCTGCAGTCGCCGCGGAAAGCGGCGCGCCGCCTCCTGGGGAATGCCGAGCTGCAGGTTTTCCTGCTGCCGCATCCAGCCCCAGCAATAGGCACAGGAGAAGGCAAAGCGCCGCTCGTCGCTGGTGTTGGCGCCGCCGCCATGCCACAGCGCGCTGTCAAACAGCATCACGCTACCGGCCGGCATCGTCGCGATCACCGCATCGTACTCCTTGCCGTATTCCGGCGATGAATCGTATTTGTGGCTGCCCGGCACGATGCGCGTCGCGCCGTTGTCGTGCCGGAAATCGGACAGGGCCCAGATTGCATTCACCGTGATCGGAATGTGCGGGCGCGGCAGCGGAATGAGCTGCGTATCCTCGTGGATCGGCTGCGCTTCCTGGCCCGGGCCAAGCACCAGCGAGCAGAACGACGAGAGCAGACATTCCTTGTCCAGCAGGCGCTCGACCACCGGCAGCACGTTCTCGTGCAGCGGTACTTCCCAGAAGATGTCGTCATAGGTGAGCAGGTTGTTGACGCGCAACGTCTTGAGACCTTCGAAGGACGTCTTGGCCGGTCCTAGATGGTGCTCGCGTTCGATGCGCTCGACCGCCGCTTTCAATCCCTCGACCAGATCGGACGAGGCGGCGCCTTCGATCACGGTGTAGCCGACATTTCGAACTTTTTCGGCGTGCGATTGAACGGCGCTTTCCGTCAGCATCCCGGCCTCCCCTCTGGCGCTGTGGCGCGCCTTGTCGCGACCATAACCGGGCGGCGGCTGGGTTGAAAAGGGCGGCGCTGCGTCAGATCGTCTGGCGCGCCTTCCAGAATCCCACCACGCGCTCGGCGGTGGACGGCATCAGCTTGGCGAAATTCACCCGCGCACTTTCGATGTCGGACGGCGCGGCGACCCGATTCGGCCCGAGACGCAGCAGGATCAGCGCACGCACGGTCGCCCATTCGAGCCCGATGTTTTTACCGAGGATCAGGATCGGATCGTAGCGATCGCCGGAAATGAGATTGTCGAGGGTCGGGATCTTCACTCCGGACATGGCCGAGAGTGCGGCAACTGATTCCTCGTAGCGAAAGCTCTTGGCGAAGTCGAACAGCGCCGCCTCGTTGAGATTGCCGGTCTGGTGTAGCGCGAGGATAGCGCGCTGGGCCGGCACGAAATCGCGCTTGCTCTCGAAACGCTCGAGCGTGCCGGTTATCTCGGCAACCGCCTGCTTGATTGCGTTCTGCCGCTCGGGCTTCACCACGTCGAACAGCCGGCGGCGGACCACGTCGAGCGATCCCGCGAGCAACTGCTTCAACCGCTTGTCGGAAAGATCTTCGCGCTGGCCGACGGTCAGCGTCAGCACGCCGTCCTGGCTCGCGCGCTTGATGAGTTCGGTATAGCCCGTCTCGGAAAATTTGGCCCCCGCATTGCCGGCGGTGCGGCGGACCACATCGCGATCGCCGCGCTCCACGATCACATCGGTCAGATCGGGTGACAGCTTGGGCCGTTCCGACATCGCCAGCAGATGGCTCTGGCCCTTGACGCGCGCGATCTCGAGCAGCGCCGCCTCATCCAGCACCGGTGAGCGGCGCAGGATCGGTCCCGCCACCAGGATCTCGTTCTCGCGGGCCAGCCGCCCGATCAGGACCCGTGGGGCATTGCCAAATAGCGACAGCCGCTCGGCGAGCTCGGCGCGCGTGATCAATTCGGCGTGCGGGACGAGATCGAGCAGGATTTCGTCGAAGAGATCGATGTGATGCGGCCGCAGGCTCGCGGCATCCTGGAAGAACAGGTCGGCAATGCGGCGGGCAGCCTCGTCACGGCGCTGCGGATCGCCATTCCTGACAATCTCATCTAAACCGGGGATCAGCGTCGTGGCGACCGTCATCCAATCTGCTCAACCGCTTCTGTCGCGCTCGACCGCGCCTGAGCCTCTGATCTCGTCACTCCGGCCGAATCTGCCAGCCAAAGGACGAGCTGTGGCGCAATCTAGCGGAAGCTTGGTGAAGGAAGGGTTAGGCTTCAGCGCCTATAAACAGGCGCAAATTAATCCGGCCCGGCCTTGCCGGTACCTGCGAAAAGGGCTATATCGGCGCCAACTTAGCTGTCTCATACGAAACGCGTATTGAGAGTGGGCCCTTCCGGACCCGCTCTTTTTTATTACCTGACACAGCCCGCTGCCGGTTTCGGCCGGGACGGGAAGGTTAACCACCCGGAACCGCCGTTGGCGACCCGGACAAAGCAAGCAAAGAGCCCGTTTGACGCTGGACATGATCGATCCGACTGCCGGTTCCATGGACGCTGAACTGCTGTCCGAACCACGCCTGGTTGTAGAGCCGGGCGTTGCGGCTCGGGTGTCGGCGGTCGCAGCCCCGGTGCTGCAGCAGCTGGGCTACCGCCTGGTGCGGATCAAGATTTCGGGTGAGGCCGGCTGCACCGTCCAGATCATGGCAGAACGGCCTGATGGCACGATGCTGATCGACGACTGCGAGGCAGTGTCCCGGGCACTCTCCCCGGTGCTCGATATCGCCGATCCGATCGACCGCGCCTATCGGCTGGAGATTTCCTCGCCGGGCATCGACCGACCGCTGGTGCGCCGCACGGACTTCGAGCGCTATTCCGGCCACCTCGTGAAAATCGAGATGGCGGTCGCCCATCAAGGCCGTAAACGCTTCCGCGGGCTCCTGGCCGGCGTCGAGGGCGACAAGGTCCGCATCCGCCGCGACGATGCGCCGGCTGGTGAAGAGGCCGACGTGCTGCTCACAATGGAAGACATCGGTGAGGCACGCCTCGTCCTGACCGACGAGCTGGTCGCGGAATCGATGCGGCGCGGCAAGGCCGCCGAGCGCGAGCTCAAGCGCGAGCTTGGCATCGAGCCGCCGCAGGCCCCGCACGCCAAAACGCGGAAACACAAGCCGGCCAAGAAACCGGTCTCGAAACCGGTCCCGAAGAACACCAAGAAACATCGCCTCGCCGCCGAGAGGGCGCGCAGGGGCGATATCGATCCTACCGAAGGAGACTAGCCATGGCCGTCAGCGCCAACAAACTCGAACTGCTGCAGATTGCGGATGCAGTCGCGCGCGAGAAATCGATCGACCGCGGCATCGTGATCGCGGCGATGGAAGATGCCATCGCCAAGGCAGCACGGGCGCGTTACGGCAGCGAGACCGACGTACATGCCGAGATCGACGCCAAGAAGGGCGAGCTCCGGCTCTCGCGCCATATGCTCGTGGTTGAGACCGTCGAGAACTCCGCCAACCAGATTTCGCTGGAAGATGCCCGCAGGGCCAATCCGGGCGCGCAGATCGGCGACACCATCGCCGACACGCTGCCGCCGCTGGAATATGGCCGCATCGCCGCGCAGTCGGCCAAGCAGGTGATCGTGCAGAAGGTGCGCGAGGCCGAGCGCGACCGGCAATATCAGGAGTTCAAGGACCGCATCGGCGACATCGTCAACGGCATCGTCAAGCGCGTCGAATATGGCAGCGTGATCGTCGATCTCGGACGTGGCGAGGCCATCATCCGCCGCGACGAGATGCTGCCGCGCGAGGTGTTCCGCAACGGCGACCGCGTCCGCGCCTATATTTTCGACGTGCGTCGCGAGACGCGCGGGCCGCAGATTTTCCTCTCCCGCACCCATCCGCAGTTCATGGCGAAACTGTTCGCGCAGGAAGTGCCGGAAATTTATGACGGCATCGTCGAGATCAAGGCGGTCGCCCGCGATCCCGGCTCGCGCGCCAAGATCGGCGTGATCTCGCGCGACTCCTCGGTCGATCCCGTCGGCGCCTGCGTCGGTATGCGCGGCTCGCGCGTGCAGGCCGTGGTGAACGAGCTGCAGGGCGAGAAGATCGACATCATTCCGTGGTCGCCCGACATCGCGACCTTCGTCGTCAATGCGCTGGCGCCGGCAGAAGTCGCCAAGGTCGTCATCGACGAAGACCGCGAGCGTATCGAGGTCGTCGTGCCCGACACCAATAACCAGTTGTCGCTGGCGATCGGCCGCCGCGGCCAGAACGTGCGCCTCGCCTCGCAACTCACCGGCTGGGACATCGACATCCTGACCGAGCAGGAGGAATCGGAGCGCCGCCAGGCCGACTTCGAGAACTCCACGCGCGTGTTCATGGAATCGCTCAATGTCGACGAGGTCGTCGGTCAGTTGCTCGCTTCCGAAGGTTTCACTTCGGTCGAGGAGCTGGCGCTGGTCGATATCAAGGATCTCGCCGGCATCGAGGGCTTTGACGAGGAGACCGCGGCCGAGCTGCAGAACCGCGCCAAGGAATATCTCGAGCAGCAGGAAGCCGAGCTCGAAGCGAAGCGCAAGGAACTGGGCGTCGAGGACGCCGTAAAGACCGTACCCGGCGTGACCGCGAAGATGCTGGTGAAGCTCGGCGAGAACGACGTCAAGACGGTCGAGGATCTGGCCGGCTGCGCCACCGACGATCTGGTCGGCTGGACCGAGCGCAAGGAAGGCGGCGAGCAGACCAAGTACGCCGGCATTCTCGACGGCATCGACATTTCTCGCGATGACGCGGAGGCGATGATCATGCAGGCCCGTCTCAAGGCCGGCTGGATCACCGAGGCCGATCTCGCCAAGCCGTCCGAGGAGGCCGAGGCCTCCGAAGACCAGCCCGCTGCTTAAGGCGAAGGAGATGCCCCGCGGATGCTCGCTTTGGCTGACCCCGACCTCGACGACGGACCGCGGACCGGCAAGTCCGCGACCGTTCGTATGTGCGCGGTCAGCCGCGAGCAGCGCCCGATCGACGAGCTGATCCGCTTCGTCGTCTCGCCCACGGGCGAGGTCGTCCCCGACATCAAGCGCAGGCTGCCCGGCCGCGGATTATGGCTTACCGCATCGCACCAGACGGTTGCGGAAGCGGTCCGGCGTCACCAATTTAGCAAAGGATTCAAGCGCGATGTCCGCGTGGCACCGACGCTTGCCTCCGATACCGAAACCCTTCTGTGCCGCAGTGCGGTCGAGGCGCTGGCCATTGCCGCCAAGGCGGGCCAGGTCGTCTCTGGCTTTGCCAAGGTCGAGGGCGCGCTGAGGAACCACCCGAATGGGGGGCCGATCGCGGCCCTGATCCACGCGGCCGACGGGGCCGAGGACGGAATCCGGAAATTGGACGCGGTGGCGCGTCAAAATGCGGGGAACAGGGCGGAAACACCCGAATTTCCCGTCATTGTTGCACTAACCTCTGCAGAATTGGATTTGGCATTGGGGCGGTCAAATGTGGTACATGCTGCGCTGCTCGCGGGCCCGGCGAGCAATACTTTCCCGTCGCGCAGCCAAATTCTGGTCCGATACCGGTTGGCCGACGCCGACAAGACTGCCGGAACAGTGGCCAGGAATTTGAACTCGAATTCGAAATAGCAACGATCACGTCAAACGACGGTGCGTTTCGCGCACCATAGGAATTAGGACTACTGAATGGCCGACCAGAATACTCCGGGCGACAAGAAGCTGAGTGTCCAAAGCAAGACTTTGTCGCTCAAGCCGCGCGTCGAGACGGGCACCGTACGCCAGAGCTTTCCGCACGGCCGCACCAAGCAGGTCGTGGTCGAGAAGCGTGGCAAGCGCCGCGTCGGTGGCGACGGACCCGAGGTCCCGCATGCAGCGCCCGAGCCGGTTGCCGCCAGCGCCAAACCGGCCCCTGCGCCCGTCACCGCAAAAGCTCCGATCGGCAACCGTCCGGCGCCGAGCCAACAGCCGTCGGCGCCGCCGCGCAAACCTTCCGGCGTTGTGCTGCAGACGCTGACCGAGGACGAACACGCCGCCCGCGTCAGCGCGCTGGCGGACGCACGCGCGCGCGAGGTCGAGGAACGGCGACAGGCCGAGGAAGAAGCCAAGCGGCGCGCCAGCCGCGAGGGCATCGAACAGGCCGAGCGTGAAGCTGCCGAAGCCCGCCGCAAGGCGGAAGAAGAACGTCATCGCCTGGAAGAAGACGCCAAGCGCAAGGCCGAACAGGAAGCCAAGAAGCGATTTGGCGAGGCCGAAGCGGCCGCAGCCGCCTCGGCGCGCCCGGCGGCTGCCCCCGCAACCACGAGCACTGCCTCCGCCCCAGCCGCCCGTGCTCCTGCGGCCCGCGCTCCTGCTGCGCGGACGCCAGCCATGCTGCCGGTCGCAAGGGCGCCGGGCGTTGCCGCCGAAGCGGAGGAAGATGAGGGCCCACGCATGATTCGCCGTGGCCCCGGCGGCGTCGCGCGTCCGGTTGCTGCTCCAAAGACCACCCACAAGCCAGGGCCGCAAAAGCAACGCGGCCGCCTCACGGTCGTCACGGCGCTTACTGCCGACGACGTGCGCGAGCGCTCGATCGCTTCGTTCCGCCGCCGCACCCAGCGCCTGAAGGGACATGCCTCCAACGAGCAGAAGGAAAAGCTGATCCGCGAGGTCACGATCCCTGAGGCGATCACCATCCAGGAACTCGCCAACCGCATGTCCGAGCGCGCGGTCGACGTGATCCGCATGCTGATGAAGCAGGGCGCGATGCACAAGATCACCGACGTGATCGATGCGGACACCGCACAGCTCATCGCCGAGGAATTGGGACACACCGTCAAGCGTGTGGCTGCGTCCGACGTCGAGGAAGGCTTGTTCGACATCGTCGACGATTCCACCGACACCGAGCCGCGCTCGCCGGTCGTGACCGTGATGGGCCACGTCGACCACGGCAAGACCTCGCTGCTCGACGCGCTGCGCCACGCCAACGTGGTCTCGGGCGAGGCCGGCGGCATCACCCAGCATATCGGCGCTTATCAGGTGGCATCGCCCGAAAGCGGCAAGATGATCACCTTCATCGATACGCCCGGCCACGCGGCCTTCACCGCGATGCGCGCCCGCGGCGCCAAGGTCACCGACATCGTGGTGCTGGTGGTTGCCGCCGATGACGGCGTGATGCCGCAGACGATCGAAGCGATCAACCACGCCAAGGCGGCGAAGGTGCCGATGATCGTTGCGATCAACAAGATCGACAAGCCCGACGCCAGGCCGGAGCGCGTGCGCACCGAGCTGTTGCAGCACGAGGTGCAGGTCGAATCGCTCGGCGGCGAGGTCGTTGACGTCGAGGTCTCCGCCAAGAACAAGACCAACCTCGACCGCCTGCTCGAGATGATCGCGCTGCAAGCCGACATTCTCGACCTCAAGACCAACTCCGATCGTCCCGCCGAAGGCACCGTGATCGAAGCCAAGCTCGATCGCGGCCGCGGTCCGGTCGCCACCGTGCTGGTTCAGCGCGGTACGCTGCGGGTCGGCGATATTATCGTGGCCGGCGCCGAGATGGGTCGCGTCCGCGCACTGATCTCCGACCAGGGCGAGACCGTCGACGAAGCCGGTCCCTCCGTGCCGGTTGAAGTGCTCGGCTTCAACGGCCCGCCCGAAGCAGGCGATCGTCTGGCCGTCGTCGAGAACGAAGCGCGTGCCCGCCAGATCACCAGCTATCGCGCGCACCAGAAGCGCGAGAATGCCGCTGCCTCGATCTCCGGCATGCGCGGCTCGCTCGAGCAGATGATGTCGCAGCTCAAGACATCGGGCCGCAAGGAGTTCCCGCTGATCATCAAGGCCGACGTGCAGGGCTCGCTCGAAGCCATTCTCGGCTCGCTGGAAAAGCTCGGCACCGACGAAGTCGCAGCACGCATCCTGCATGCGGGCGTCGGCGGCATCTCGGAATCCGACGTGACGCTGGCGGAAGGCTTCAACGCCGCGATCATCGGCTTCTCCGTGCGCGCCAACAAGGAAGCGGCGGCTGCGGCAAAACGTAACGGCATCGAGATCCGCTACTACAACATCATCTACGACCTTGTGGATGATGTGAAGAAAGCCATGAGCGGCCTTCTGGCGCCCACATTGCGCGAGACCATGCTCGGCAACGCGCAGATCCTGGAAATCTTCAACATTTCCAAGGTCGGCAAGGTCGCGGGCTGTCGCGTCACCGACGGCACCGTGGAACGCGGCGCCAATGTCCGGTTGATCCGCGACAACGTCGTCGTGCATGAAGGCAAGCTTTCGACACTGAAGCGCTTCAAGGATGAAGTGAAAGAGGTGGTGGCCGGCCAGGAATGTGGCATGGCCTTCGAGAACTATCACGACATGCGTGCCGGTGACGTTATCGAGTGTTATCGCGTGGAGACGATCCAGCGCTCGCTGTAAGTCCAAATCTTACGAAGCGCCCGGATCTTAATCAGGACGTCTTGCTCCGCGAAGGCGGAGCATCCAAGTCGCTGAACTAATTGGAGCAGAAAATGCTGGGCCGCCCGCTTTCGCGGGCGGTGAAGGCAATTTGGATTTGAAAGATGCCTCGTCATCACCAGAAGAAAACTTCGACGCCGGGCGGCTCGCAGCGACAATTGCGCGTCGGCGAAGCGGTGCGCCACGCTGTTGCCGATATTCTCGCGCACGGTAGCGTTCACGACAGCGACCTTGAGGGCCACATCATTACGGTGCCGGAGGTACGCATGTCGCCGGACCTGAAGCTCGCAACCATTTATGTCATGCCGCTCGGCGGACGCGAGACCGATGTCGTGATCGCGGCGCTGGAGCGTAACAAGAAGTATCTGCGCGGCGAGGTCGCGCGGCGCGTTAACCTGAAATTTGCTCCTGATCTCCGCTTCCGCGTCGACGATCGATTCGACGAAGCGGAACGGATCGAGAAGTTATTGCGAACGCCTGCGGTGCAGAGAGACCTCGCACCCGATTCGGATGAAGATCAATGATTGCAACTCCCGCCAAGAGCGTGGTCGACACGCAAGTGCACGACGTTTCGAAAAATAATTTTGCCGATGCTGCTGTCCGCCATGAACCGCGCGGCAACAACGATCCGCGCGCGCAGAAGCAGCAACGACAGAACAACAATCAGCCGCGCCGCGACAAGCGCGACATCCATGGCTGGATCGTACTCGACAAGCCGATCGGCATGACGTCGACGCAAGCGGTCGCCGTGGTGAAGCGGCTGTTCTCGGCCAAGCGCGCCGGACATGCCGGCACGCTCGATCCGCTCGCCTCCGGGGGCTTGCCGATCGCGCTCGGTGAAGCGACCAAGACCGTCCCCTTCGTGATGGACGGCCGCAAGCGCTACCGCTTCACGGTGCACTGGGGCGAGGAGCGCGACACCGACGACACCGAAGGCCAGGTCGTGAAGACGAGCGAGGCTAGGCCAACGGCCGAGTCGATACGCGCGCTGCTGCCGCAGTTCACCGGCATCATCGAGCAGACCCCGCCGCGCTATTCGGCCATCAAAGTGCAGGGCGAGCGCGCCTATGACCTCGCGCGCGACGGCGAAGTCGTCGAGCTGGCGCCTCGCCCAGTTGAGATTCACCGATTAGACCTTATAGAACAAATAGATAACAACCAGTCCGTGTTCGAGGCCGAATGCGGCAAGGGAACCTATGTGCGGGCGCTGGCCCGCGATATCGGCCGAATTCTCGGCTGTTTTGGTCATATCTGCGCGTTGCGCCGGACCCTGGTCGGGCCGTTCGGCGAAAACGACATGATTCTGCTGGAACAATTGGAGGCTTTATGTAATAGAGCCGCGTCTGGCGAGGGCAGCCTCGCCGACGCGCTTTTGCCCGTTGAGACCGCGCTGGACGACATCCCGGCACTGGCCGTCACTCGGGCTGATGCGGCGAGGCTCCACAGGGGCCAAGCCGTTTTGTTGCGCGGACGGGATGCGCCCAATAGTAGCGGCACAGTCTATGTCACGGTGGCAGGCCGGCTTCTCGCGCTTGCCGAAGTGAACAATGGCGAAGTCATCCCCAAGCGCGTGTTCAACCTGACCGGACTGACTGCCAGCTCCGGTCGCAACGAGAGAGTTTGACGATGTCGATTACCGCGCAACGCAAAGCGGAAGTCATCAAGGACAATGCTACCAAAGCCGGCGACACCGGCTCCCCGGAGGTTCAGGTCGCGATCCTGTCGGAACGCATCAACAACCTTACGGATCATTTCAAGAGCCACGTGAAGGATAATCATTCGCGCCGCGGCCTCCTGAAGCTCGTGTCGACGCGCCGCTCGCTTCTCAATTACCTGAAGAAGACCGACGAAGCGCGTTACAAGGCGCTGCTTGAAAAGCACAACATTCGTCGTTGAGCTTGTTTTGAAGTGCACGCGCGTCATCCGGCGCGCGTTTTTGCATCATCGTTCGACAACCGGCGTGTAACGGTTTCGAAGCCGATGATGCACAGGAGCATGACGCAGAAAACATCATGCTCGATTTGAACGTCCAGCAGCAATCCGGCCGCTGGACACAACGGGCAGGTGCCCGTGACTTGAAGCGAAGGGATGGACGCCATCCTAAAACCGAAAACCATGGCAGGATCGCCGGATGCTGATGCCGTTTCGCGCTCAGCATCCCGCCGTCTTGCGCATGGTTTTTTGTTTTGTGGCGTCCCGCTTTTCGTGAACCCATGAAAGAAGACCTAAATGTTCAATATTCATTCAGTCGAGATCGACTGGGGTGGACGCCCCCTCAAGCTTGAAACCGGAAAGATCGCCCGCCAGGCCGACGGTGCCGTGATGGCGACCTATGGCGAGACTGTGGTGCTCGCCACCGTCGTCGCCGCCAAGTCCCCGCGCGAGGGCGTCGACTTCCTGCCGCTCACCGTCGACTACCAGGAAAAGACGTACGCCGCCGGCCGCATTCCCGGCGGCTATTTCAAGCGTGAAGGACGTCCGACCGAAAAGGAGACGCTGGTCTCCCGTTTGATCGATCGCCCGATCCGTCCGCTGTTCGTCGACGGCTGGCGCAACGAGACCCAGGTGATCGTCACCGTTCTCTCGCACGATATGGAGAATGATCCGGATATCGTGGCGCTGGTGGCTGCGTCCGCTGCGTTGACCTTGTCGGGCGCGCCCTTCAAGGGCCCGATCGGCGCCGCCCGCGTCGGCTTCGCCAATGACGAGTTCATCCTCAATCCGACGCTCGACGAGATGGCCGAGACCCAGCTCGACCTCGTCGTCGCCGGCACCGCCGACGCCGTGCTGATGGTGGAGTCGGAAGCCAAGGAGCTGAACGAGGACGTGATGCTCGGCGCGGTCATGTTCGGCCATCGCCACTTCCAGCCGGTCATAAAGGCGATCATCGAGCTCGCCGAGAAGGCTGCGAAGGAGCCGCGCGAGGTGACCGCGATCGACAATTCCGCGATCGAGAAGGAAATGCTCGGCCTCGCCGAGCAGGACCTGCGCAAGGCCTATGCGATCCCGATCAAGCAGGAGCGCTACGCCGCCGTTGGTGCCGTCAAGGAAAAGGTGATGGCGCACTTCTTCCCGGAGGGACAGGAGCCGAAATACGACAAGCTCCGCGTCGCCGACGTGTTCAAGGAGCTGGAAGCCAAGATCGTCCGCTGGAACGTCCTCGACACCGGCAAGCGCATCGACGGCCGCGACGTCAAGACCGTGCGTAACATCGTCTGCGAAGTCGGCGTGCTGCCGCGCGCCCACGGTTCGGCGTTGTTTACCCGCGGCGAGACGCAGGGCCTTGTGGTGACCACGCTCGGCACCGGCGAGGACGAGCAGTACATCGACGCGCTGTCGGGAACGTATAAAGAGACGTTCCTGCTGCACTACAACTTCCCGCCCTACTCGGTCGGTGAGACCGGCCGCCTCGGCGGCACCAAGCGCCGCGAGATCGGCCACGGCAAGCTCGCCTGGCGCGCGATCCACCCGGTGCTGCCGCCGCATCACGAGTTCCCCTACACGGTGCGCGTGGTCTCGGAGATCACCGAGTCGAACGGTTCGTCGTCGATGGCCTCCGTCTGCGGCGCTTCGCTCGCGCTGATGGACGCCGGCGTGCCGCTGAAGCGGCCGACCGCCGGTATCGCCATGGGCCTGATCCTGGAAGACAAGCGCTACGCGGTGCTCTCCGACATCCTCGGCGATGAAGACCATCTCGGCGACATGGATTTCAAGGTCGCCGGCACCGAGCAGGGCATCACCTCGCTGCAGATGGACATCAAGATCGAAGGCATTACCGAAGAGATCATGAAGGTTGCGCTTGGCCAGGCCAAGGACGGGCGCATCCACATTCTCGGCGAAATGGCGAAGGCGCTGACCAACGCCCGTGCCGAGCTCGGCGAATACGCTCCGCGCATCGAGACCTTCAAGATCCCGACCGACAAGATCCGCGAAGTGATCGGCACTGGCGGCAAGGTGATCCGCGAGATCGTGGAAAAGACCGGCGCCAAGATCAACATCGAGGACGACGGCACGGTGAAGGTCGCTTCCAACGACGGCGAAGCGATGAAGGCTGCGATCAAGTGGATCAAGTCGATCACCTCGGAGCCCGAGGTCGGCCAGATCTACGAGGGCACGGTCGTCAAGGTGATGGAGTTCGGCGCCTTCGTGAACTTCTTCGGCGCCAAGGACGGTCTCGTCCACATCAGCCAGCTCGCGGCCAACCGCGTGCAGAAGACCTCCGACGTCGTCAAGGAAGGCGACAAGGTCAAGGTGAAGCTGCTCGGCTTCGACGACCGCGGCAAGACCCGCCTGTCGATGAGGGCAGTCGACCAGACCACCGGCGAAGACCTCGAGAAGGGCAACAAGGGCGATGCGCCGATGCCGCGTGAAGCCGCCGGCGAGTAAAAATCTCTCACCGTCAAATGCAAAGGGCGGCCTTTCGGCCGCCCTTTTTGTTTTTGTCATGCCCGTCAGATCAATGGCGGACGATGTCGAACCGGTCGGCGTTCATCACCTTGGTCCAGGCCGCCACGAAATCCTTGGCGAATTTCTCCTTCGAGTCGGACGACGCGTAGACTTCCGCGAAGGCGCGGAGCTGCGAGTGCGAGCCGAAGATCAGGTCGACGCGAGTGCCGGTCCACTTGACCGCGTTCGTCTTGCGGTCGCGCGCCTCGTACCCGCCGTCCTTGGTCGGATGCCACTGCGTGCTCATGTCGAGCAGGTTGACGAAGAAGTCATTGGTCAACGTTCCCGGCTTGCCGGTGAGGACGCCGTGCTTGGATTTGCCGGCATTGGCGCCGAGCACGCGCAGGCCGCCGACGAGCACCGTCATCTCGGGGCCGGTGAGCCGCATGAGCTCTGCGCGATCCACCAGCGCTTCCTCGGGCAACATGTACTGATGCTTTCCGGCAACGTAGTTGCGGAAACCATCAGCCCGCGGCTCGAGCGGCGCGAAGGAGGCGACGTCCGTCTGCTCCTGCGAAGCGTCCGTCCGACCCGGCGTGAAGGGCACCTTGACGTCGATGCCGGCGTCTTTCGCCGCCTTCTCGACCGCGGCGCTGCCGCCGAGGACGATCAGGTCGGCAAGCGAGACCTTCTTGCCGAAATCCTTCTGGATCGCTTCGAGCTTGGAGAGCACCTTCGCAAGTTCAGCCGGCTGGTTGACTTCCCAATCCTTCTGCGGCGCGAGACGAACACGCGCGCCGTTCGCACCACCGCGCTTGTCGGTGCCACGGTAGGTCGAAGCCGACGCCCATGCTGCGGAAACAAGCTCCGAGACCGACAGGCCCGACGCCAGGATCTTTGCCTTCAGATCGGCAATATCCTTGTCGTTCACCAGCTCATGGCTCACGGCCGGAACCGCGTCCTGCCAGATCAGCGTCTCCTTCGGCACCAGCGGGCCGAGGTAGCGCGCGATCGGGCCCATGTCGCGATGCGTGAGCTTGAACCAGGCGCGGGCGAATGCATCCGCAAACTGATCCGGATGCTCGTAGAAGCGCCGCGAGATCTTCTCATAGGCCGGGTCGAAGCGCAGCGACAGGTCGGTCGTCAGCATGGTCGGCACGTGCTTCTTCGACTTGTCGAAGGCATCGGGGATCGACGCATCGGCGCCCTTCGCCTTCCACTGCTTTGCGCCGGCCGGGCTCTTCGTCAGTTCCCATTCGAACTCGAACAGGTTCTTGAAGAAGAGATTGCTCCACTTGGTCGGCGTCTGGGTCCAGGTGACTTCAGGACCGCCGGTGATGGTGTCGGCACCGATGCCGGTGCCATGCGAGCTCTTCCAGCCGAGCCCCTGATCCTCAAGCGCGCCGGCTTCCGGCTCCGCTCCGACCAGCGACGGATCGCCGGCGCCGTGAGTCTTGCCGAAGCTGTGACCGCCGGCGATCAGCGCGACGGTCTCTTCATCGTTCATCGCCATGCGGAAGAACGTCTCGCGGATGTCCTTGGCCGCGGCGATCGGGTCCGGATTGCCGTTCGGGCCTTCCGGGTTGACATAGATGAGGCCCATCTGCACCGCGCCCAGCGGCTCGGCGAGCTGGCGCTCTCCGCTGTAGCGCTCATCGCCCAGCCAGGAGCCTTCAGGTCCCCAATACAGTTCTTCCGGCTCCCAGACGTCGGCGCGGCCACCCGCGAAGCCGAACGTCTTGAAGCCCATCGATTCCAGCGCGACGTTGCCGGCGAGGATCATCAGGTCGGCCCAGGAGAGCTTGCGGCCATACTTTTGCTTGATCGGCCAGAGCAGGCGGCGCGCCTTGTCGAGGTTGGCGTTATCGGGCCAGCTGTTGAGCGGCGCGAAGCGCTGCTGGCCGGCTCCGGCGCCACCACGGCCATCGGTGATGCGGTAGGTGCCGGCACTGTGCCAGGCCATGCGGATCATGAGGCCGCCGTAATGGCCGAAATCGGCCGGCCACCAATCCTGCGACTCCGTCATCAGCGCAGTCAGGTCCTTGACCACCGCATTCAGGTCGAGGGTCTTGAACTCCTTGGCGTAGTCGAAGTCCTTGCCCATCGGATCCGACTTGCTGGAATTGCGATGCAACCCTTCGATGCTGAGCTGCTTCGGCCACCAGTCGCGGTTTGAGGGTGTTCCGCCCGAAAACGGGCATTTGCTTTGGTCGTCCATGGTTGTCTCCTCTGGTGGTTTTAGGCATTCCGCCCCGAACCGAGCGGGCGCAATCTACGCAACGCAATACATCAGGTAAAGTTGACTTTAATGATCGCAGCGATAAGATTATCTGATGATAAATATCACACTCCGACAACTTCGCTATTTCGATGCGCTGGCGCGGCACGGTCATTTCGGGCGCGCGGCGGAAGCTTGCTCGATCTCACAGCCGGCGTTGTCGATGCAGATCCGCGAGATGGAGGAGGCGCTCGGCGGCGCACTCCTGGAACGTAGCGCGCGGCAGGTTGCGCTGACCCAATTCGGCGAGGAACTGATCCGGCGGGTGCGCGATATCCTGCGTTCCGTCGATGAACTCGGCGATTTTGCCCGCGCGTCGCAGGACCGGCTCGCAGGCCGACTGCGCGTCGGCATGATCCCGACCATCGCCCCTTATCTGTTGCCCAAAGTTATAAAGAACCTGGCGCGGCTACATCCGGAACTCGACATTCACGTTCGCGAGACCCTGACGCCGAAACTGATCAAGGAGGTCGCGGAAGGCCGGCTCGATACCGCGATCGTGGCGCTGCCGGTCTCGGAATCCTCGCTCACCGAAATCGCGCTGTTCACGGAAAATTTCCTGCTGGTCCGGCCCGGCGAGGACAAGGGAACGCCGGTGCCCAGCAGCGAAATGCTGCGCGAGATGCGTCTTCTGCTGCTGGAAGAGGGACACTGCTTCCGCGATCAGGCGCTGTCGTTCTGCAACATGCAGTCGCCGCCGCGCGAGGTGCTCGACGCGAGCTCGCTGTCGACGCTGGTGCAAATGGTCGGCGCCGGGATCGGCGTCACGCTGATCCCGGAAATGGCGGTGGCGGTCGAGACGCGCTCGGCGCCGGTCTCGGTCGCGCGCTTCAAGAACCCGCAGCCCTCGCGCACCATCGGCATGGTCTGGCGCAAAACAAGTCCGCTCGCCCGACAGCTCCAGCAGATTTCCGAAGTCGTCTGTATCGCGGCCGGCAAGCCGAGCGGCCGGCGGGCGGCCGCAGTCGCGGCACGCAGCGCACGGGCCTGAGCGATGTCGAATCCCGTGATCCGCCCCGCCCGCGCGGAAGAATATGACGAGGTCGCCCGCGTCTGGATGGAGAGCTGGGTCTCGACCGGGCTGGCGGAGGAGAGCGAATTCCTGCTCGCGAATTTGCGCGCCCGCGTCCGGCGCGAGATCGACGACGGCTGGAGCCTGTTCGTCGCCGACGATGGCGGCAAACTTGCAGCCATGCTCGCACTGCATCTGCCAAAGCTTTATCTCGACCAGCTCTTTGTCGCGCCGGACTATCAGGGCCGTTCGCTCGGCCGGAAGTTGCTGGTGTTCACGCGCGCGCAATTGCCTGACGAAATCCACCTGCGCTGCGTGCGCGAGAACGAGAAGGCCTGGCGCTGGTATGAGCGCGAAGGCTTTGTGTTCGAGAAAGAACGGATTGAGCCGATGAACGGCTTCATGATGAAGTATTATCGCTGGAAAAGGGAAACACCCATCGCGTAGCGCAGGCGCGGCGCAACATGTCGTCGGCGCGACGTCCGTTCACCCCAGTCTTAGTTGCATTGCCAATTCGCGGCGGACGCGCGAGAAAAAGAGCAACCTCTCCGAAGAAAGGTCTGGCGTCATGATGCAGCTTTACTGGTCGCCGCGGTCACGCTCGTTCACCGCGCTCTGGCTGATGGAAGAAACCGGCAAGCCTTACGAGCGGGTGCTGACCGATATCTCGACCGGCGCGCAGAAGAAGGCCGAATATCTCGCCATCAATCCGATGGGCAAGGTGCCGGCGCTCAAGGATGGCGAGGCGACGCTGGCGGAGGCGGCTGCGATCTGCGCCTATGTCGCCGAGCGCTATCCGGATGCGAAGCTGGCGCCGCCACTCGGCGATCCCTCGCGCGCGAAATATCTCTACTGGCTGTTCTTTGCGCCGGGCTGCGTGGAGCCGGCGATGGTGCAGATCGCGACCAAGATCGAGATGAACCCGGTCGCCGCCGGCTGGGGTGAAGCGCAGCGGGTGTTCGACGTGCTCGACGTCGCGCTTGCCAAGGGTCCCTGGATCCTCGGCGAGAATTTCTCGGCCGCCGACATCGCGATCGGCTCGGCGCTGAATTTTTGCGTCCGGCTGTTCAAGATGGTGCCGTCGCGGCCGTCGTTCGAGGCCTATGTCGCGCGCTGCATGGAACGTCCCGCATTCCAGCGCGCCGAGAAGATTGCGGCGGGCTAGTTGCGTTCTTTCAGCTCCTCCGGCCGCGGCATCGAGATGACGTTGTAGCCGGAGTCGACGTAGTGAATTTCGCCGGTCACCCCGCCGGAGAGATCAGACAAGAGATACAGCGCCGAGCCGCCGAGCTCATCGAGCGTGACGCCGCGTCCGAGCGGCGAATGCTTCTGCTGGAACGCAAACATGGCGCGCGCATCGCCGATGCCGGAGCCCGCGAGCGTGCGCACGGGGCCCGCGGAAATCGCATTGATGCGAATGCCCTGGCCGCCGAAGTCGGAGGCGAGATAGCGCACCGAGGCTTCCAGCGCCGCTTTGGCGACGCCCATGACGTTATAGTTCGGCATCACCCGCATCGAACCGCCGAAGGTCAGCGTGATCATCGACCCGCCCGTCTCCGGCATCAATTCGGCGGCGCGCTTGGCGAGCTCGGTGAAGGAGAAGCAGGAAATCAGCATGGTGCGCGAAAAGTTATCGCGCGTGGTGTCGGCGTAGCGGCCTTTCAGCTCGTTCTTGTCGGAAAACGCGATGGCATGGACCAGGAAGTCGAGCCCGCCCCATTTCTCTTTCAACGTCGCAAAGAGCGAATCGACGCTTTCGATGTTCTCGACGTCGCAAGGCAGCACCAGATCGACACCGAGCGATTGCGCGAGCGGCTTGACCCGCTTGCCGAGCGCCTCGCCCTGAAAGGTGAACGCCATCTCGGCGCCCTGCGCCGCCAGCGTCTTCGCAATGCCCCAGGCGATCGAATGGTCATTGGCGATGCCCATGACCAGACCGCGCTTGCCCTTCATCAGGTCCTGCATCGTCCCCTCATTCCACTTGATGTGATGGGACAGACCTTACGCATCCAGCCGCTTGAACACCAGCGTGGCGTTAGTGCCGCCGAAGCCGAATGAATTGGACAGCACGGTGCCAAGCTTGGCGTTGTCGATGCGCTTGCGCACGATCGGCATGTCGGCGAACGCAGGATCGAGCTCGGTGATGTGGGCGCTTTCGCAGATGAAACCGTTGTTCATCATCAACAGCGAGTAGATCGCTTCCTGCACGCCGGTGGCGCCCAGCGAATGGCCGGTCAGTGCCTTGGTCGCCGCGATCGGCGGGCACTTCTCGCCGATGCCGAATACCTTGCGGATCGCCTCGATCTCCGGCGGATCGCCGGCCGGCGTCGAGGTGGCATGCGGGTTGATGTAGTCGATCTTGGTCTTTACGGTCGACATCGCCATCTTCATGCAGCGCTCGGCGCCTTCACCCGACGGCGCGACCATGTCGTAGCCGTCGGACGTGGCGCCGTAGCCGACGATCTCGCCATAGATCTTCGCGCCGCGCGCCTTGGCGCGCTCCAGCTCTTCCAGCACAACGACACCCGCGCCGCCGGCAATGACGAATCCATCGCGAGATATATCGTAGGGACGCGAGGCGGTGGCGGGCGTATCGTTATATTTCGATGACATCGCGCCCATCGCGTCGAACAGGACCGACAGCGTCCAGTCGAGCTCCTCGCAGCCGCCGGCGAAGATCACGTCCTGCTTGCCGATCTGGATCGTCTCATAGGAATTGCCGATGCAATGGTTCGAGGTCGCGCAGGCCGAGGAGATCGAATAGTTCACGCCCTTGATCTTGAACCAGGTCGCAAGCGTCGCCGACGCGGTCGACGACATGCCCTTGGGAACAGCGAACGGGCCGACGCGCTTGGGGCCCTTGGCGCGCGCGATATCGGCGGCTTCCACCAGCGTTCGTGTCGAAGGCCCGCCGGAGCCCATGATGATGCCGGTGCGCTCGTTGGAGACGTCCGACGGCTCGAGGCCGGAGTCCTGGATCGCCTGCTCCATCGCGACGTGATTCCAAGCGGCGCCCTCGCCGAGGAAGCGCATGGCGCGGCGGTCGATAATGCCGGATGGATCGAGCGTCGGTGCACCTTGCACCTGCGACCGGAAACCGAGCTCGGCGTATTTTTCCGCACGCGTAATGCCGGACCTGGCATCGTGAAGGCTCGCAAGCACTTCCTGGGTGTTGTTTCCGATGGACGAGACAATTCCCATCCCGGTGATGACAACCCGCCTCATGATGTTCGCCTCACCCTGCCTGTCACTGTGTCGTGTTGCACGCCGTCTTTGTTCACGTCGGGGCCGTGCCCTGCTTGAACAGGCCGACCTTCAAGTCCTTGGCGCGATAAATAATCTGGTCGTCCACCGAAAGCCACCCGTCGGCGATGCCGAGCACCAGCTTTGAACGCATTACCCGTTTGATGTCGACATTGTACACAACCTTACGGGCGTCCGGCATGATCTGGCCGCCGAACTTGAGTTCGCCCAGCCCGAGCGCCCGGCCACGGCCCTCGCCGCCAATCCAACCGAGATAGAACCCGACCATCTGCCACATGGCATCCAGCCCGAGGCAGCCCGGCATGACGGGATCGTTCTTGAAGTGGCAGCCGAAGAACCAGAGGTCCGGCTTGACGTCGAGCTCGGCGCGCACGATGCCCTTGCGAAATTCGCCCCCGGTCTCGCTGATCTCAGCGATGCGGTCGAACATCAGCATCGGCGGCAGCGGTAATTGGGCGTTGCCCGGGCCGAACATCTCGCCACGGCCGCATGCCAGCAAATCCTCATATTCATATCCGCTGCGCCGATTGAGCATATCAAAGTGCCTTCTTCTACAATTCCCGAGTGAGCGTTTGCCGCGAGTGGGACCCGCTTTATATGGTGGGAAGCGCGCCAAAACGACTGCCGTTCGGCGCGAATTCCGGAGGGCCAAGAGGGCCTTAAGGTTGCTGGCGCGTCGCTGTGCCGAAACCGGTCAACCGGGTCCGCCCGGTCTCTATCATAGGCCCAGACCCGCGGCAAAGTGCCCGTTACCGGGTAAATCGCCGCATCTTGGGATACGTTCCGGGGGCTTGACTTGGGCCCCCTCTAGTTGCGAAAAACTTGCATCTAAGGAATTTCCTCCATATATTTCGGCGAGATAGTCCGGATTGGAAGAGTGCGGTGCCGCAAGTGGAAACGACCGATACCCGTTCAGAATTGAACGATGACACCGCGCATACCCGGGCGGGCCACCAGCCCGCGCTGACCGGCTGCCCCTGGCATGACGTCAACGAAATGTTGCAGGCGGCGGGCTTGCGTCCGACGCGGCAGCGCATGGCGCTCGGCTGGTTGCTGTTCGGCAAGGGCGCCCGTCATCTGACCGCCGAAATGCTCTACGAGGAAGCCACCCTCGCCAAGGTTCCCGTGTCGCTCGCCACCGTCTACAACACGCTGAACCAGCTCACCGACGCTGGCCTGCTCCGTCAGGTCTCGGTCGACGGCACCAAGACTTATTTCGACACCAACGTGTCGGCCCATCACCACTTCTATCTCGAGAACAATCACGAGCTGGTCGATATTCCCGATCCGCATCTGGTGTTGTCGAAGATGCCCGACGTGCCCGAGGGCTACGAGATCGCCCGCGTCGACATGGTCGTACGCCTGCGCAAGAAGCGCTGATCTTTTCACGCTAATTATTGGATCGTCATTCCGGGTCCGCGTCTTCGACGCGCCCCGGAATGACGCGCTTTTCGCGCGTCAATTCACCTGCTCGTCGGCGTAGACGCCCCAGAGGCGCTGCTGCTCGATCCAGCCGTCGAAACCGTTGCCCTCGATGTGGCACCAGTGCTGGTCGCATTTCTTCACCTGCGCGACCACGCCGGCCTGCAGCCGCGCGGCAACGGCGCTGGAGCTATCTGCGCGATCATAGAGCGGCGCCAGATCATCCTTGCGCTTCATGGTGACGACGGCGGTGCGGCGTCCCGACAGCAGCGAGTGATAGACCCAGCCTTCCGCGCCCTCGGAGTCGCGCACGCGGCGCCAGTTCTCGAACTCGGCGGTGATTTCAACGGGAAGACCGGTGCGCGTATAGACCCAGGCCACGTCATTGTCCTTGGTCGGGCCGGCCCGCACATTCACATGATCGGATTTCAGGCTGACATAACGCGGAACGGGCAGCCCGCTCGTCGTGACCGCGGCGTCCTTGGCGGTATAGCCGGTGCTGACGGAGGCACCGAGCAACAGGCCAGCAAGCACCGCGACCAGACTAAAACGCCAGAACGCCATCAACCCGTCTCCTGCCGAGATCGGCCCACTCAAATGCTTCGAGCTAAGAACCGAACCCGCGCCTGATCCCCAAATTCCCCCGCCCCGTTCGCCCCGCCGTGCTGGCTCAAGGCTTGCCGGAGTTCTTGTCTTGGCCCGGCCTTCTGCTAGAGAGGACGGAACGCTTTAACCAAGACGCGCCCGAAGCCCTTTGAACGACGGCTTCCAAGGGACAGGATGGAACCCAAGGAGGCGCCGGGACCGAGCGGCAACGCAGTTTCGAACACCCGGGTTAATGGGGTCTAAACGACCTCATGTGAGCAGGACATGTCGGTTAAGAAGAAGCCCCTCGTCGTCGTCACCCGCAAATTGCCGGACTCCATCGAGACCCGCATGCGCGAGCTGTTCGATGCCAAGCTCAATCTCGACGATACGCCGCTGACGGCGGAGCAGATCGCGGAAGCGGTGCGCACCGCCGACGTGCTGGTGCCGACCGTCACCGACGTGATCAACGAGGAATTCCTCAAGCATCCCGACTGCAAGCTGAAGATGATCGCCAATTTCGGCAATGGCGTCGACAATATCGACGTGGTCGCGGCGCATGCGCGCGGCATCACGGTGACGAATACGCCGAAAGTGCTGACCGAGGACACCGCCGACATGACGATGGCGCTGATCCTCGCGGTGCCGCGCCGCCTGATCGAGGGCACCTCGATCCTCACCGAAGGCAAGCACTGGGCGGGCTGGTCGCCGACCTGGATGCTCGGCCATCGCATCGGGGGAAAACGCCTCGGCATTGTCGGCATGGGCCGCATCGGACAAGCGGTAGCGCGACGCGCCCGCGCCTTCGGCCTGCAGATCCACTATCACAACCGCCGCCCCGTCGCGCCCGTGATATCAGAGGAATTGGGCGCGACCTATTGGGAAAGCCTCGACCAGATGCTGGCGCGGATGGACATCATCTCGGTGAATTGTCCGCACACGCCGGCGACCTTCCATCTGCTCTCGGCGCGGCGCCTGAAGCTGATCCGCAGGGACGCCTATATCGTCAACACCGCGCGCGGCGAGGTGATCGACGAAGAAACCATGATCAAGCTGATCGAGGGCGGCGACATCGGCGGCGCGGGTCTCGACGTATTCGAGAACGAGCCCGCGGTGAACCCGAAGCTGGTGCGCCTCGCCAAGCAAGGCAAGGTGGCGCTGCTGCCGCATATGGGCTCGGCCACCATCGAAGGCCGCGTCGAGATGGGCGAGAAGGTGATCATCAACATCCGCACCTTCCTCGACAACCACAAGCCGCCGGATCGCGTGCTGCCAAGCATGTTGTGAGCTGCGATTTTGTAGGGTGGGCAAAGGCGCGATAGCGCCGTGCCCACCTTCGACGGTCTGCTCACGATGGTGGGCACGCTTCGCTTTGCCCACCCTACAATTCTGATTCAAGTTTCAAACATCTCCGCGCAACGACGAGTGGCAGCATTCCCGCGGCATGAAATGCCCGGGTTCTGCATCATCATCGTCCCTCCTGAAGAACAGAGGGCGCAGGGAATGCCGGATGCACAACGCACCCGCAGCCTTGCGTGCAAGTGAAGAAAGCACGCAAGCAAGTCACCACAGGTACGCCGGAACAGCCGGCATTCCCTGCGCAATGGTTTTACGGCTTATGGCGCGCTCTCCCCGGTGTCCGGGCTTTTTAGCCACCGTCGTCTCAAGATCATCGCTCGAGACTTGATCCCAGCGTCGGGAGATCAGGACCACGCGTCTTTGCCGTATGCGTCGGCAGCGCTCGTCTGGCGCTGCCTGCGCATCCATCGCATCCCGCACCACGTTTCGTGACGATCGCGAAGCGCCCCTCTGTGTGAGCGCGGGACGCGCGAAAAAAGGCCACTGATTTGCTCGACGGCGCAAGCGTCGGTAGGTGCGACAGATTAACACGACGGGCAAAACGCGCATGGCGCGTATGCGGCAAGCAACGTCGAGCGCCACACACTCAGCTGTCGTCCTGGCGAAAGCCAGGACCCATAACCACAGGGCGCAGTTGTTGTGGCACGCTGTGGCAACAGCGCCGGCTACAACAACTCCCTGTGGTAATGGGTCCTGGATCGCGCTCGCTACTTGACGGCGCTGCGCGCCGCAAGGCGCTCGCTTGTCCAGGA
>DATHMA010000204.1:0-45868 GCA_035487555.1 Bradyrhizobium sp. | reverse complement strand
CTGCGCACGATCGTGGCGGCGCTCTCGCTGACTTCCTGGCCGACATGTTCGGTGAGTCCGGAGTCGCAAGGCACCTTGCCCGCCTTGAATTCGGAAAGATGCACCGAGCTCTCCTCGGTGCCCACGATCACCGTGCCGATCCCGGAGATGACCTCATGCCAGCACGACTTCATGTAGCCGAGCACGATCTTGCCGCCGGCCCCGAGCTTGATCACCTGGCCCGGCACGACATAGTCCATGAACTCCGCGCCGGTGACCTTGCCCTGCACGTCCTCGACAACGGCAACGGGCGCCTGGCCCGCGCGGGCGACGCCGGTCAAGGCGATGACGCCGATCATGGCGGAGAAAAAGCGTTTCATCGGTCGGACCTCGGTGAGCTTGCCCATCATCTAAAGCGAGCGCCGGCAAGGCGACATCCTTTACCCAGCCGCAGAGCTAGCGTCAAAAGCGCGCCAGCGGCGTGAGTCATATCACACAAGCCGCTTCTTTTTGACGCCAGTTTTTGAACCCGTCTTTTGAATTAAAGGCGGCCGCTTCGGCCCGACCGCCTTGTTCACGCTGACGGCATCAGCCGGCCGGTACCATCACCACGCCCTTGTCCTTGGGCCAGCGCATGCGCCAGGCGAAATTGATGTCCTTCGCCTCGCCCGGCTTCACCTCGAACGCCCATTCCAGCACCCCGCGCTTGTCGTGTAGGTTGGTGGTGGTCGGCGGTGTCGATGACGGCAACAGCTCGATCGCGATCTCGTCGCTCTCGCTGACCGGAAGCTGATCCTCGATCGCGACCTTGATCGGGAAGTCGTGGCCGTTGCGCACGCTGGTCTTGAACGCGCGTTCGTCGACTTTCGAGGTGACGATCAAGCCGCTGGAGCCCTCGTTGCGCTTGAGCACCGCGCGCTCGATCTTGACCTTGTCGTCGGCGCCGAAGCCGAGCCGCACCTTCTCGTCCTTGCCGGCAGCGGCCATCCTGCCAAGGCCTACGAACATGCCGTCACGGTAGATCGAAATCCGGCCCGGCAGCAGCGGCGCGTCCTCGCTTTGCACGAAGCTCGCTTCGAGATAGGCGGTTGGATCGAGCACCGGCACAGAGCGGATGACGAGATCCGGCGCAATGGTCATACTCGAGACACGCAGGGCGCGCGCGCCCTGCCCCGCATTGACGCTGACCCGGCCAGGAATTTTGAAGGCGGCCTGGAAGGCGCCGATCTCGGCCGTGGCCTGCTGCTCGGTCGCCGGCTTTGCCGCGAGGTCGGCTGCGAATCCCGCCGGCGCCGACGCGGGCGCCGGTGCGGGCAGTAGTCGTTGCACTTTGGCGCTGTCCTGCTCCTCCGACACCGAGCGACGCACCTCCTGACGCGGCGGCTCTGGATAGCGTACCAGCACTGAACCCAAGTCGGGCGCGTCACCGCCGCGCGCAACGCGGACGGTGGAGACGCCGAGCGTCACACTCGACCAGTCCTCGCCGGTGGCCTGCGTGATCTCGGCACGGCGGACCAGCTCCAGCGCGGGCTTGCGGTCCTTGGCGCCGGTGTCGAGACGCGCGTCGTAAAGCGGCGTCCAATGCGCGCCCTTCACCGAATAGGTCACGCGCAGCGTCGCCTTGGTCGCAGCCGCAGTGGCAAGATCAATTCTTACTTCGAGCTTGCCGGGCGGCTTGACGTTGCGATCCTGCTGAAGCCGCGCCAGCTCGCGGTCGAGATCGCGCTGCTTGCGCTGCGCCTCGCGGATCGCCCTGTCGGCACTCGCGACCTCTTCTGCTACGGCGCCGAAGGCGGCGCGCCACTCGGCCAAAGGCCGCGCCTCGCCCTTATCGCCCAATCCCGCCGGAGACGCTTCCGCAAAATGCTCGGCAAATTTGCGCCGCGCCTCGGCCGAGGCAATCGCACCGTCAAGATCGGCGCGCTGGTCCTTCAGCGCCTCGATCTGCTTGTCGATCTCGGAAAGGTTTGCTGGCAGCACCGGCTTTGGCGTGCGCGTATCGATCGCGCCGATGGTAAGCTTCTCGCCCGCTTCGCCCTCGATTCGCAGCGAAGCGCGGTCGAGCGACAGCGGGAAGTCCTTTGCCACCAGCGTGTTGTCGCCGGAAGGCAGATCGAGTGTGATGATGCGGGTGACGCTCGCGCCATCGGGATAGACGGTGACAGCATCGATCGACGATATCGCATCGAGATCGGCGGCGAGAGCCGGCGTCGCGAAGGACGCGACGAGAACAAGGGAAGTGGTAGCAAGATAATTTGAGATCAATCGCATAAGCACCCTCCTGCAAAGCCTTTGCGTTCAGCGCAAAGGCCTTCGTCCGTGCTGGTCAAGCGACCGGCCGGCTGAAGTCACACCCCCATCAGTCGTTTAGACGTTGCGGGAACAGAGCGGGTTCGATTGAGGTTTCCGTGAGGCAGCTCGATGGCGCAGGCGGGGCGGACGCTTTGACACAGTTCTCATTGCGAGCGTAGCGAAGCAATCCATGCCTCAGCGGAGGCGGTCTGGATTGCTTCGTCGCTTCGCTCCTCGCAATGATGAAGGGGAGAGAACCTACGACATCTATGCCTTTGGTCTGCGGATGTAGAGATAAGTCGGAATAAGCCCGGCCATCGTGAGCGCGGCCATGATCCACCAGCCGCGATGGAACGCAGTGATGCGCTCGCTCAAGGAGGTCGGTGTGCCGATGATCGCGACGAAGATCGCGACTCCAATGGCAAGCGCGGCCTGCCGGATCATGTTGATCACGCCCGAGCCGGTCGCGAACGAGGACGGCGGCAGCGAACCAGCGCTGACACCCATCAAGGTCGGGAACGTCAAGCCGACACCGATGCCGATCGGGATCATGCCGCCGATCACGGCCGGCAGGCTCGGTTCGGCGCTCGTCAACGAGGCCCAGAGCATTAGCCCTACCGTGAATGAGAGGACACCGGCGGCGATGACGGATGCTGCGCCAAATCGCGCGATCAGCCTGCCGGCGAACAACAGCGAGGTAAACGGCACCAGCAGCGGCCCGGGTGCGATCGCAAGCCCGGTCTTGAGTGCCGACCAGCCCCATATCGTCTGCTGCCACAATGCGCTTGATAGCAGCATCGCACCGAAGGCGGCGGAGTAAGGCGCCATCACCAACGACGCGCCGGTAAACGGCCGCACCTTGAAGAGCGCGGGATCGATGAACGGATTTTTCGCGGTGAGGCAGTGGCGGACGAACATCGCGAGCAAGACGATCGCCGCGGCAAAGCCGAGCACAATGCCGGGCGAGCCCCAGCCCCAATCATTTACCTTGACGATGGCAAAGGTCAGCGCGCCGATGCCGCAGGTGACGAGCAGCGCCGCCCAGGGCGACGGCCGCGGCACGTCGTGGCCCTCAACGCGCGGAAGTTTCCACCAGCCGATCAGGATGGCGGCCACTCCAATTGGAACGTTGACGATGAAGATCCAGCGCCAGCTGATCGTGACCAGCACGCCGCCGATCAACGGTCCCAGCGCCGCTGCGAGGCCACCGATCGCTGTCCAGGTCCGGACCGCGCCGGCACGCCTCTCGGGCGGGAACGACGCCAGCAGCAGACCGATCGAGGTCGGCGTCATCAGCGCAGCACCGGCCGCCTGCGCTACGCGAAAGGCGATCAGGGCCTCGATGTTGCCGGCGAGCGCGCAAGCGGCCGATGCCACCGTAAAGAGACCGACGCCAAGGAGAAAGCTGATATCGCGGCTGTGGCGCTCGGCCAGGCGCCCGAAGAACACCAGCAGCGCCGCATAGGCGATCGCATAGGCGTTGAGGATCCAGGACAGGTTCTCGAGCGAAGCACCGCGGAAGTCCTGCGCGATGTTGGGCAGCCCGACATTGACGATGAACAGATCGAGATTGGCGAGACAGATGCCGACGCAGACCATCGCCAACACCTGGTTCGGCGTAGTGACCAATTTGCGTCTTTGGACGGGCTCCGCCCTACCCTCCAGCAGGTCGATCGCGGCCGCTTCGGCTTCCGACATCACAGGCACTCCGTTGTTGGCTGCATATGCACGTATTGCATATACGTGCATATGCATATAAATGTCAAGCGGGAACGACCAAGGACAAACGACCATGGCAAAACTGGAAGCAGGCACCCGCTGCAACGTGACCGCGCTGCGCAAGGCGACGCGGCACGTGTCGCAGCTTTACGACGAGATGCTGGCCTCATCGGGATTGCGCGGCACGCAGCGCTCGATCCTGGTCAATATCGAGAAGGCAGGCTCCCCATCGATGGGCGAGCTCGCCGCGGCGCTGGTGCTGGACCGCACCGCGCTCAATCACAATCTGAAGCCGCTGCAGCGCGACGGCCTCGTGACCATCACCGTCGACCGCAACGATCGCCGAACCAAGCTGGTGCAGCTGACCAAGCGCGGCGAAGCCCGGCTCGCCGAATCCCAGGCCGCCTGGAAAGGCGCGCAGGACCGCTTCGAGGCGGCGTTCGGGGTGAAAGAAGCGGCCGAGCTGCGCAGGACGCTTGAATTGATCGCCTCGCTGGAATTTCCGGAGAAGCCAACGGCGACGGCGTAGCTCAAAATAAAACAGCGCGGCGATGTCTTCGCCGCGCCGTCGATTTCGGTGCGTAGGATGGGTTGAGCGAATGCGAAACCCATCGGAGGCTGGGATGGTGGGTTTCGCGTACGCTCAACCCACCCTACGAAGCCGGCTCAATAAATCTCGAACAGACCCGCGCCGCCCTGGCCGCCGCCGATGCACATGGTCACGACGCCCCACTTGGCCTTGCGGCGGTGGCCTTCCTGCAGGATGTGGCCCGTCAGCCGCGCGCCGGTCATGCCGAAGGGATGGCCGATCGCGATCGAGCCGCCATTGACGTTGTATTTCTCGGGGTCGATGCCGAGCTGGTCACGCGAATAGAGACACTGGCTGGCGAACGCTTCGTTCAGCTCCCAGATGTCGATGTCGCCGATCTTCAGGCCATGGCGCTTCAACAGCTTCGGCACGGCGTAGATCGGGCCGATGCCCATCTCGTCCGGCTCGCAACCGGCCGAGGCCCAGGCGACGAAGCGGCCCATCGGGTTCAGGCCGCGCTTTTCGGCGTCCTTGGCTTCCATCAGCACGACCGCGGCGGCGCCGTCGGAGAGCTGGCTGGCATTGCCGGCGGTGACGTATTTTCCGGGACCCTTGACCGGCTCAAGCTTGGCGAGGCCTTCCATCGTGGTGTCGGGACGATTGCACTCGTCGCGATCGACGACGTAGTCGACGATGGACTCAGCTTTGGTCGCCTTGTCGACCACCTTCATCTTCGTCTTCATCGGGACGATCTCGTCCTTGAACTTGTTGGCCTGCTGGGCCGCCGCCATGCGCCGCTGGGATTCCAGCGAATATTCGTCCTGGTATTCACGGCTGACCTTGTAGCGCTCGGCCACGATGTCGGCGGTGTCGATCATGGCCATGTAGATGTCGGGCGCGTATTTCAGGAGCTCCGGATCCTTGGCCTCCTTCGGCACGCCGCCGCCGGGGACCGAGATGCTCTCGACGCCGCCGGCGACGATGCAGTCGGCACCGTCGGCGCGGATGTGGTTCGCCGCCATCGCGATGGTTTGCAGACCCGAAGAGCAGAAGCGGTTGACGGAGACGCCGGCGGTGGTCTTCGGCATGCCGGCGAGCAGCGCGGCCTCACGGCCGATATTGCTCGACAGATGCGCGCAATTGCCGAGATAGCAATCCTCGACGTAATCCTTGGCGACGCCGGCGCGATCGACCGCGTGCTTGATGGCGTGCGCGGCAAGGCTCATCGGCGGGGTGATGTTGAATCCGCCGCGGCCGGATTTGGCGAGCCCGGTGCGCGCATAGGATACGATGACGGCTTCACGCATGTTTCTCTCCCTGTTCGGTTCGCCGGTTACGGCGTGTCATGACGCCAACCTACACACATTTTGCCTGATGCGACAATAACTGTGCTGGAAACGACGACGCCGCCCGAGGCCGGGCGGCGCGATAGTTCCGCAGATCGGAATATGACGGGCGTCATGCGCCGAAGAGCGCTCTAAAACACCAGCGCCTTGGCCTGCTTGACCTGCGGCAGCGCCAGCACCTTGGCGAGTACGGCCGGCGGCACGACGCCGTCGATCTCGACCAGCGCGATGGCATCGCCGCCCTGCTTGACGCGGCCGAGATGGAAGGTCGCGATATTCATGTTGGCATCGCCGAGCAGGCTGGCAAACGCGCCGATGAAGCCCGGCTTGTCCTCGTTGGTCACGTAGATCATCGACTTGCCGAATTCCGCGTCGACGCGGATGCCCTTGATGTCGACCAGGCGCGGCTTGCTGTCGTGATAGACGGTGCCCGATACCGAACGCTCCTGCCGCTCGGTCGAAACCGAGACCGTGATCAGGCTTTCGTAGTCGCTCTGCGCCGCGCGCACGACCTCGTCGACGACCATGCCGCGCTCCTTGGCGACAACGGGCGCAGAGACGACATTGACTTCGCCCAGCATCGGCCGCAGCAGGCCCGACAGTACCGCCGAGGTCAGCGCCTTGATCTTCATCTCGGCGACATGCCCCTCATAGGTGATCTGCACCTTGGAGATGCCGGTCTCGGTCAGCTGGCCCGCGAAAGAGCCGAGCTTTTCGGCGAGCTCGATAAAGGGCCGCAGCTTCGGCGCCTCCTCCGCCGTGATCGAGGGGAAGTTGACGGCGTTCGAGATCGCGCCCTGCAACAGATAGTCCGACATCTGCTCGGCGACCTGCAGCGCGACATTCTCCTGCGCCTCGGTGGTGGCGGCGCCCAGATGCGGGGTGCAGATCACGTTGGGATGACCGAACAGCACGTTCGACGTCGCCGGCTCCTCGACGAACACGTCGAAGGCTGCGCCCGCGACATGCTTGGCATTGAGCGCTTCGACCAGCGCCTGCTCGTCGACGAGGCCGCCGCGAGCGCAATTGATCAGGCGGGCGCCCTTCTTCATCTTGGCGATCGCGGCCGCGTCGATGATGTTCCTGGTCTTCTCGGTCAGCGGCGTGTGCAAGGTGATGAAGTCGGCGCGCTTGAGCAGTTCATCGAGCTCGACCTTCTCGACGCCGATGTCCTTGGCGCGCTCCGGCGACAGGAACGGATCGAAGGCAATGACCCGCATATGCAGACCTTGCGCGCGATCGGCGACGATCGAGCCGATATTGCCGCAGCCGACCACACCCAGAACCTTGCCGGTGATCTCGACGCCCATGAAGCGGTTCTTCTCCCACTTGCCGGCCTGGGTCGAGGCATCGGCCTGCGGGATCTCGCGCGCCAGCGCTAGCATCAATGTGATGGCATGCTCGGCGGTCGTGATCGAATTGCCGAACGGCGTGTTCATCACGATGATGCCCTTGGCGGTCGCGGCCGGAATCTCGACATTGTCGACACCGATGCCGGCGCGGCCGATCACCTTCAGCCTGGTCGCCTTCTCGATGATCTTGGCGGTCGCCTTGGTCGCGGAGCGGATCGCGAGGCCATCGTAATTGCCGATGATCTCGGCAAGCTTGTCCTTGTCCTTGCCGAGATTGGGCTGGAAGTCGACCTCGACGCCGCGATCTTTGAAGATCTGCACGGCAGCCGGCGATAGCGCATCGGAAATGAGAACTTTGGGTTTTGTCATTTGAATATTCCTTGCCCCGTCGGGGGCCTTGGCCATTTGGGCCGATGTAGTGAATTTCTGATCGCTCTCCCCCTCTCCCCGTCCTCACGGGGAGAGGGTCGGTGTGAGGGGCAGCCACAAGCACAAGTGCCAACTGTGAGAGCCCCTCACCCGGATTGCTGCGCAATCCGACCTCTCCCCGTTAGGACGGGGAGAGGTGAAAAGGGAAACTTAAGCTGCCTTCGGCAGCGCGGCCTTGGTCACGGCGAACGCCCAGTCGATCCACTGCGTCAGCAGCTCGACGTCCTTTGCCTCTACCGTCGCGCCGCACCAGATGCGCAGGCCTGCCGGCGCGTCGCGATAATGCGCGAAGTCGAAGCCGGCGTTCTCCTTCTCGACCAGCGCAACCAGCTTCTTCGTGAAGTCGGACTGTGCATCGGACGAGAGCGGGGTGATCGCGGGATCGACGATCTTGAGACACACCGAGGTGTTGGAACGGATCGAGGGATCCTTCGCCAGGAAATCGATCCAGGGCGTCTTCGCCTTCCAGTCGGCCAGCACCTTGGTGTTGGCATCGGCGCGCGCCATCAGAGCCCTCAACCCGCCGATCGACTTGCCCCAGTTCAAGGCATCGAGATAGTCCTCAACGCAAAGCATCGAGGGCGTATTGATGGTCTCGCCTTCAAAAATGCCGGCATTGAGCTTGCCGCCCTTGGTCATGCGGAAAATCTTGGGCAGCGGCCAAGCCGGCTTGTAGGTCTCGAGCCGTTCGACCGCGCGCGGCGAGAGCACGAGCATGCCGTGCGCGGCTTCGCCGCCGAGCGCCTTCTGCCAGGAGAAGGTGACGACATCGAGCTTCTTCCAGTCCAGCGGCTGCGCGAAGGCGGCCGAGGTCGCATCGCAAATGGTCAGGCCCTGGCGATCCGCCTTGATCCAGTCGGCGTTGGGTACGCGCACGCCCGAGGTGGTGCCGTTCCAGGTGAAGATGATGTCAGTATCGGAGTTGGCCTTGGCGAGATCGGGAATGTCGCCATAACCGGCGTGAAGCTGGGTGACGTCCTTCAGCTTCAATTCCTTGATGATGTCGCTGACCCAGCCCTCGCCGAAGGATTCCCAGGCGATGGTGGTGACACCCCGCGCACCAAGCAACGACCACAGCGCCATCTCGACAGCGCCGGTGTCGGACGCCGGCACGATGCCGATCTTGTAGTCGGCCGGCACGTCAAGCACCTCGCGCGTCAGCTCGATGGCCTGCTTGAGCCGCGCTTTACCGACCTTGGCACGGTGCGAGCGACCGAGCGCTGCGTCCTTGAGGTTTTGGGGATTCCAGCCGGGGCGCTTGGCACAGGGGCCGGACGAAAAATGCGGCACAGTCGGCCGCTGAGCGGGCTTCGCTGCAGTCATGATCTACCCTTCCAGATAGTAAGCCTCCCGTTGGGGGGAGGTGTCCCACCGCTGCAAATATGGGACCTGCCGCGCTTCGTCAAGGAAGTTCGGTGGCATGCCAAAGTGTTGATGCAAATTGCTGATGGTAGGCCAGCCCGTCAGTTGCGCCTATTCAGGCGAGGCGCCGACCGGCGACTTGCCGGGCGGCCTGTGCAGGAAGGTCATCGACGCATAGGCCCCGATCCAGGAGCCGATGGCGGCAAAGCCGACATAGACCCAGTTCTCGGTGTAGCTGATCACGGCAAACGAGGAGAGCAGATACCAGATGCTGCTCCAGGTCGCCGCCGGCACGCGCTTTCGCGCCACGACGGCGGAAGTAAACATCACGTAGACCGCATCGGTCGCCGCGGTTGCCAGCACCACGGCCGCTGCCGTCAGAGGATTGATCGCGGACATTGTTGATCTCCCTGCTCTTGCAATTGCGATCCGCAATCTCGATTCACCTCTCCCCAGCGGGGAGAGGTCGGCGCGCGCAGCGTGCCGGGTGAGGGGCCGCGGTGCTCACGAGAGACCTGATCCCCTCACCCGATTTGCTGCGCAAATCGACCTCTCCCTATGGGAGAGGTGAACCGATATTGCCGCAAAAGCTTCCCTCTAAAACCTGATCGTCATGCCGATATGGCTCTTCGCAAAACCCAGCCGCTCGTAGAAGCGCTGGGCGTCGACGCGGGTGTGATGGGTCAGCAGCTCGACCAGCTTGCAGCCCCTCGCCTTTGCCTCACCGACCGCCCATTGCACGAGCTGCTCGCCGATGCCGCGGCTGCGGCGGTCGGAAGCCACGCGGACGTCCTCGATCAGGCCGCGCGAGGCGCCCTGCGAGCTCAGGCCCGGCAGGATGCAGAGTTGCAGGCAGCCAACGACATTACCACCCTCCTCCGCCACCATGAGCTGGATATTCGGATCGCTGCTCAGCCGCGCAAAGGCGTCGTAATAGACTTTCGGCAGCGGCTCTTCGAGCCGCTCGCGGGCGCGGCCGAGATGATCATCGGCGAGCATGCCGATGATATCAGCGACGTCCTCGCGGCGCGCGGGACGAAGGGTGATTTGAGAAGCAGCCGACATGTTCATTTCCGTTGTTAGCGCGCCGGCGGCAGACCGAGATTCTTTTCGGTCTCGCCGATCCAGCGCTTTAGAGAGGGATAGCTCGCCATCTCAAACCCGCCCTCATGCGCAAGTCGCGTATAGGCGGCGAGCGCCACGTCGGCGAGTGAGAAGAGATCGCCGACCAGGAAGCGGTGGCGGGCAAGATGCCGCTCCAGATGATCGAGCGCGGCATAGCCGCGCTTGACCTTTTCGGGATCAAGCTCGGAGGCGGCCCTGCCGAGATAGACCATCTGAAAGCGGCACACCGCGACATAGGGCTCGTGGCTGTATTGTTCCCAGAACAGCCATTCATCCATCTTCGCCGCGGCGAAAGCCTCGGACGGGATGAGATCGCTGCCGCGCGCGAGATAGCGGATGATGGCGTTGGATTGCGCCAGCGTGCGTCCGTCGTCGAGCTCGACGGTCGGCACCTGGCCCCATGGATTGCGCTGGAGAAAGTCGGCGGTGCGGCTGCCGCCGTTGCGCGTGTCGATCTCGACCCATTGATAGCGCAGCGCGAGCCGGTCAGAGACCCACTTCACCTTCAGACAATTGCCGGAGTTGCTGTCGCCGTAGATCTTCATCGCCGCTCTCGCTCAGGGGCAGCAGAGCAACAGGCGGCGTCGAAACTGTCAACAGGACGCGGCGCGCGATCGATCAGAACTTGTAACCGAGGCCGCCCCGCACGGTGTTGACCGTGGTGTCGATCTGATCGGTGAAACGGATGTATTCCCACTCCGCGCGGAAGAACAGCCCGCCGATCAAGTGGACATCCATGCCGAGGCCGCCGGTGTAACCATAGATCATATGGTTATGCTGGGCATTCGCGGACGATAGCGAAGCGCAGACCGTCGTGCGCGAACATGCTGCCATCGAGCCTGCAAAGGTGGATGAATAGTGGTCCGTAATATAGACCGACTTCGAGATGTCGGCGTCTCCCAGAGCGAAACCGCCGAAAACATAGGGAAGGAAGCTCCCATAGGCGTAGCCCGCACGGCCCCGGAATGTCGCCATGTCCGAGATCGAGATCGCGGATGTGGATGTGGCCGTCACCTCATGATAGAAACTGTCGGAGAGCGGACCATAGATCAATGGCCCTTCCGTCGCGCTGGCCGAGCCGCCAAACGAACCGTGCATGTACGACGCTTCGACGCCGAGAATGACATCTTCCCACTGCCCGTTATATCCCGCGAACCCGCCGAAGCCGGCAGTGCGCGCCGACTCCTTGCCGAGGTTGAGATTCCACCCGGCCACGCCCGTCTCCTGGATGACGTTGTTTGCCACCAGCGCGGCCACCATGTTGCTGGTCGAGCCGTTGAAGTTCTCATCGGAGGCTCCGTAGCCGCCCTGGACGCCGGCGTAAAAGCCCTGCCAGTTCACGGGGCGCGGCGTGCCATCGTAGAAGCCGCCGCGGAGAGCCGGAAGATCGGCCGCATGCGCAGATGAAACAGCGCCGAACAGAACCACCACCAACAGACACTTACGCATCGCAACGCTCCAATCGAACTCTCGAAACTTGCGACGATCATCGCCCGTTAACCTTAATCAATCGTTGTGTCGCGGCTTCGATCGGTGATCTCGCGCGAGAAAAAGCCGCAATCGATTGAGCTCCCGCGCCGACGAAAACGGCGCGGGAAGCTCCCGCGCCGTTAACAACTCTTAAGAGATGCGAGCCTCGATCAGCCCTTGCGAACCAGCGGCATCGGCACCGGGGCCGGCGGTGTATCGAAGTTCCAGCGCACGCCGAGCGTCAGATCGTGCGAAGTGATGTCGTTGAACTTGAAGACGTGACCGGATGAACTGCCGTCGAAAGTCGAGGCCACACCGGTGATGCCGTCACCGAGGTTGACGTAGTGATACGCGAATTCAAGCGTCGCGTTCGGAGAGATCTTGTAGCCGATACCCGCGTGGATCGCCCAGGCGAAATTCCACTGCGAACCCGACGCCGCCGTCGCAAAGCTCGCCACCGGAGGACCGCTCACGACCGGGACGCCGAGCGCCGTGAAGTTCGCGTTGTTGGCGCCGGTGTCAGTGAAGCCGTTGATCGACACCCGCGCAGCACCGACACCGGCACCGATGAAGGGCGTCACGCACCACCAGGTTCCGAGATCGGCATAGGCGTTGGCGAGAACCAGCACTTCCGACTTGCTGGCGTTGTAGTTGTCGATGCCGCTAGCCGTACCGCCACCCCAGGGGAAGGTGAAATTGTCGGTGCCCTTGAAGTTGGACTTGCCGCGATATTGACCGGTGACGTCAGCGCGGAACCAGTTGTTGAACTGATAACCGACACCGACCTGGAAGGTGGGCGCGGCGTCGAAGTTGGTGGTTTGTTCGAAGCTCGAGAGACCCGAATAGGCTGCCGGGTTATTCAGCTTCATGTCCTTGACCTGCTGGTTGCTGAAGCCGATGTCGCCGCGCAGATACCAGCCGCCGAAATCGCAGCACGGTTGCGGCGGCGGTGCGTACATGGCCGGCGGCGGGGGCATAATGGGCATGTCGGCGGCAAACGCCGCGGTGGACATCAGCGACGCCGCTCCGGCGGCAATCAATAATTTAACGCTACGCATTGGCTTCGTCCTCTTGGCCAGTGAGGCAGACAAGGATGGCCTCACAATCTGAAACTCACGGCCGGACGATGCCACCAAAAGCTTAAGCGGCGCTTAACCCTAATTTTTAAGGTTGATATTTTGTGAGCAAGCCTTTGGACGCGCGCCACGATGTGGCGCCCTCGCCCCAATCGCTAACGATGTGTTGACGAGATGAGCGCGCGACGACTTCTTAATTAGGCATGATCTCCGCGCAAACGCTACGCGTTTGTCGCAGGGAAAACCGCTTCACACTTTTCCGGATCATGCCCTAGCGCGCGTGCTGCGGCATCTTCGGCAGGAACACAGCGAGCAAGCCGATCGCCGGCAGAAACGCGCAGACCTGATAGACGAACTCGATCGAGGTGTAGTCGGCGAGCTTGCCGAGCGCGGCTGCGCCTAACCCGCCGATGCCAAAGGCAACACCGAAAAACACGCCTGAGATCATGCCGAAGCGATGCGGCACCAGCTCCTGCGCGAACACGATGATCGAGGACGTCGTCGAGGAGATCACAAGGCCGATGATGATCGTCAGCACCGCACTCGCATAGAGCCCGACATGGGGCAGCGCCAGCGTGAACGGGAGCGCGCCGAGCACCGAGAACCACAGCACGATCTTGCGTCCGAAGCGGTCGCCGAGCGGTCCGCCGAAGAACGCGCCGACCGCATTCGCGGCAAGAAAGATGAAGAGATAGATTTGCGCCGCCTGGGTCGATACGCCGAACCTGTCGATCAGATAGAAGATGTAATAGCTCGACAGGCTCGACACGTAGAGCTGCTTGGAGAACAACAGTGCCACCAGCACGGCGAGCGCGACCGCGACCCGCCTCGAGCTCGGCGCATCCGGATGCGGCGTGACCTTCGCCACCTTCTTGTTTGCGATCTGCGGCCTGTACCACAACCCGATCCGCCAGAGGATCAGGATGGCGAGAAAGGCGATGCTGGAGAACCAGGCGATCGAGGGCTGACCGAACGGCACCACGATCAGCGCCGCGAGCACCGGCCCCATCGAGGTGCCAAAACTGCCGCCGAGCTGAAACACCGATTGCGCAAATCCATACCGTCCGCCCGAGGCGAGGCGCGCGATGCGCGCGGATTCCGGATGAAACACCGCCGAACCGAGGCCGACGAGTGCGGCGGCGATCAGGATGGTCGGATAGGTGCCGGCGACGGAAAGCAAGAGCAGGCCGACAAAGGTCGAGCCCATGCCGACCGAGAGCGAGAACGGCTGCGGCTTCTTGTCGGTCATGTGTCCGACCACCGGCTGCAGCAGCGAAGCGGTGAACTGGAACGCCAGCGTGATCATGCCGATCTGCGCAAAGTTCAGCGCATAGGCGTCTTTGAGGATCGGATACACGGAGGCAATCAACGACTGCATGGTGTCGTTGAGGAAATGCGAGAAGCTGATTCCGATCAGCACAACATAGGCCGGACCGGCAGCGACCGCCTTCGTAACAGTGCTCGGCGCGACGTCGTCCACCAGCACCGGTTCGCCCAGCACTTCCTCCGATATCACAGGCTTGTTCAATGCGGCATTCCCGGCAGGATTCGCGTGTTCACACGCTGTTCCTACGACGACGACGACGCGTTCGACTACCACCATAAGCTAATGGCAGCGATGCAAGTGATAGCGAAGCCCTTGGCAGCGCGGGGCGTTTCACCTCTCCCATCGGGAGAGGTGAAGAAAGAGCAGCGTTTGCCTACGATCAGGCCGCGGCAGCAGCGGCGTGGCCGAGCGCGGAGACGATGTGGTCGACCACTTCCTCGACCAGGATGCGATCGTCGCCCTCGCCCATCACGCGGATCACGGGCTCGGTGCCCGAAGAACGAACGAGCAGGCGGCCGTGGCCGTTGAGGCGCTGCTCGCCGTCAGAGATCGCGGACTTGACCTCGGCGTCGTCGAGCGGCTTGCCGGAACGATAACGCACGTTCTTGAGGATCTGCGGCAGCGGATCGAAGCGGTGACAGACCTCCGACACCGGACGGCGCAGCCGCTGCACCACCGCGAGCACCTGCAACGCGGCGACGAAGCCGTCACCGGTCGTGGCGTAGTCGGAGAGGATGATGTGGCCGGAGGGCTCGCCGCCGAGATTGTAGCCGCCGGAGAGCATGCGCTCGAGCACGTAGCGATCGCCGACCGGCGTGCGCAGCGTCTCGAGGCCAAGGCCTTCCAGGAAACGCTCGAGACCGAGATTGGACATCACGGTGGCGACGATGCCCGGCTTCGACAGCCGGCCGTCTTCCTTCCAGCTCTGCGCGATCACCGCAAGCAACTGGTCGCCGTCGACGATATGGCCGCGCTCGTCGACCAGGATGACGCGATCGGCGTCGCCGTCGAGCGCAATGCCGATATCGGCGCGCATCTCGCGCACCTTACGGCACAGCGCGTCCGGCGCGGTCGAGCCACATTCCTTGTTGATGTTGAAACCGTCCGGCTCGACGCCGATCGCGATGACGTCCGCGCCCAATTCCCACAGCGCTTCCGGCACCACCTTGTAGGCGGCGCCATGGGCGCAATCGACCACGACGCGAAGGCCGTCCAGCGAAAGATCGCGCGGCAGCGTGCGCTTGGCGAATTCGATATAGCGGTCATGCACGCCGTCGATACGGCGGGCGCGGCCGAGACTCGCGCTCTGCGCAAGCTTCTTGTCGATGGATTCATCGAGTAACTGCTCGATCTGCTTCTCGACGTCGTCGGAGAGCTTGAAGCCCTGCGGGCCGAACAGCTTGATGCCGTTGTCCTCGAACAGATTGTGGGAGGCGGAGATCATGACGCCGAGATCGGCGCGCATCGACTTCGTCAGCATCGCCACCGCCGGCGTCGGCATCGGGCCAACGAGGAGCACGTCCATGCCAACCGAGGTGAAGCCCGCAACCATGGCGTATTCGATCATGTAGCCGGACAGGCGGGTATCCTTGCCGATCACGACCCGATGACGGTGCTCGCCGCGCTGGAACACCAGGCCCGCGGCTTGTCCCACCTTGAGCGCGAGCTCCGGCGTGATCAGCCCGTTGGCGCGGCCCCGAATCCCGTCGGTACCGAAATAATTGCGGCTCATATAACCCCCAGAAACCCCTACGCCCGCAACTCGAAATGGCGGGAAGGTGCCAAGCGTTCCAACCAGTTGCGAAATCGCTGGCGCGTCACCGGGTTATAAGGCCTCCGGGGCTAAAATGGCTTCAAAAAATATGATGAATCATTACCCCGGAACCGACGCACAGCCCTTCCGTTAAGTATTTGTTAACACTTGAGATTACTGGACCAAGCAACGAGCCTTAGCCTTTGCGGCGGATATGCCGATCGCCCTGCGAGGGCGCCGGCTGGGTCACGTTGACCGGATCAGAGCCCGGAAAGGTCTCTTCCAGCCCCTCCTCCAGGGCGTCGTCGAGTCGGCGCTTTTCCTCGCTGTCGGCCTTTTCGCCCTTGCTGCGCGGCGTGCTCATGCGTGTTCTCCCGGCTCTCATCGCGAAGCGATGTTGCAGGCTACCCAACCATGCTAGATGACCACCAAAGCTGCCAATACAAGAAGGGACGGAAGCGTTCATGAAGCACATCACCTGCATCGACGATCTGCGCACGCTGCACCAGCGCCGCGTGCCGAAGGCGTTTTTCGACTACGCCGATCGCGGTTCCTATGCCGAGGAGACGCTGCGCGCCAATCGCGAGGATTTGCAGCAGATCAAGCTGCGCCAGCGCATCCTGGTCGACGTTTCCAAGCGCGACATGTCGACGACGATTCTAGGCGAGCCTTCCGCGCTGCCCCTGATCCTCGCGCCCGTCGGCCTGCTCGGCATGCAGCATGGCGACGGCGAGATTTACGCCTGCCGCGCGGCGCAAGCGGCCGGCATCCCCTTCACCCAAAGCACGATGTCGATCTGCTCGATCGAGGACATCGCAGCCGCCGTCGACAAGCCGTTCTGGTTTCAGCTCTACGTCATGAAGGACCGCGGCTTCATCAAGGCGCTGATCGAGCGCGCGATCGCGGCGAAATGCTCGGCGCTGGTGCTCACCGTCGACCTGCAGGTGATCGGCCAGCGCCACCAGGACATCAAGAACGGCATGACCGTGCCGCCGGAATGGTCGCTGTCGAAGCTGATCGACTTCGCCACCAAGCCGGCCTGGGTCGCGGGCGTGTTGCAGGGCAAGCGCAAGACCTTCGGCAATCTCGCCGGCCATCTGAAGATCAGCGATGACATCACCTCGCTCTCGACCTGGATCAATTCGCAGTTCGACACCTCGCTGAACTGGAAGGATGTCGACTGGGTCCGCTCGATCTGGCCGGGCAAGCTGATCCTGAAGGGCATTCTCGACGTCGAGGATGCGGAGATCGCGGCCAAAAGCGGCGCGCAGGCGCTGGTCGTCTCCAACCATGGCGGCCGCCAGCTCGACGGCGCGCCGTCGTCGATCGAGGCGCTGCCGGAGATCGTCGATGCCGTCGGCTCGCAAATGGAAGTCATGTTCGACGGCGGCATCCGCTCCGGCCAGGACGTGATGCGTGCGCTCGCGCTCGGCGCCAAATCCTGCATGATCGGCCGCGCCTACGCCTACGGCCTGGGCGCCGGCGGACAAGAGGGCGTCGCAAAGGCGATCAGCCTGATCGCGAAGGAGCTTGAGACCACCATGGGTCTGTGCGGCATCAACACGATTGCCGAGATCGACGACAAGGTGCTGGCGGTCTAGAGCCACAATCACTGTTGTCCCGGACTCCTCTTCCCTTCTCCCGTTGTGGGAGAAGGTGGCATAGGCGGCCTTCAGGCCGCCGTTCTTAGTACGACGCCGATGCTTCGCATCGGCTATGGCGCCGGATGAGGGGTTCTATCCGCAAGCTCGCCTGTGGAGACAACCCCTCACCCGGCTTCGCTTCGCGAAGCCACCCTCTCCCACCGCAAGTCGGGCCTGCCCGACTTGCGCAAAATAAAAGACGCGACCGGGGTTTACCCCGGTCGCGTGGGAGAGGGTGAAGCGGAATTTGCGGCGCTAGATCCCGGGTTCGCGCTACGCGCGCCCCGGGATGACTTTTATGTTTGCGCAAGCGCAAACATAAAAGTCACATCGGAGGCGTAATCCCGTCGCGGCCGACATTGACGCGATTGGCCTCCAGCGTGCCGTCTTCCTTCTTCGCCGCGCCGAAGATGATGATCTTGGCGCCCGGCTTTACTTCCGACATGTCGCTGGCGACGAAGGTGACGATCGGCGTATCCGGCGGCACCACGACTTTCTTCTCGCCATCCTTGTACTTCACCATGATGTTCTGACCGTCCGTGCCCTTCACCGTCTCGGCGACGGTCGCATTGGTCATGGTCGAGTTGGCGCGCGCGTCCCAGGGCCGAAAACCTTCGGCGGCGCCGCGCTGGTTCTCCGGGAAGATGTGGACCGCGAACGCCTTCTGCGTACCGTCCGGCTGTGGCATCGCGGAGACACCGATATAGGAGCCTTCCTTGATCTGGGACAGCTCGGTCTTGACCACGGCGAACACCGCGACGTTGTCGGTCATCTTGACCTTAACATCGGTGCCTTCGCGGGTCTTGATGCCGAGCGTGCTGCCGTCGACGCTCTCGATGGTGCCGCGAATGCGGACCGGCGGCGTCTGCTGCGCCCATGCGGACGACGCAAGAACGGTGATGGCGGTGAACGAGGCCACGAGCAAGCGCGGCATCCGTGAGTTCAGTTTCAGCATAGCCTTGTCCCTCCAGGGCTGTTGCGGTGATCAATCACGGCAACCCCGCAAAGACAGGGCTATTCCTGTCACGTGAGATCACGATAGTGAAAGGCGACCACCGTCATTTCCGGGCGGGTCGGAATGACCCAACTCGGAACGACGTTGGTGTCTACGTACGCGCAGACCTGAACGTTACATCGGCGGAGTCAGCCCGTCGCGGCCGACGCTGACGCGGTTGGTCTCGAAGGAACCGTCCGGCAGCTGCTTCATGAAGGCGATGACCTTGGCGCCCTGTTTCAAGTCGGACTTGTCGCCGGGAACATAGGTCACGACCGGCGTCTCCGGCGTGACCAGCACTTTCTTCTCGCCGTCCTTGTATTTGACCATGATGGTGTGGCCGTCATTGCTGACGACGCTCTCCGACACCGTGGCATTGGTCATGGTCGAATTCGGCTTGAGGTCGTAGGGCCGCGAGCCCTCACCGGTGCCGCGCATGTTTTCCGGAAACACATGAACTTCGACCGCGGTCGGCATGCCGTCGGCACCCGGCACGGTGGTGGTGCCGATGAAGGAGCCGACCTTGATGTCGGACAACGAAATTTTGGTAATGCCGACGACCATCATGTCCGAGGTCATGTGCAGCTTGACGTCCTCGCCGCTGCGCGACTTCACCGTGAGGGTATCGCCGTCGACGGCTTCGATGGTGCCGCGCACCCGGGTCGGAACCGGTGCCTTTTGCGCAAGGGCGTAGACAGTGGAAGCAGCCACCATCAGAACAGCGATCAACGGGCGGCGAAAGGTCGAACGGCGGGCAAGCATGGGGAATCTCCGGCGGGGGGGCGGACGTTATCTACCTGCAGACCCCGAATGGCGCACTGTATTCCAGCGTCAAACCTTTGTGAGATCGGCTTCGACGATCGCACGAAGCTCCGGCGTCACCTGCGGACGCTGGCCGAACCACAATTCAAAGCCGCGCACGGCCTGGTGCAGGAGCATGCCGAGCCCATCGGCGGTCCGAAGCCCCCTCGCCTTGGCGGCTTTCAGCAGCTCCGTCTCCAGCGGCACGTAGACGAGGTCGGCAACGACTACCTCAGCCGGCAACCGGCCGACATCGACCTCGAGCGCGCCCTGGCCGTGCATGCCGAGCGAGGTCGTGTTCACCAATAATCTGGCGCGTGGCAGCAGCTCGCCGATCTGCTCCCATTTGGCGGGTTGAACCGCCTCACCGAATCTCCCAGCCAGCACCTGCGCGCGGGCAAGTGTGCGGTTGACGAGATGCACGCGCTTGATGCCGCGTTCGATCAGGCCGAACACCACCGCGCGCGAAGAGCCGCCGGCGCCCAGCACCAGCGCCTCGTCGGCCTTGTCCCAACCGGGCGCGCAGGCGTCGAGATTGTTGATGAAGCCTTCGACGTCGGTGTTGGTCGAGTGCAACTCGCCGTCCGCAAACCACAGCGTGTTGGCGGCGCCGATGGCGCGAGCGCGCGCGTCGGGCGTGGAGAGCTCCAGCACATTCTCCTTGTGCGGAATGGTGACATTGGCGCCGGCGAAGCCGCGCAGCGACAGCCGCAGCACGAAATCCCGCAAATCATCCGGCGGCACCGCCTCGATGACATAGCCGCCTTCGATGCCGAGCGTGCGCAGCCAATAATGATGGATCAGCGGCGAGCGCGAATGCGCGGCCGGCCATCCGATCAGACATGCGGCGCGGAGCCTTGTGGCGGTCATGACCGTCCAATCGGGCAAGCGGGGCCTTAAGTCAATGCTACCGATGGATCGTCGCGGCGACGAGGGCCGTCAGCGCTAATGCCGCACCGGCGGCAAACCAGATCGCCGCCAGATTGATCCACCGATAGGCCAGCGCACCGCCAACCGATCCCACCACCAGCGCCGCCCAGAGCAGGAGGTTCGGCACCCATGCAAACCGCGCCCCGCCGGTCACCGCGGCGGCGATGAGCTGGCCGACCTTGACCAGCGCGCCCGTGACATAGGTGAGGCCAAGCCCGCCGCCGCCTTCGATCTGAAACACCGCGTTCTCCAGCCCCATCGCCAGCACGATGATGGAGATCGCCAATCGATCGAAACCGATTGTGTGCGCGAGCCCGGCCGCGATCAACAGCAGGGCTTCCACTGCCAGCAGCCAGGGCTGGCGGTGGATGCCGCGGCCGAGCACGATCAGGCTGCCGCAGGCGGCGCCAAAGACGAACAGCACGATCAGGCCGAGCGCCTCAGCCGCCGAGGCGAAATGGCCCGCGGCGAGGCTGACGGCCATCCGCGTCGAGTTGCCGCTCATGAAGGAGACGAACAGGCCGCCGAGATGCAGGTAGCCGATGCCGTCGACATAGCCGGCGAGCGCGCTGAGCGCGCAGGCGAGCGCAATGTTGCGGCTTGAGTCGAGCATGCTTGGCACCATCGCCGTCCCAGAGACAGCGACAGTGTTCATGAAATCAGCCGGCTTGAAAAGGACGGCCGCTGAGGTTTCAAAGCGTCTTCAAATATTCAAGCAGCGCCTTCTTGTCGTCCGCACTCAGGCTCGTGCCGAAGTCGTGACCGCAATTGCTCTCTCCCGAGTTGAGCTTGTCGCAGCCGGTGGCGGTGCGGGGCGGACTCGACGGATCCTGCGTCTCGGCGAGACCGATATCTTTAATGTCGTATTTCGGACCAAGACGGAATGACGTCTTGCGCTTTGCCGGCGGCTCAAGCAGATCCGCCAAGGTCGACACCGAGCCGTTGTGCAGATAAGGCGCCGCGGCCCAAATGCCCTCCAGCACGCGCGCCTCGTAGGCGCCTTTATGCAGGGTACGGCTGAGAACCGTCCCGCTTTCGATCGTCAGGCTGTCCGGCGTGGGCGGCTGCGTCGGCGGTGCACCTGGTGTCGTTTTCGGCGGCGTCGCTTGCCCATCAGCCGACAAGGTGCCGAAACCGTCCGCGGGGCTGAAAGCCTTGCCGAGATTGAACTTGTATGCCCCAATCGAGCCTGCGACGGCGCTGAACATCATGTGGACGCCATAATCCTCCTTATCGAGCCGCTTGGCGATGAAGGGGATGCCCGCTCCCTCCATCGTACCGGTCTTGACCTTCCAGGCGAGCTCATCGAACTGGTGGGTGTCGGTGCCGACATTCTGGACCGGCGTGACCCAGGCCGACGGCGTAATCCAGGTCAAAGGCTTGACCCACGAGAACAAGTCCTTTTTCTCGTGACAGCCGTCACTGCACTGCTTCTTGTAGATCGCTTCCCCTGTCTTCGCGAGCGCCTGGTCGAGCGGCCATTCCTTCGGCCATTTCGGCGGTCCGATCTCGTGGAGCAGTTCCTCGATCCTGGTCACTCCATCGAAGTCAATGGTGTTGGCATAGCTGAAGATGAACCAGAACAAGGGCTTTGGCTCGAAGTCGGCGAATGACAAAGCCTGCCCCGTGTTGCGGGACAATGCGAAAACGTCGTTTCCGTTCAAGACAAAGCCGCCCCAATCCGTAAGGGCCTGTGTCGGCGAATTCCACAGGAATGGATAGCGTACCGCAGCGTCGCCGTACCGCATGTTCTCCGGGATCAACCTGTCGGGCGGTGGCCCGACGTCGGTGCCGGACATGCGGTTGAAGATGATCCCGATGGCGTCCAGGCGTCCGATTCCCCAGCCGGTCGGCGGCAATGTCGCACTCGCCCACGCATGATAGCGCCGGTACCAGGCATCGACCCTCTTGCGCAGTTTCGCAACATCGGCGGGAGCGGGCGTCGGAGATTCATCAGCGGCAAACGCCGCGAACGACGCATCATTGGCGAGGGCATCGCCGACCGCCTTGTCGAGATCGGCCAGGAACGCCTGGTAATCGGTCAAGGACGGTCCGCCATCGATGCGGTAGGCCTTGCCGGCGACTTCGATTTGCCTCGTATGACAACTGGAGCAGTTGGCGCCGACGAGCTCGGATCCAGCTGCACCTGTCGTATTGAAGCCGACGGGAAGGCCGAAGCGATTGTCCGGGTTTGGCAGGAAGCCATAGCGGGACATGCTGTCGGCGAGGAACGGCCGTCCGTCCTTGCCTTTCAATGCCTTTAGCCAGGAAAGCCTGATCAGGCGCGAGCCCTGATCGCGCGTGTAGAAATCCGCCCTCTCCGCCGGCGTCCATTGCTGGCCCTGGTCGACATAGACTGGATCGGCGCCCGCAGGGCGCATCCCGGCAGTCGTGGCTAGGAGTATCGCAAGGCCGATCGGGAAGACGAGACGACGCATCGCGAAACCCTCCTTGGTGACTCTATCGAATGCTCTTCAATCGTATGGTTTTTATGTCGGCTCGTTTGTGAGCCGGTTCACAAGCTGGGGCGGCTTGCAACCGTGGGTCGAAACAAATTGGACGCAAAGCAGGACGGCTGGCGCAACAGCGACGGCATGCTGCGAACATCGCTCTGATGAGATTGTACTTCGCGATAAATTCTCGTCAAGGTAGTTGCACGGAATCGGCAGCGATCAAACGCGAAGAAGCAGCCGCCGAGTGATCGTTCTCTCAGGCCACGAGCCGCGACAGGTCCCAGGAGACGACGCCGGACCGGTCGCAGATCGCCCGCACCTCGTTGAGGTCCTGGCCGATGCGGCCGTCGCCGGGGCACATTTCCGCCAGCAGGCGTGCCCTCAAGCAAAGGCATTCGACGGTGAGCCAAGGATTCCTGATCGTTCTGGCGATCGAAACGGCATGATCGAGCGCGGCTAATCCGTTCACGGTGTCACCGACCCCGACCAGCGCTTCCGCATAGCCGGCGTAAAGCTGGCACACTTCCACCTGGCCGGTCCGCAAATGCATCCTGCTTTGCAGGCATTCCTCCACCAGCCGAACCGCCTCGGGCGCACGATCGATGCGCGCGAGCGCTGTTGCGATCGTCCCGGCCAAATTCGCCTTGACCGCATCGTAACCGTTGCGTTCGATGATCTCTCTGGCGGCCGAAAGGCATTCGACGGCGTCCTCGTTGCGATACAGCATGAGCAGGTTGCGCGCCATCGTCAGGCGGGACAGCACTTCGCCATAGGCATCCTGTTCGCGAACCGCGATCTCGAGCGCCTGGTGCGCATAGTCGAGCGCATCATCATAGGGGCCCGTTGCGTTGAGGAACCAGCTCCGAAATCCCGGCACCAGGCAGCGGGGGGACGCCGGCGCGCCGAGCTTCGACGTTTCGGGAATCGCCTTGAGCACATCATTCAATTCGTCCAGCACCAAAATCGCCCGGGCGAATTCACCCATGCCATGCAGCAGGTTTGCCATCATGATCTGGTTTGAGAAGATGAGTGCGGGCGACTCCAGCGCGCGGGCCATTTCCAGCCCTTCGCTCGTCACCAGCAGCCCCTCCTCATACCGGCCCTCAAACCAGCAGATCATGCCAAGATGTGCCTGGGCGCCGCATACCTTCGCCGCTATGCCCTGGCGCTGGGCCAGCTCCATGGCGCGCGCCAGATGCGTGCGCATCTTGTCGAATTCGCCGAGCTGCAACATCGAGGGGAAACTCATGAGAACGAAATCGACGTATTTCTCTTCCGCCACCTCGCCAAGACTGGCAACGATGCTAAGCGCGCGGTCAAAGATCAGGTTCAGTGACGTCGCCGCGGAATTTCGTCTGGCTTCCAGCGCCGCTTCCCAGAGATAGCCGAGCGCCAGTTCGGCTTCACCGGCTTCTTCTGCGTGGAACGCAAGCTGTTCATAGCGGCCGTGGAGGCTCGGATATTGCTGGGTGATGGTGCGGATGGCGGCGCGATGGATTTTCTGGCGCCGGTCGCGCGGAATGGTATTGGCGCAGGCCTGGGCGATCATCTGGTGCCGGAAGCGCATGGAGTGACCGGCCAGCGGATGGACGAACGCGAACCGCTCCAGCTCGAACAGGGCGCTCAGGAACTCGTCGACCTCCACGTCGAGCACGGCGGTCGCCAGTTGGATTTCGACCTCTTCTCCGAGCAGGCTGAGCGACTGGGCGAATGTCTTGATCCTCTGCGGCAACCGCTGCAGCCGCGCATGGATCACGGACTCCACACTTTGCGGCAGCGACTGGCCGCCTGCCGCACCCGTTGCGTCCGCCGAGCGCAGCAGCTCCTCCAGGATGAACGGCACGCCGTCGGCGCGCTCGATCGATCGCGCCAGCAGCGCCGCCGGCCAGTCCTGGTTCCACAACTGGCGTCCCAGGGCTTCCATATCCGTCCGCGATAGCGGCTGCAGACGAATGATCGATTCCGCGATATCGACGGCCTCGTTGATCGCTTCCGGCCGGCTGGTCAGCAGGACGCAAAGCGGATGCGCCGTATCGGCACGCGCGAGCATTTTCAGGAATTGACGGCTTTCCGGGTCGATCCACTGCAGATCCTCGATCAGCACAAGGGTCGGGCCGGTAAGAGCCAGCGTCACGAAGGCGTTCACCAGCGCGCGCGCAATCTGCGTCGGGGTGTAGTCGCTCTTGCGCCGGCGAGGCTGATGCTCTTCGACAATGAACAGGGTTTCCAGCATCTTGCGATCGCCGGCTTCGATCGTCAGGCCTGCGAGCGCCTTGTGAAGATGATCGACCGACGATGAGCCGCGTACGCCCAGCATATCCCCGACCAGCGCGCGGGCAGCGGCAAACGCCGTCGTGCGCCGTTGCACGGCCCCGTAAAACACGCAGAACCGGACGTCGGATGCGAGCGCATCCGACATCGCGGCAGCAGCGAGACGGCTCTTGCCGATGCCGGGCTCGCCAACCAGGGCAATGGAAGCCCGCTTGCCGCCCGATCGCGGCAGCCGTTCGCGCAGTGCGGCAAGCTCATCCGCACGACCGACAATCGGATTTTGATAGCGGCGAGCGACGTCGTTGTGATCGACGTCTCTTGGCCGGGCATTCAGCCGATAGACTTCGACGACCTGGTCGGACGAGTAGTCGGCCGGCGTCAATTCGAGGGGCGATCTGCATAGTCCCGCGGTCTCCGCGGTCAGGCGGACCTCGCCCGGAGCCCCCTCTTGCTGCAGCTTGGCGGCGACGTGCACGGTCGCGCCGGCCACGTCAAAACGGTAGATCGCGTTGCGGCCGCCCCTGCGCAATCCCACCAGCCCGGAATGAACGCCGACGCGAAAATTGACGGGATGTCCGCCCGGCCCGGTCGCCGCGCTGTGACCCTGAATGTCCCAGGCCGCGATGCAGGCGCGATCGGCGTGATCCTCATACGCGCTGGGCCAGCCAAAGATGGCAATGCCGCCGTCCCCGGCATAGTGGACGATCTGTCCGCCGGCGCGCTCCACCGAATTGCGGATGTGATCCAGCCAATTGTCCAGGAACGCCTGCGCCTCATCGGGATCGCAAGCGGCAATATGGCGCGACGACCCCACCATATCGACGGCGAGGACCGTGATGATGTTGCGCTCCGCGGTGGTGACGCTACCAACGGCCATCGATTGCCCCGGATACTCTACTTGGGACGCAGAATAACACGGGGGAACCAATGTTCCACCATCCGTCCGCGACTTCGGGTCACAAGCCGTATGGTGCCCGGCTTGTCCCCAAGGGCATCAAGCGTTTACGGACATATTTTCGCAAGGTGATGACCGTGGGATGAATCATCACCACATCGTTTGCGCTTGCGCGGCCCTTCCGGGGTGCGCATCATGCGCTAGAATGGACAACGCGATCGCAACCTCGATCAGGCCACGAGCCGCGGCACGCCCCAGGCAACGACACCATATTGATCGCAAATCGCGCGCATTTCGGCGATATCCTGAGCGACGCAGGGGGCGTCAGGCTTCGTCTCCGCGAGCAGCCGCGCCCTCAAACCGAGGCATTCGACAGTCAGCCACGGATTCTTGACGGTCTTGGCGATAGCAAGAGCCCAATCCAGGGCGCGCAGCCCGCGCTCCGACTCGCCACTCCGAACAAGGGCCTCGGCATAGCCAGCATAGAGATAAGACACCTCCATCTGACCCGTCCGCAGATGCATGCCGCTTTCCATACAGGCCTGGACCAGGCCGAGGGCCTGATGCGCTTTGCCCGTGCGCGCCAGCGCGGTCGCTATTGCTCCGGTCAGGTTCGCCTTGATCGTATCGTAACCGTTGCGCTCGACAATCTCACAGGCAATTGACAAACACTTCGCAGCGTCCTCATTTCGGTGAAGCATGAGGAGATTCCGCCCCATCGCAATGCGGGCGAGCACCTCACCGTACAAATCCTGTTCGCGAACTGCGAGCGCCAATGCGCGGGATGCGAATTCAAGTGCCTCCCCATATTGACCCGTCGCATTCATGAACCAGCTCCTGAATCCCAGAACCGTGCATTTCGGATTAGCCGGTGTCCCGAGCCGGGCAGTTTCGAGATCTCCCACGAGCAGTTCATTCAGCTCATCGATCTCGGCAATCGCGCGATCGACATCGCCCATTGCAAACAACACGTTCGCCATTACGGTCTGATTCGAAAATATCAGCGCTGGCGATCCCAATGCGCGGGCCGTTTTCAATCCCTCGCTCGTTACCTGCAACCCTTCTTCGTACCGCCCCTCAAACCAGTAAATCATCCCAAGTTGCGATTGAACGCTGCACACCTGCGCGGCTCTCCCCTGACGCTGCGCCAGCTCCAAGGTACGCGGCAGATGCTTGTTCACCTTGTCGAACTCACCGAGCTGCAACATCAAAGCGAAACTCATTCGACCGAAATCGACATATCTTTCCTCGGCAGCCGTCCCAAGACGCTCAATGAGCCTGAGCGCGCGGTCATATATCAGGCTGACTGACGAGGCGGCAGCGTTCCGGCGCGCTTCGACCGCAGCTTCCCAGAGATAGCTGAGCGAGGCGTCAACATCTCCGGCTTCCTCGGCATGGAAGGCCAGCCGTTCGTGCTGACCGTGCAGATTTGGGTAACGCCGGGTAATTGCCTGGATCGCAGTCCGATGGATTTCTCGGCGCTGATCGCGCGGTATCGTGTTTGCACAGGCCTCGGCGATAATCTGATGTCTGAAGCGCACCGAGTGCCCCGCAAGCGGGTGGATGAATGAAAATCTGTCGAGTTCGAATAATGCGTTCAGCAGCTCGCTAACGTCCACGCCGAGCACCACCGTAGCCAGTTGGATTTCAACCTCCTCTCCCAACAGGCTGAGTGTCTGCGCGAATGTCTTTATTTTCGGCGGAAGCCGCTGTAGCCGGGCATGTATTACGGATTCGACGCTCTGAGGCAGCGATTGTTCGCTCATTGCGCTCGTCGCGTCCGCCGAGCGCAAAAATTCCTCCAATATAAAAGGTACACCGTCGGCGCGATCGATAGCTCTGGCAAGCACAGCTGAAGAACGATCTTTCGGCCACAACTGACGGCCCAAAGCCTCCATATTGTCCGGCGACAACGGCTGCAGATGAATGAGCGATTCAACGATGTCGACGGCCTGGTTTGACGACTCCGGACGTCCTGTCAGCAATATGCACAACGGCTGTGGAGCATTTGCGCGTGCGAGCAATTTCAGGAAATGACGGCTTTCCGCATCGATCCACTGGAGGTCTTCGACCAATAAAAGAGTCGGCCGGCTGAGCGCCAAAGACAGGAATGCGTTGACAAGCGCACGCGCAATTTGCGTTTGCGTATTGTCATTCAATCTCTGGCGCGTGCGCGATTTTTCGACGATGAACAAGCTTTCAAGCGCCCTGCGATCGTTCGCATCGAGCCCCAATTCGGCGAGCGCCTCGCGAAACTGACCGTCCGACGAGAAGCTGCTTGCAGCGAGCAGATCGCCAACCAGGGTGCGGGCGGCGGCAAATGCAGTAACACGCCTTTGTGCGGCGCCGTTGAAGACACAGCATCTCACGTCCGACGTCAGCGCGTCGGTCAGCGCGGCCGCGGCAAGACGGCTCTTGCCGATACCTGGTTCGCCGATCACGGCGAGGGAAGCACTCCTGCCACCTGGCCTCGGGAGTCGTTCATGCAGGGCCTCAAGCTCGTCCGCGCGACCCACAATCGGATTTTGATAACGGCGGGCAACGTCGTTGTAATCGACGTCTCTTGGCCGGGCATTCAGCCGGTAAATCTCGACGACACCGCCCGCGGCGTCGCACGGCGCGAGCTCAAGGGGCGATCGGCACAATCTTGCGGTCTCGGCAGTGAGACGGACCTCGCCCGCAGATGCTCCTTGCTGCAGCTTGGCGGCGACATGCACGGTCGCGCCCGTAACGTCAAACCGGTAGTTCGCGTTGCGACCACCCTTGCGCAGGCCCACCAGGCCGGAATGAACACCGACGCGAAAATTGACCGGAGCTCCGCCCGGTCCGGTCGCCGCGCTGTGGCTCTGAATGTCCCACGCCGCGATGCAGGCGCGATCGGCGTGATCCTCATAGGCGCTTGGCCAACCAAAGATGGCGATGCCGCCATCGCCCGCATAGTGAACGATCTGTCCTCCGACGCGCTCCACCGAAGTGCGGATGTGATCCAGCCAATGATCCAGGAAGGCCTGCGTCTCATCGGGATCGCAAGCGGCGATATGGCGCGTTGATCCCACCATATCGACGGCGAGAACCGTGATGATGTTGCGCTCCGCAGTCGTGGCGCCGCCAACGGGCATCGCTCGTCCCGAATACTCCAGCCTGGACGGAGATTAACACATGGAAGCGAGGTTCCACCATCCGTACGCGACTTCGGGTCACAAGCGACGTTGTGTCCCGCCTGTCCTCAAAGTCATTAAATGCTTATGCGAGTGCATCTCCAAGACTGCGACGACTTGTTTGTGCGTGATCTTTTCGGGAACACTTTTCCGAATCATGCGCTAGCTCGCGGGCCGAGATCGTTCGAGGCTGCGGCGGCCCCGGCGGCCTTGTTCTTGATGTCGGCAACGGCCCGCGCGATGGTTTCGCGATACCGCGCGCGCGGCGGGCTGACGCCGTGGGTGAGCAGCGCGCGCCGCACCGTGGGCGAGGCGCCGGTGATGAAGAGCTGGATGCCCTGCCGCCGTGCCTTGGCGGCGACGCGCCCCATCGCATTCGCCGCGGTCGAATCCAGGAACGGCACCGCGGCGAAATCGACCACGAACGCCTTGCGCTTGTCGGCGATGCCGTCGAGCACGCTGCCGATCGCCGCGGCCGCGCCGAAGAAGAAGGCGCCGGTGATGCGATAGACCAGCACATCGCGGTCGACGGCGAGCTCGGGATCGTAGGGCACGCGTTCGCCATTACCGTCATCGGCGCGATCGGCGATCGCAAACGACGTGCCGGCCTCGATGCCGGTCATCTCGGCCATGCGGTTGATGAACAGCACCGCGCCGAGTGCGAAACCGACCACGATGCCTTCGGTGAGGTCGCGGAAGATCGTGAGCCCGAAGGTCGCAAGCAGCACCACCGCATCGCCGCGCGAGGACCGGATCAGGGTGGCGAACTCCTGTTTCTCCGCCATGGTCCAGGCCACCACGACAAGCACCGCGGCAAGCGCCGACAACGGAATATAGCTCGCCAGCGGTGCCGCGATCAGCATGAAGAGCAGCACGAACACCGAATGCAGCATGCCCGCGACTGGCCCGTGCGCGCCGGCGCGGATGTTGGTTGCGGTGCGCGCGATCAGCCCGGTGACGCAGATGCCGCCGAACAATGCCGAGCCGATATTGGCGACGCCTTGCGCCACCAGCTCGCAATTGGAGCGATGGCGGCGGCCGGTCATGCCGTCGGCGACCACGGCCGAGAGCAGCGACTCGATCGCCGCAAGCAGCGCGAAGGCGATCGCATCGGGCAGCACCGCCTGCACTTTCGCAATTGAAAATGCGGGCAATGCCGGCAGCGGCAATTCGCGGGGAATGCCGCCGAACCGGGTGCCGATGGTTTCGACCGGCAGTGACAGCGCCCAGGTTGCCAGCGCCGCGGCCGTCACCGCGATCAGGAGGCCGGGCCAGGCCGGCCGAAGGGCCCTCAAGATCACGATGATGGCGATGCTGGCGGCGGCAATGGCGATCGCCGAGAGATTGGCGGTGGGCAATCCACCGGCGAGAGCCGCGAGTTTCGGGATCAGCGCGCTGGGCTCCTTGGCGTTAAGCGTGATGCCGAAGAGGTCCTTGAGCTGGCTTGCGAAGATGATCACCGCAATGCCTGCGGTGAAGCCGACAGTCACCGGATAGGGAATGAACTTGATGTAGGTGCCGATCCGCAGGAAGCCGGCGATGACCAGAATGATTCCGGCGATCAAGGTCGCGAGGATCACGCCATCGACGCCGTGGCGATCGACTGTGACCGCCACCAGCACGATGAAGGCGCCGGCGGGCCCGCCGACCTGAAACCGGCTGCCACCCAACAGCGAGACGATGAAGCCGCCGATGACAGCGGTATAGAGCCCGCGGCCCGGCTCCACGCCGGAGGCGATCGCGATCGCCATCGACAGCGGCAGCGCGACGATCGCAACCGTCAGTCCTGCGATCACGTCGGCGCGGAGATCGGAAAGCCCATAGCCCTCGCGCCACACCGTGACGAGTTTCGGCATATAGAGTTCGGCAAAGCTCGGCCGCCGCCGTGAATGCAAGCCGCGCGCATTTTCGCTTGCGATGCTCATACCCAATGCTCCGCTGCCCAATGCCCCGCTGCATCGCGCGGCCTCGGGCAGTCGCAGGCGATGCTCTATGTGTCGACGCGGCGCGGCGGCCCCGGCTGCTTCAGGCGAACGCCGCGGCCACCACCGTCGCTGCGCGCGTGCTCGCCGATCAGCTCCACACCGGCCCGGTTGAGCGCGTCGACCACGTTGATCAGCGATTCAACGACGCCCCGCACGGTGCCCGTGCTCGCCTCCATCCGCTGGATGGTCGGCAGCGACACGCCCGCAAGCTCAGCCAGGGTCTTCTGATCAATCCCGAGCAGCGCCCGAGCTGCCCGCATCTGGAACGACGTGATCACACCGGCCTCACGTGTGGAGAAGGATAAGTGATGTTTGAAACAAAGACAATGATGTAAAATACATCAACTTGATCCGAACGCAAGCGCCGCAGAATCGGTGTGTTGAGGTAGACGGGAACAGTGAACCGGTTCTCGCGGAAGTTCATTACGGCGGTAACTAATTCCCTGACGCCCGCCCGGAATCAAAAGGGCCGCGCTTATGCGGCCCTTACCGGTGCAAATTTGTACGGAATGAAATTCCTCCTCCGGCAAGAGTAAGCCTACCGCTATCCACAGCTTTAGTGGATTCCGTAGAAACACGGCGTTCCCATACCGGAACCGCCCGGTGTCCTAATTCCCCGCCGCGAGCGCCCTGACCAGGACAGCGCCCACAATTGCGCACCTGAGAATCGCGAGATTCCGGGTTCGCTCGCTCTCGCGAGCGCCCCGGAATGACAGGAGCCATCACGCCGCGTCGCGGTGGGCGGCGATGATCTGGTCGGCGGCGCGGCCCGTCACTTCGGCCATGTGGTCGAACTGGCGGGTGAAGCTGCCGGCGCCGGCGGTGGCCGAGCGGAGCTCGACGATCAACTCACCGATCTCCGCCTCCGGCATCATCGCCCTCACGCAATCCCAACCCGGCCAGCCCTCGCGGGTATCGAAGCCGAGGATCTGGCCTCGCCGCGCCGACAGGATCGCGTTGATCTTGGCGGTCGCATCGTTCGGACAGACGATCTCGACGGTGTAGATCGGCTCCAGCAGCACCGGCTGGCAATTCGGCAAGCCTTCGCTGACGCCGATCCGGGCCGCGGTACGAAACGCGAGATCGGAGGAGTCGACGCTGTGATAGGAGCCGTCGGTCAGCGTGACCTGCACATCGATCACGGGGAAGCCGAGCGGCCCGCGCGTCAGCCCGTCGACGACGCCTTCCTCCACCGCACCGATATAGTTGCGCGGCACCGCGCCGCCGACCACCTTCTCGTGGAACTCGAAACCGGTGCCGCGCGGCAACGGCTTGATGTCGAGCACCACGTCGCCGAACTGGCCGTGGCCGCCGGACTGCTTCTTGTGCCGGCCGCGCTGGGTGATGGTCTTCCGGATGGTCTCCTGATAGCCGATCGCGGGCGGATGCGATTTGACATTGACGCCGAAGCGGTCCTTGAGCCGCTCCTGCGCCACGCGCAGATGCATCTCGCCCTGCCCCCACAGCACGGTGTCATGGGTGCGCGGGTTCTGCACCATGGTGAGCGAGGGGTCCTCCTCGTTGAGGCGGAGCATCGCCTGGCCGAGCTTGACGTCGTCCTTGCGGTCGGTGGCCGCAATCGAGATCGACAGCACGCCGGCCGTCGGCTCGACCGTCAGCAGCGATGCAGGTGCGGTCTTGCCGCTGCCGACGGTGTCGCCGGTCTTGATCGCATCGAGCTTGCCGAGCGCCAGGGTGTCGCCGGCTTCGGCCGCCGCCCGCTTGCTATCGTACGCGCCGTTGACGGCGAGAATGCCGGAGATGCGCCCGCTTCCACCGGAGGAAGATTGCAGCGTTGCGCCGTCGTCGAGATGACCGGACAGCAAACGCGTCAGCGACAGCTTGCCGCCGTGCTGCAAATGTATGGTCTTGAACACATAACCCAGCGCGTCCTTGGTCGCGGCCACGCCGAGGCGCTTGGCGGTCGCCTCAACGTCGGGTGCTTCGTGCCGCAGCGCCTTCAACAGCCGCAGCACGCCGTTCTCGCGGATCGCGCAGCCGAGCAGTACCGGGCAGATCAGCCCTTCGCGCAGTTCTCGCGCGAGATCGTCGAACACGGCATCGCGCGGCGGCTGGATGTCCTCGAGCAATTGTTCCATCAGCGCATCGTCATGGTCGGCAAGCTTCTCCAGCATCGAGAAGCGGGCTTCCTTCTCGCGATCGAGATTACCGCCGTTGAGCTCGACCACTTCGGAAGCCTTGTGCTCGCGATAGACGAAGGCGCGCTCGAGCGCGAGATCGACAAAGCCCTCGATCAGCTCGCCGTTCCAGATCGGAATCTGGCGCAGCACCAGCGGCACGCGGGAAGCCGGCTGCAGCACCGCGAGCGTCTCGCGGATGCGCTTGTTGGCGCGGTCGATCTTGTTCAGGAACAGAAAACGCGGGACTTTCAGCTCTTCCAGCTCGCGCAGGATGATCTGCAGCTGCGGCAGCTTCTTCTCGTCCGCCTCGCAGACCACGATCGCGGCGTCGACCGCGGGCAGCGCGGCGCGCATGTCATGCGCGAACTCGACCGAGCCCGGACAGTCGATAAAAGTGTAAGTGTCGCCCATGAAGGTGGTGGTGGCTGCCGTGAGCCCGACGCTCATCTTGTGATGACGCGCCTCGGCGCTGGCGTCGCCGACGGAAGTTCCGGCATCGACACTGCCGGCTTTGTGGATCGCGCCCGTTCGCGCGAGGATGGCTTCGAGAAGAGTGGTTTTACCGCTTTGGAAAGGGCCCACCAGCGCGATGCACCGTGGACCTCGGGGACTTCTGACGTCTTGTCCCATTCGCCGCCTCCTTGGTTGGAGCTCGGCCCTTGATTGGGTCGGCAAGCGATAATGCTCTGCCTGCCTCCCAGATTTGGCAAGTGAGAAATCGTCGCTGCGGTGCGGCGTAATGAAAGGCGTACTTTCCTAATCGTCATTGCGAGCGAAGCGAAGCAATCCACGTCTCAGCACGGGGAAAGATGGATTGCTTCGTCGCTTTCGCTCCTCGCAATGACGACGAGAAACGAATTACCGTCCCGGGCGCAGTTCCAGGCTCTCCAGTCCGGCGGCAATGTTGACGCCGACCTGGCCTTGCAGGCTGAGCGGCTGCAGCGCGATCGAATTGTTGGAGCCGCCGACCAGCGCGTTGCCGCCGGCGCCGACGCCGAGCGAGGCGCTTCCCTGCGCGCCCGCGTAATTGCCGGAGAGATCGCCCGGCCCGAGTTGCGCGGTCGGCGCAAACACGCCCCAGGCCAACGCGGTTTCCTCGGTGATGCCGAGATCGAGGCCGATCTTCTGGATGGTAGCGATGTAACGGTCTTCCGGCACGCCTTCGACGCGCAGCACGCAGCCGAGATGGGTGACGGAACCGACGATGAAGCCGACGCTGGCGCCGCCGCGACATTCGAGCACGCCGACCTGCACACGCGACACGGGCTGTTGTGCGTCAGCGGATGTCAGTCCGCCCAGCAAGGTGGTGGCGAAGCCGGCAATGACGAGTGAGCGGCGCATGAAGGAAAACTCCGAATGAAAGCTATGATGCGAGCGGAGGATGAGATCCGCGGCGGCATCTCTATGCCACAACCGGTTCCAGCGCGCCAAACAAAAGAGGCCCGCTTTGCGGGCCTCTCGCGTCGATTGATAAAGTTGTAACGATCAACCGTGACGGCGGTGATGGTGCCAGTGGCCTCGATGGCCGAAGCCGACCGGCTCGAGCTCGAGACCGGCGATGCCGGCTGCGACGTTCAGGCCGGTCTGGCCCTGTACGCTGATCGGCTGCAGCGCATAGGCGTTGCCGGGACCGCCGACTAGGAAGTTGCCGCCGCCGCCGATGCCGATCGACGCATTGGCACCGACGCCGCCATAGCTGCCGGCGAGCTCGCCGTAGCCGAGCCGCGTGGTCGGCGCGTTGACGGCCCACTTCACTTGCGTCTGTGCGGTGATGCCGAGGTCGACGCCGATGCGCCGCACGGTGGCGATATAGGCCTGCGGCCGGCGGCCCGGGCTCTGGAACACGCATTCGAGGCTCGCGACCGAGCCGACGACGAAGCCGACATTCTGGCCGCCCCGGCATTCGAGCAGGCCCGCCTGCACGGCCGGCACCGCATTTGCCGTTGCGAACGAGCCCGCGAGTGCCGCAGTGGCGATGATGATGGTTGAAAGTCGCATAAGTCCGATCTCCGCGAAGACGACAAAGGTAAAGAAAGCGGAGGGACCATGAAGGAAGCGCCGTGTCCAAAACAAGGCGCTTCCGAAAATTGCCGTCAAAACATCAGGACCATTATGTGGCTTGTAACTTGACAGACCCTGCTTTCGTCGCGCTTCGTTCGCGCGAAAGCCTGTCATACCGCCAAAACCGCCATTACCCTCATGGTGAGGGGGCGCGAACGCGCCGTCTCCGGACGACGCTGCGCGTCGCCGTGAGAACCATGAAGCCCCGCTGGTGGCCTCATCCTTCGAGACGCGCGTTCCGCGCTCCTCACGATGAGGGATCGACGAGTTGTGACGCGGCGGCTTTATCGCAGATTGCCGCAGAAGCGCTGGATGCGCTTGCAGGCATCTTCGAGGTCGCTGGTTTTGGTGGCGTAGGAGATGCGGAACGCAGGTCCCAGACCGAACGCAGAACCCTGCACCACAGCGACGCCTTCGGCTTCGAGCAGCTCGGTGGCGAAATCCTCGTCATTGGTGAGCTTCTTGCCCGAGGCCGTCATCTTGCCGATCGTGCCGGCGCAGGACGGATAGACATAGAACGCGCCTTCGGGGCGCGGACAATCGATGCCGTTCGCCTGGTTCAGCATGGAGACCACGAGGTCGCGACGCTCCTTGAACACCTTGTTGTTCGCGGGGATGAAATCCTGCGGACCGTTGAGCGCTTCCACCGAAGCCCATTGCGCGATCGAGGACGGGTTCGAGGTCGATTGCGACTGAATGGTCGCCATCGCCTTGATCAGCTCGGCGGGACCACCGGCATAGCCGATGCGCCAGCCCGTCATGCAATAGGACTTCGATACACCGTTCACGGTGAGCGTGCGATCGTAGAGTTTCGGCTCGATCTGTGCTGGCGTCGTGAACACGAAGTCGTCGTAGACCAGATGTTCATACATGTCGTCGGTCATCACCCAGACATGCGGATGCTTCACCAGCACATCGGTGATCGCCTTCAGCTCGGCGCGGCTGTAGGCCGAGCCGGTCGGGTTCGACGGCGAGTTGAGGATGATCCACTTGGTCTTCGGCGTGATCGCCTTTTCCAGATCCGCTGCGCGCAGCTTGAACTCGTGCTCGGCGGTGCAGATCACCGGCACCGTCTCGCCGCCGGCGAGCGCAACCATCTCCGGATAGCTGACCCAATAGGGCGCGGGGATGATCACCTCGTCGCCGGGATTGATGGTCGCCATCAGCGCGTTGTAGAGCACCTGCTTGCCGCCGGTCCCGATGATGATCTGGTTCGGCTTGTAGCTGAGCTCGTTCTCGCGCTTGAACTTGTTGATCACGGCTTGCTTCAATTCGGGAATGCCGCCGACATCGGTGTACTTGGTCTTGCCGTCCTTGATCGCCTTGATCGCGGCCTGCTTGATGTTGTCAGGCGTGTCGAAATCCGGCTCGCCGGCGCCGAGGCCGATGACGTTGCGGCCCGCCGCTTTCAGCGCGCGTGCTTTATCCGTGACCGCGATCGTCGCGGACGGCTTCACACGGTCGAGCGCAGCGGACAGGAAGGGCATCATCGGCTCCTTTGGCCAAGCGTCGTGAACGAGGGCGCTCACGACTCCATTTGAGGGAATATCGGCACCCTATTCCTCCCCCCGCTGCATCGCAAGAAGCTTCGACAAATACGCTGGAATTTTAGGGAACATTAAAGGGCCGCCGCTAGGCTGCCACGCAACATTCCTAAAATTCAGCGGCAAAATGGCTCATATCTGGCAAGGCCTGCGATCCGGCGAATGGCTGACAGCCGCGCGTGCCCGCGCCTACGCTTTGATCCTGCTCGCCACTTGCGGCCTCGCCATCATCGGCTGGCTTGCGGTATCGCGCGGCCTGATCGACCCCAACGGCAAGCCGATCGGAACCGACTTCTCCAACGTCTATGCCGCGGGCGAATTGACCTGGCAGGGCAAGCCCGCCGATGCCTATGACCCCGCGCTCCAGCATGCGGCGGAGAAGGCAACCTTCGGCGGACGCGAAGTACCGTTCTATGGCTGGCACTATCCGCCATTCTTTTTCGCAATCGCCTTCCTGGTCGCAAGCCTGCCCTATGCGCTTGGGCTCGCGCTCTGGCTCGCTGCAAGTTTCGCGGCCTATCTCGCCGCCATTCGCGCGATCCTGCCGCGCCCCGAGACGCTTCTGATCGCAGCCGCCTTTCCCGCTGTGTTCGTCAACATCGGCCATGGCCAGAACGGATTTCTGACCGCGGCGCTGCTCGGCGGCGCGCTGCTCCTGCTCGATCGCAGGCCGTGGCTTGCCGGCGTGATGATCGGGCTGCTCGCCTACAAGCCGCAATTCGGCGTGATGATCCCGATCGCGCTGCTTGCAAGTCAGCGTTGGAACAGCATTGCTACCGCGATCGCCACCATCGCTGCGCTGGTCGGCTTAAGCTTTGTCGCGCTCGGTGGCGACGTCTGGCACGCTTTCATCGACTCCATGAACTTCACGCAAGTGGTCGTGCTCGAACAGGGCGGCACCGGCTGGGAGAAAATCCAGTCGGTGTTTTCCGCCGCGCGCAATTGGGGCGCGGATGTCCACAGCGCCTACGCCATCCAGATCGCGCTCGGCGCAATGCTGGCCGCAACGCTGGCCTGGCTCTGGCACAGCGAGGCGGCCTTCGAGCTGAAGGCGTCGGCGCTTGCAACGGCAAGCCTGCTCGCAACGCCTTACGTGCTCGACTACGACCTCGTCGTGCTCGCGATCTCGATCGCCTTCCTCGCCCGCCACGGTTTTGCGCGCGGCTTCCGCGACTACGAGATCAGCGTGCTCGCCGCGAGTTGGATCATGCCGCTGCTCTCGCGCGCGATTGCGGGCGCTACTGGAATCCCGCTCGGCCTGATCGTGATGCTCACGCTCTATGGCCTGACCTTGCGCCGCGCGATCGCCGATCGCACGAGCGTACACCTCGCCGCGTCCCCCATCGCGCAAGCGTGATCTGAGTTGTACGGGCGTGTTGGAAAGTTGTTCCGCAACGCTGCAGTGCGGTAGAGGTTTTCGACTTTTTCTATGAAGTGGCCCTTGCGGCGCACCGTCGACGGCATCATTGTTTGGCCGCTATGCGGCATGAGAAGGCGAAACGGCACTCGCTTTTGGCCGCCATTGGCGCATCACAGGATCAGCATTTCACGCATGTACAAGCTCTATTCGATGCAGCGTTCAGGCAACAGCTACAAGGTCCGCCTTGCGCTGGCGCTGCTCAACACGCCCTATCATGCGATCGAGATCGACATCCTGCGCGGCGAAAGCCGCACGCCGGACTTCCTGGAGAAGAATCCGAGCGGCCAGGTGCCGCTGCTCGAGATCGAGGACGGCCGCTACCTCGCCGAATCCAACGCCATCCTCTGGTTCGTCGCGCTTGGCACGCCGCTGGCTCCGGAGTCGCGGATCGAGCGCGCCGAAGCGCTGCAATGGATGTTCTTCGAGCAGCATGCGCTGGAGCCCAATATCGGCGCGGCCTATTTCTGGCTGGCGCTGGTGAAGGGCGGCCGCGTGCTGCAGACGCATGCGCTGGAAGACTGGATGGAGCGCGGCTATGCGGCGCTCCAGGTGATGGAAAATCATCTCAAGACCCACGACTTCTTTGCCGCGGGCCAGCTCACCATCGCCGACATCGCGCTTTACGGCTACACCCACGTCGCCGATCGCTGCGACTTCGAGCTCGACACGTTTCCGGCGATCCGGGCCTGGCTGAAGCGGGTTGAAACCGCGCCCGGCTTCGTCGCGATGGACTGGCGCCCGGACGAAGTCGATTCCGCGAGCATCGCCGCGGGGGCGTAAATCGTTAACAACCCTTAACGCTTGCGGCGAATCCGCGGAGGAAATGCCGCAATATTGCCGGCCGCTTTTGCGACATCTTTTGCGTCGCCGGTGATTCGCCCCGCGGCTTCGTTAAAGGTCCCCGACCATGACACGGTCATCCGCCGCCGGCTTTGGCGGCCAAGAGACGCCTGTTGCCTCGCCCCGGCTGATCGACGCCGTCGTGGCCTCGCTCGCCTTTGGCGCGTTCTCGCTCTGCCTCGTCGTCACGCTGACGGTGCTGTCGCTCCGAGCGTGCATGGCGATGCCGATCTAGCCCCAACGCACCGATCCCGGTTCCCGCGCATCGTTAATGCCGCCCTCACGCGCGCGTCGCATCGTGCGCGCATATTTGATCAAACAAAGCTGAAAGCTGAACCGGCCCGCTCAATCATGTCTTAAGCACCGAGCGCGAAACTTCGCTGTGGATGCAGCAATCGGTCAAGCTCTCAGCGCCTTGACCTACGGTGCAAGAACTACAGTCCAAGACTGGAAGCGGCATGCAATTCGATCGGCGTGCAATCGCAGGACCGGTGCTCGCGGCGGCGACCGCGCTCGGTGCCGTGCTGGCCGACGGCCACTTCTCAGGCACCCCCAATCCGGCGCCGCTCCTGGTCTGCATCGTCGCCTTTGCGGGCTCGCTGAGCGGAATAGGCTCGGCCGCTGTCAGCGCGGCCATCGCCATAACAGGCTCGGCGCTGTTCTTCCTCGATCATCGCGCTACGCCCGGCTACGACGAAGCCGACCTGATCCGACTTGCGATGCTGGCGGTCACCGCGGGCGGCACTGCGGCGGTCACCGGATTGCTGCGGCAATGGATGCTGGACGCGTTCGCGCTCGAGCGGCAGCACCATGCGACCGCAGAGCGGCTGTCGGCAGCGCTCGACCAGGTCGACATCGGCATCGTCCTGCTCAATGCCGACACCCGCGCCGAGTTCATCAACCGCGCCTTCCGCGATTATTTCGCGCTGCCCGACGAGAAGGCGGACTCCAAGCCGCCCTTCATCGCGCTGATGTATCATGGCCGCGACACCGGCGCCTATGAGATGCCGGCCGACGAACTCAACGCCTTCATCGCCCGCCGCATGGAGATGATGCGATCAGGCGATTCCACGCCGATCAACATCAAGCTCAAGGACGGCAAGGTGCTGCGCTTCTCCTGTACCGCGCTGCCCGACGGCGGGCGCATGCTGAGCTACACGCCGGTCACCGACCTCGTCCGCCACACCGACGACCCCTCCGACGTCGAATATTATCAGGCGCTGCGCGGCGGCGGCAGCGATCGCACCCTCACCCGCGCCCTGCGAGCTGCGGAGTAATTCCCCTCAGTCCCTCATGGTGAGGAGGCGCGCCAGCGCCGTCTCCGGACGACGCTACGCGTCGCCGGGAGAACCATGAGGCCCCGCTGGTGGCCACATCCTTCGAGACGCCGCTCCGCGGCTCCTCAGGATGAGGAGATAGAGTGGTGGGCGCTCACGAAGATTACAGGGCAGGTCAAGCCCGAAATGTCATTGATCCGAGCGCGCGAAGTCCTTAAACCGAAGCGACCGACCTGCGCACCCGAAAGATATAAGATGTCTGATAACTTGTCCGTCCGCTTCGTTCGGCGAAGCGATTTCGACAAATGGCTACCGCTGTGGGACGGCTACAACGCCTTCTACGGTCGTTCAGGCCCGACCGCGCTGGCGCGCGAAATCACCGAGACGACGTGGCAGCGTTTCTTTGACGGCTATGAACCGGTCTACGGCCTCGTCGCCGAAAGTGGCGGCGAATTGCTGGGGCTCACGCACTACCTGCTTCATCGCAGCACAACCTTGATCGAGCCGCTGTGCTATCTGCAGGATCTGTTCACCAGTGAGGCCGCGCGCGGCAAAGGCGTCGGCCGCGCGTTGATAGAGGGCGTCTATGCGCAGGCCAAACTGCTGGGCTCGCCGCGCGTCTACTGGCAGACGCATCAGACCAACACCACCGCGCGCACGCTCTACGACAAGGTCGCCGAGCATCCGGGATTCATCATCTATCGCAAGCAGCTTTGAGCCACCCTCGCAGACCGCGCAAGCGCGTGCGAATGAGCCAAAAGACCCTATTTTTACAGGCCTGTGGATAAATATAGCTGTCACCCGCACGTAACAAAGCGGGGCTACGCTGCCTTGGCGTCTGATCAGGCCCCCCGTCACAGATCAAGCGCCCCAGCGGTCCCCGTCAGTCGCCGCGTCTGACCGGGGCCGCACTTTTTTTGGGCCCCTGCTTTCTGCATCCCTGTTTCCGTGTCCTTGCGCCGCAAGGCTTTTTCGACGGCCGGGCATGCGCTAGTTGGGTGGGATCATAACTTGAAGCGGGCATATGCGCGCGTCACAATGCGGGCTCTCCGCTTCCCAAGTTCCGCGACCAGGATTTTTCCATGCAAATTCGCAATCTCGGCGGCTCCGGCCTGCGCGTTTCGGCAGTCGGCCTCGGCTGCAACAATTTCGGCCAGCGCGTCGACCTCGAAGGCTCACGCAAGGTGATCCACAAGGCGCTCGACGTCGGCATCACCCTGTTCGACACTGCCGACATCTATTCGGACATGGGCGGCTCGGAGAACGTCTTGGGCGCCGTGCTCGGCGACCGCCGCAAGGACATCGTGCTCGCGACCAAATATTCCAAGCCGATGGCGACCGACGGCACCAAGCAGGGCGCCTCGCGCCGCTACATCATGAACGCGATCGAAGCGAGCCTGAAGCGGCTGAAGACCGACTATATCGATCTCTATCAGCAGCACGATTACGATTCCCTGACGCCGATCGAGGAGAGCTTGCGCGCGCTCGACGATCTCGTGCGCCAGGGCAAGGTGCGCTATATCGGCAATTCGAATTTTCCGGCCTGGCGCGTCGCGGAAGCCGAACATGTCGCGCGCGCGATGAATGTCAGCCGCTTCGTTTCCTGCCAGGACGAATACTCGCTCGTCGTGCGCGACATCGAGAAGGATCTGCTGCCGGCCGCAGAGGAATATAACCTCGGCCTGTTGCCGTTCTTCCCGCTCGCCAGCGGTCTTCTCACCGGCAAATACAAGCGCGGCGAAGCCGCACCCGGGGATACGCGCTTCGGCAAGATCGCCCGCCTGCGCGACCGCTACGTCACGCCGCGCAACGAGGAGATCGTCGACAAGCTGCAGGCCTTTGCGCAATCGCGCGGCCATTCGATGCTGGAGCTGGCCTTCTCCTGGCTCGCCGCCAGGCCGCAGGTTGCGAGCGTGATCGCCGGCGCGACGCGGGTGGAGCAGGTCGAGCAGAACGTGAAGGCGATCGCGTGGCATCTCTCCGCGGAGGAGATGAAGGAGATCGACGGGATCACGAAGTAGGTTTCGCGCTTCCTGTCGTGCTGGCTTTCGCCAGGACGACAGGGGAGTTAAATCAGGCAATCAGCCCCTTCATAGGGCGTGCCGCCGCGCTATCCGGAAACACCGTCTGCGCCAGCACGCGTTCGCTGATGCCGAGGTGGTCGGCGAGCACGCCCTTGATCACCGCGCGCAAATCCGTGGTCGGCGCGAGGTCGCGGGCCTGATAGAGATTGGCCGGTTTCAAGCCCGGCCAATCCGAAATCACGCGGCCGCCCTTGATGGCGCCGCCGGCGAGCAGCGCGATCGTGCCGGTGCCGTGATCGGTGCCTTCGGTGCCGTTGATATGTGCGGTTCGGCCGAACTCGGTGACGACGACGATAGCCGTGTCGCGCCAGTGGTCGCCGAGCCCGCTCTGAAATTCCGCAAAGGCGCCGTCGAGCCCCGACAGCAGCAGTGCCAGCCGCCCGACCGGGCCGCCTTCATTGGCATGCGTATCCCAGCCGTCGAAGGCGAGTGCGGCAATGCGCGGGCCGTCGTCGGCGACCATCAGCTTGGCGGCGCCCCGCGCCACGGTTCGCATCGCGGTGACGGCATTGCCGCCGGGCTGCGGCTTCATGTCGTTGCCGGCTGCCGCCTTCTCGAGCTGCAAGCCCTGCGATAGCGCGGTGGCGAGCGCGGGATCGCGATGGCGATACAATTCGACGAGCCGCATCGCGGTGTCGTCATCGGCCTGCGGCAGCGCCACCGGCGCCCAGCCAACAGTCGGCGCCGCGCCGCGCAGCACCAAAGGCGTGGTCGGGCCGACCGCAAGCGCGCTGGTGACGCGCTCACCGCGCGGCAGTGCTTCGAGTGCGCGATTGAGCCAGCCGGATTGCACCCGGCCGGGACCGGCATAGCCGCTCTCCAGCACATCCTGCCCATCGAAATGCGAACGATCGCGATAGGGCGTCGACACCGCGTGGATCACCGCGGCCTGCTTGTTCGCATACATCCGTGCAAATTCCGGCATCGACGGATGCAGGCCGAAGAACGAGTCCAGCATCAGGGCTGGATGCTGCCCGCCCGAGGTCAGCGCGATCGAGCCGTGCAGCCCGGCGTAATCGGGATCGCCGATCGGCGCAACGGTGGCGAGCCCGTCTAGCGCGCCGCGCAGGATCATGACGACCAGCCGCGGATCGCGGCCATCGGCGGCGCGGGCGAATTTCGGCAAATAGGCCCAGGCCGCAAAGGAGGCACCGCCGAGCAGCAGCGCGCGGCGCGACGTTACAAGACGGGCATAGCCTTCACAGCAATCCATCGTCATCTCCTCTGGAATTCCGGCGACATCAACAAGAGCGCCATCGCCTGCTGCCGCGATTCCGCGCGCTCGATGGTGCGGCGGGTTTCGTCTGACGTCGCATCCGCCGCCGCGAGCTCGAGCAGCTCGCGCGGATCGACCGCGTCAGGCAGCCGCGCCGAGGTCTGCGCCGCGATATCGAGCCGCAGCTTCATGCCCTCGGGCGCGGCCCAGGCGGCATTAGTATCGGGGAATCCATTCGGCCCCGCCGGCGACCACAGGGGCTGGCCGAGCAGATTGAGGCCGCCGAGAACGCCGCCGGGCTCTTCCGGCACACGCGAGAGAATGCGCCGCGTCGCGATCATGTATTCGTAGGGCGAGCGCATCTTCGACAGCGGCGCCGTCCAGGCTTCATCGGAATCGACCAGCGCATTCGCAAGCAGGCGCAGATCGCCGTCGGTCTTGATGAAGACATCCTGCAATCGCGCGACCAGCGCCGGCGACGGATCGTCGGCGACGAAATGCCGCGCGAATTTGGTCGCGATGAACTTCGCGGTCGAGGGATGGCGCGCGATATCCGACAGCACCGCTTCGCCCTGCGCGAGACCACCCGCCTCGTAGACTTTTCCCAGCACGCGCTGCGCTCCCGGCTCATGGGCATTGTTGTTGAACACGAAGGTGCCGGGCTGGCCCAATTGCCCGAGCCGGCCGGCATAGGTCCAGCCCGTGATGATTCGCGCTAGCGACGTGACATCGTCCTGGGTGTAGCCGCCGTTCACCCCGAGCGTATGGAGCTCCATGATCTCGCGCGCGAGATTTTCGTTCAGCCCGCGCTGACGGTTGATGCCGGCCTGCGAATCCGGTCCCAGCGATTGCTGGTTGTCGAGGAAGAACAGCATCGCCGGATGCTGCTCGACCGCCTTCAGCATGTCGGCAAAGCGGCCGAGCACATACGGCCTGATCGCCTCGCGCTCGAACGAGCCGGCCCACATCCGCGCCAGCCCGCCCTTGCTCGCGGAGATGCAGAAATGATTGGACCAGAACACGACCAGCCGCTCGGCAAAGCCGCATTCGGCGACACTGGCGCGCTGAAACCGCGCCAATGCCTCGGCGCGAAACGTCTTCTGGATCACATTGAGCTGCGGCGGCGCCGGCTTTGGTGGATTGAGTTGCGGCGGCGCATTGGATTGCATCATTTCCGATGGCGCCGCGTTATTGGCCGCGGGCTGGATCGGCTGATCCTTTGGCGAAATGTCCTGCGCGATGTTGGCAAGCGACAGGCCGCGGCGTTGCTCCGCATCGGGCGCCGTCGGCGGCGCGGTTTCCGTCGCGGCTCCCGTCGTGGCCGATTTCGCGGCCTCGCGTGCCTGCTTCTGCTCGAACTGGAATTCGAATACCGCCCTGGCGAGATCCGGCGTCGGCTGCAATCCCGGCACTTCCAGCAGCGCCGCATTGACGCGGCCGAGATCGGCCTTGACGAAGCCGCGCGGATCGGACGCCGCGTTGACTAAATCGCCGGACGCGCCGCCGCGGGCGCCGAAACCGAACCGGTTGAGCGCAACCAGCGCATTTCTGGAATCGCGGGCCATCTGCTATTCCCTGATATCCCTTGCCGGGTTCCCTTTGCGGGCTCCTTGGCGGAATTTCCCGATGCGCTTTAGTCGTGCCAGATTATAGCGCCGTTCGAGATGAACCCCGAATGAAAACACTGAGGAATTCCCTTTACCTTCATGACAAATCGGACAGAAAGCATCACGTTCCGTCGAATAGCCTGCTCCCGCTGCGGCACCGCATTCGATTGCGATCCGGCTGGGCCCTGCTGGTGCAAGGACGAAGCGTTTCGGCTGCCGATACCGGTCGCGGGCGAGGACTGCTTGTGCCCGGAATGCCTGCGCAAGGCGGCGAAGCAAACGCAAGCATCGGCCACGTGAGGGAGGAGCCCAGGGTGTGTCGGCGCGCTTGAACTTTCGTCAGATCGAGGCTTTTCGCGCGGTCATGCTCACGGGCACGACCATTGCGGCCGCCGACATGCTCAACACGACGCAGCCTTCGATCAGCCGCTCCATCGCGCAGATGCAGGCGGCGGCCAAACTCAAATTGTTCGAGCTAGATCGCGGCCGGCTGCGTCCGACGCCGGAAGCCGTCATGCTGTTCGAAGCCGTGCAGCGCAATTTTCTTGGACTCGAGGCCGTCGAAGAGACGGTCTCGCTGCTGCGGCGTGCCGGCGTCGGCCGGTTGCGCGTGGCCTGCACGCCGGCATTGGGCATGAGCGTCATGCCTGCCGTCATGGCCAAGTTCAAGGCGCGCCAGCCCGACGTTCACATCACCTTGCGGACCATCAGCTCCTACGATGTCCGCGAGGGATTGCTGAACGGGCTTTACGATCTCGGCATCACGACCAACTCGCTCCAGCTCGAGGG
>DATHMA010000203.1:0-2865 GCA_035487555.1 Bradyrhizobium sp. | reverse complement strand
CCGAAGCGGCGGGCGGGCGGCTCTACAGCGACACGATGGGTCGGCTCACCTTCATCATGTTCCTGGTGTTCTCGCTGCCGGTCGGCATGCACCATCTGTTGGCCGACCCGGAGCACGGCTCGGGCTTCAAGTTCCTGCAATCCTTTCTCACCTTCCTAGTCGCCCTGCCGACGTTGCTCACCGTGTTCTCGATCTCCGCCAGCTTGGAGATCGCCGGGCGTCATCGCGGGGGTCGCGGGCTTCTAGGGTGGATCGGAGCGCTGCCCTGGAACGAGCCGATGGTGCTCGCGGTCGGCTCGTCGCTGGTGATGCTCGGTTTGGGCGGGTTCGGCGGGCTCATCAACATGAGCTACGCGATGAACTTGATGATCCACAACACGTCCTGGGTTACCGCGCATTTCCACCTGATCTTCGGTGGCACGACGGTGATCATGTACTTCGCGATCGCGTATGAGATGTGGCCGCGCATCACCGGCAAGCCGCTGCGTTCCAAGCGACTGGCGTGCTGGCAGCTCTGGTTGTGGTTCTGGGGGATGCTGATCACGACGATACCCTGGCACATCGCCGGGCTGATGGGACAGCCGCGACGCATCGCGATCTTCGACTACAGCATCCCCCTCGTCGCCCGGACCGCACCTCTGGTCATCATCTCAGTGATCGGCGGGCTCGTCCTGCTCGTCGCCGCGACCCTGCTGATCATCATTCTCGTGCGCTCGCATCTCGGCGAGCGAGTGCTGGCGCAACCGCTACGATATGCGCTGGCGGTGAACCCGCCGCGGCAGGTGCCGGCGGCGCTCAACGGCTTCGCGCTCTGGAACGCGATCCTGCTGGTGACGATGGTCGTGACCTATGGCTACCCGATCGGGCAGTTCTTTTTCCTGAAGAGCCATAGCGTTCCCGCTATCGAGGTGACGAGCCAGGAATCCGCCCCGACGGGAGTGCGATAATGGCTCGTGATCGGGGGCCGTTCACGCTCTACAATCCATGGCCGCGGATCGGTTGGTGGTCGACCGGCGGGCTGCTCGCGGTTGCCGTGATCCTGGGCTTTATCGTGCTGGGCCGCGAGCAGCAGAATGGGCCGACGCTCGGGACATGGACCGCGATTTGCCGGGCGCTCGGCATCACGGCCGACATCGGGCCGGCGAGTGAGCCCCAGCCGCCGCTGCGCACGCCGTCACGCATTGCTTGGACCAGCGCCACGCTCGCACAGGTCGCCGGCGGCAGCGCCGAGCACGGTGCGTTTGTCGCGCTCAATTGCACCGCCTGCCATGGCGAGCAAGGGGTGAGCCAAGCCGGCCTCTACCCGACCCTGGCCGGGATGGATGGTTCGGCGATCTACAAGCAGCTCGACGACTTTCGTGCGGGGAAGCGGTCCTGGGGCGCCATGAATGCGATCGCGCAAGCGCTGTCGGCGCAAGATGCGGCCGATGTCGGGGCTTATTTCGCGAGCCGCAGCAATGGTCTGCCGCCCTTTGTCGGCGAGCGATTTCAGGCCGGGCGCACCCTTCGCGAAGACAACCCCGCCATTCGCCTGGCTTTTGCCGGAGACCCCGCACGCGGAATCCCGCCCTGTGCCGCCTGTCACGGTCCGGGCGATCATAAGCTTGGCGCGCCGCAATTGAAGACGCAGCAGCCGGCCTATATCGAGCGCCAGCTTGCGGCATTCGCCCAAGGCTTTCGCCAGAACGACATCAACGAGCAGATGCGCACGATTGCGGCACAGCTGACGCCGGATGAGATGCACGTCATCGCGGAGTTCTACGGCACCGGTGCCGCGGTCGCGCAAGTGGCGGGGCGGTAGCTTTCCGAATCTCGAAGAGGAGATTGCGATGCGGAACGCTATTGCCTGTAGCCTTGCCCTCGCGGCGGTCGTTCTTCTGGGGCCGAGCGCGCAGGCGCAACTCCTGCAGAAGAAGGCGCTGAGCCTGGAAGCGGCACGGAAGATGGTCGCAGCGGCCGAGGGGGAGCGCAATCACTGACGCGGTGTCGTCGCGGTCGTCGACGTAGGCGGTTGGGTCATTCCGCTCGAACGCATGGATCATGCCACGATGACCGCTTCTGTCGAGCTGGCAGCAGGCAAAGCGCGCAGCGCGGCGCTCTTCAAGAAACCCACCCAGGCGCTGGAGGAGGCGATCAACCACGGTCGTTACGCAGCGATAACCGCTCGAGGCTTCATCGAGATGCAAGGCGGGCTTCCGATCGTGGTCGACGGCGAGGTGATCGGCGGCATCGGCGCGAGCTTCGCGACGCCCGAGGAAGACGAACAGGTCGCCAAGGCAGGGCTTGCCGCGCTCACACAATAGCTTCTCGCCGGCCGGGTGTTGGCCCATAACAAGCCGGTGAGCTGTTCAATCTCCGCAATGTCTTCATCGAGACGAGTGCCTGTTGTTCTCGAGCTACACATGCGGGCTCGGGGCGTTGTCCGCGGAACGGCGGCAGGCGGGGCGCTTCTACCTCTTCGCGGCCCTCACATTCGTGCTCGGCGCCGCCTTTCTGTTCATCGAGGCTACGGAATTTGCCGGCATGGTGGAGAAGGGCGCCGGGCCCTCGCGCAGCGCCTTTCTGTCCGGCTTCTTCACCTTGGTCGGCACGCACGACGTCCACGTTACCAGGGGCCTGATCTGGCTCATCTGTCTGGTGGCTCAGGTGATCGCCAAGGGCTTGCGACCCGCCGTGCTCCGGCGCCTGTTGTGTTGGAGCCTGTTCTGGCACGCACTGGACATCGTCTGGGTCGGGGTATTCACGTTGGTCTATCTGATGGGAGACTTCCGGTGATGGACGGTCACGATCACGTCTTCGACGACCGGACGCCGGGTGTCGAAGAGCATGAGCCGACGGCCAGCATTCTGTCCTACACCGCGGGGC
>DATHMA010000202.1:0-53370 GCA_035487555.1 Bradyrhizobium sp. | reverse complement strand
ATCGTCGTCTTCCAGGAAAATATTTCGTTCGACCACTATTTCGGTACTTACCCGCACGCCCAGAACAAGCAGGGTGAAACCCCCTTCTCTGCGAAGCCATTCACGCCTGCCGTGAACAGCCTGGAAACCCCGCTCGACGTCAACCACGGCTTCTCCCCGCTGAAGGGCGTCGATCTCATCAACCACAATCCCAACAGCGTCGCGACCAACCCGGCGGCTCCTAATAATGTCAGCCCGACACCGCCTCATGCCGCCGTATCGAACGGCGTCAACGCTTCGAACCCGTTCCGCCTCACGGCGGCACAGGCTCTGACCGCCGACCAGGGCCACAACGAACAGCCCGAGCAAGCGGCCTACAACAACGCCAACATGGACGGCTTCCCGGCCTTCACCGGCACCGCGGGTCCGCCGCCGGCCGGCATCGGCAACAAGGGTCTCGTGATGGCATATTTCGACGGCAACACCGTCACCGCCATGTGGAACTACGCCCAGGACTTCGCGCTGAACGACAACAGCTATTCGTCGCAGTTCGGTCCCTCGACGCCGGGCGCGCTGAACCTGATCTCGGGTCAGACCAACGGCTTCTCGGCCACGCAGAACGTCCTCAGCGGCACCGGCACGTTGCTTCACACCACCCACGAGGCCTTCGGTGATGCTTCCCAGACCCCGGGCAATATCACCCTGATTGGTGACGCCGACCCGATTGGCGACAAGTGCTCCACGGGCGCCGACCAGGTGACCATGGCGGGCCGCAACATCGGTGACATGCTCAACGACAAGGGCATCACCTGGGGCTCGTTCATGGGCGGCTTCGACCTGACCGTCAAGAATGCCAACGGCAGCACCGATTGCCAGCGGCAAACCGATGCGACCGCGCCGGGCGCGACGGTTGGATCCGGTTCACTCGACTACATCCCGCATCACGCCTGGTTCCAGTACTATACGTCGACCGCCAATGCGATGCATATGCGGCCGAGCTCGGTCGCGGCGATCGGCCACAGCTTCATCCCCGGCACCACGACCAAGGAGCCGGCCAACCACGGATATGACACCAACGACTTCTTTGCTGCACTCAAGGCTCACAATCTGCCTTCGGTCAGCTTCCTGAAGGCTCCCGCCTTCCAGGATGGCCATGCCGGCTACTCCGATCCGACTGACGAGCAGACCTTCGTCGTCAACGTGATCAATGCCGTGCAGCAGAGCCCGGAATGGGCGGATACGGCGATCATCATCGCCTATGACGACTCCGACGGCTGGTACGACCACCAGATGCCGCCGATCGTCAATCCGTCGGCGAACTCGTCGCTCGACGTGCTCAACGGACCCGGCGTCTGCAACAGCAGCAACGGCTTCGAGCAGGATCGGCACACGCCGAGCAAGTCGCTCAACGGCACCTTTGGCCAGCCCGTCTGGGGTCGCTGCGGCTACGGCACCCGCCAGCCGCTGCTCGTGATCTCGCCCTTTGCCAAGCGCAACTTCGTCGACCACACGCTGACGGATCAGTCGTCGGTGCTGCGGTTCATCGAGGACAACTGGCTGAACGGCGAGCGCGTGCAGGCCGGCGCTTCCTTCGACACCATCGCAGGTCCGATCGACAACATGTTCGATTTCGACCACCGCACCGAGGATCATCCGCGCCGGCTGTTCCTCAATCCGGACAACGGCTCGGTCGTGGCCACTCTCGGACACTAAGCCAGAGCCACTCGTCTAAATAAGACGTCCCCGGCCTCAAAGCCGGGGACGTATTCTTTTGGGAGCCGGGTTTTTATTGCCGCTTCTGCCGTGACGCGAGCGCCTGCCTGAGCGCCGTATAATGGGCGTCGTGGACACCGCGATTGAACAGCGACCAATCCTCGGCATTGTACAAAGCGGTCGGAACCGCGACCGTCATCCGCTCGCGATAGATACCAAAGTCCGCGGTCGCATCTTCGAAGCGATCCTCGGCGGCGGCCATGCCGATACGCCGCAATGTAATCACCTGCTCTTTCAGGGCCTGGCGCGCGATCATGCGCTGGCCGAGGCTGTCCGCGGACACGCTGGTGTCCTTGTGATCGGGATATTGCTCCGTCAGGTCGCGCAGCTCGCCGCCGATGGTGTCGACGGCGAGCGCAATCACGTCCTTGTCGTGGTTCGCGATCGCGGTTCCCAGCGCATTGGAGAAATCGTTAAGCTCCTTCATGGTCGCGAGATAGCCCTCGTTTTCGTTGGACGCAGCACCCGCGCCGGCCGCCTGCAGATAGGCCACGAGATCCTGCTGATCGGCCTCCGAGAGCCCGAGATTGAAGCCGTGGTTGAAATAGGCCACGACCTGTTCGTAGCTGTCGAAGCGGCCGTCATGGAAATAAGGCGCGTTGTAGTTGGCATTCAGCAGCGTCGGCGTCTTGAACAGGCCGCCGGAGCCGATGTCGTGCTGCTGATGATCGACGAAGGCGCCTGACGGGACATGACAGGTGGCGCAAGAGAGCTCGGCGTTGTGCGGAAACGGCTTGAAGAACAGCGCCTCGCCGCGCTTCTCGCTGTCCATTGCGACCGGCGTCAGGCGCCCCCCCGGTCCGAGATTCGGATTGGCCAGGAAATCGATGTCCTGGATGTAGGCGAGGATGGCATCGAGCATCGCCGGCGACGGCTCGGGGCCGGCAAATTCATTGACGATGACGTTGTGAACGAAATCCCGCAGCGAGGCGATGCGGCCGTCATGGCCGTAGGGGCTGAGAAAGCGCGCCCCGCGCAAGCTCGGGATGCGAACCGGATCGAAGATCAGATTGTCGGCCTTGGGATTGAACAGCGGCCCTGTGGTGTCAAAGGTGCCGGGATGTCCGGACATCTTGGGCATGTAGAACTTCGCATTATTGGCGCCGTTGACGTGGCAGGTTCCGCAGCTCATGCCGGCCTGCCGTGCCACGCCGCCGAGGATATCAGGCGAATTGAAGGCGAGATCGCCGAGATTGACCAGATAGGATTTGTGGCCGCGGTTGAACTCGCTGTGAAACGCCTCGCGCGGCTTGAGCAGCGCATCCTCGTTCAGCTCGGTGCTGGCCGGCAGCACCGTCTGGCTGCCGTCGAGCGGGAACGCGGCCAGCCGCTGGCCAGCAATCATCATGCAGCCGACCGCAGCGGCGAGCATCCAAACGCCTGTCTTCGCCATTACAGGTATATCTCCGATGTCGCGGGGAAGCGCGTGTCACGCGCTTGCAATATTGTCGACTTCCTTTGCCGATTTGTGACGCGCACCTGCGCCAATTGGCTCAAGGAACCGTCTTGTCCCTTTCGCCGGCGACCCAGACGTCGCTTTGCTTGATCTGCTCGAGCAGCGCTTCCGGACTGAATTTTCGGAAATTCGACGGTGGCTCAAACAGCGTGGCGGCTTGCGGCTCGTCCTTGATCTCCTCGAGCGCAATGATGCTGCCGTCCGTTGTCTTGATCCGCAGCGGAAATTTTCGCGCCCGATCGATCCAGCCGAAAAGCTCTCCTGATCCAGTCACGGCATGAAAAATGACCGCGTGGCGGCCGTCGATCTCCGCTTCACCGGTCTGCTCGCAACGCCAGTCGCCCTCATCCGCCCGCCCGGCGAGATGCGCCATGGCCTGCCATCGCCGGCAGGGTTGATCCGGGTCCACGGGAACGAACAGCCGGGTGAGCTCGCTTGACTGTCGGGCATCCATATAGATACGCGCGGCGGGCCGCACGAAATAGGCTGATGGCTTCGTCGCATCGACCAGAAAGAAGCCGTCGGCAAGTTCCGGGGTTTCGATCCTGACCTTGCCATCGAGGACGCGGAGCCGGCCCGCCGGCCTAGCCGCCGCCCCGCGCTGCCTGACAATATTGGCTGAGAATTGCTGCGCCTGCGCCGCAACCGAGCCGCTCAGCATACCCAATGCCACAACGCCAAGCCGCGCCGCCCGACACAGGCGGCCAAACATCACGTCTTTGATCATCACGAACATCTCTACGGAAGAAAGTAGCGACGCCGACCGGACTTCACAGTCCGATCGGCGCCGTTTCGTTGGATCACGTTACGCTGTGATCCCGCTGTCCTCGATCACTCCGTGTAGGAGATGTCGACGGCCTTGTTGAAGTCGAACGCGTCGAACAGGTCAGCAAGCGCCGGGCTGTTGGTCGGCACATACTGATTGTTCTTTGAGAACGAGGGGTTCGGCAGGTTGTCGCGGCTGCGGTTCGTGAGCGGATTGAGGGCCCAGTTACGCTCGATGAACTTCAGCACCGACACGTGGTCACCGTAGTTGTGGTAGACCTTGCCGCCGGTCGAATAGGGCGACAGGATCAGGATCGGGATGCGCGGTCCGTCGCCGAAGAAGTCGATCGACTGGGTGTAACCGGAATCCCAGTAACCGCCGGCCTCGTCCCAGGTGATGAACACGGCCGTCTCCGCCTTCAGCTTCGGATTGGCTTCGAGCGCTCCGAGGACGTCGGTGACATAGGCTTCGAACAAGTCGACCTTCGAGCTCTGCGGATGACCGTCGAGCAAGCCGTCCGGCTTGCCGAACGCCACCGCAGGCAGCTCGTTGTTCTGGATCGCCGTGATCAGGTCAGCGGTGTCCTTGATATGCGCCGCCCGCACCGTCGGGTTGCCCATGATCGAGGTCGCGTACTGGAACGGATTGCAGATCTGGCAGTAAGCCACGCCGAGCGCGTGAGCCGGATCGGTGCCCGCCGCCGTGCCCAGATTCGGGCTGGTCGGATTCGCGGCGACCGCCACATTCGAGAGCGCCACGGCGTCGTTATATGCGCCGCCGTAGTAGGCCCACGAAATGTTCTTCTCGATCAACTCGTCACCGATCGTCCTGACCGACGACGGCGGCAGGTTGTTGCCGCCCGAGAGCGCGCCGTTCGGCAGGAAGCCCGGGTTGGTGTTGTTGAGCATGTAGTAGTGGTTCGGCTTGCAGTTCGGTTCCGCCGCGTAAGGCAACGACTCCAGATAACGGACCACAGCACCAACGCCCGGCTGGGAGAAGTCGCCGCAATTGCTGAAATTGCCATCGACCGTGTACTGGTTGACGGTGCCCGCCACCGGATTCGGATTCGCGATCAGGCTCGCGGGCGGCGCGATCGCGTTGCCCTTGCCGTCGCTCCAGAAGGCGGCATCGCCAGTGCCGAGCATGAAGTGATTGGCGCCCGTGCCGCCATGGAACGACTGATGGAAATTGTCGCCCAGGGTGAAGCGGTCGGCCAACATCTTCAGGATCGGAGCCTGCTCCTGCTCGGCGTTGTAGAATCCCATCGAGTTGCCCAGGCTCTTATTGCTCGTCGAGTAGGTCGCCATGACGAACGGGAACAGATCGTTCAAGCAGCCGGAATTGTTGCTCTTCGTCGCTGACGACGCGCTGCAATCCCCCTGCTGCCAATCCTGGTAGAAGCGGTGCGTCGTGTCGCCGGTGTAATCGTCATCGCTGATGTTGGGACCCTGCAGCACGAACGGTCCGGTGAGGCTGCCCGCACCGGGAACGCGGGTATCGAGGGAACCGGTCTTCAGGCCAGTGGCACCGGTCGTGAGGATGTCGAGATCGCTCGGATCCATATCCTTCTCGACGCTTGCCTCGGCAATCGTCTTGAAGGGTCCGCCCGTGTCGCTCTGGGCCTGCGGCGCACCGTTGGTGTTGGGCTGCGGCATCAGGTTGGTCGGGTTGTACGGCGTCTTCGCCGTTGCGCCCGCGCCGACATAGTAAGAAGGCTGGCCGGCGGCGGAGAACTGTTGCGCCTTGGCGAAGTTCGGACCCGGGGTGCCGTCCTCGTTGACGATGCCCTTCGACAGCAGGTTCGAGATGGTCTCGCCCTTGCCCTTCGGCTTGTACACACCGAAGGTGTGGTCGAGGCCGCGGTTCTCGCCAATCAGGATGATCACGTGCTTGATCGGCGACGCGGTCTTCACGCCCGAATCGTGATCCTTGTCGTGACCGTTGCCGTTGTCGTTGCCGTTGTTACCGCCGTTGCCATTGTGATGGTTCGGATGGGGACGCTTGTCCCAATCGCTGAAGCCGCCGTGGTTGGCGGCGTAGGCTGCGGTGGTCACCGCGATCACGGAAGCGAAGCACAGTGCAGAGGTAGTTCGCCAGTGTTTCTTCAAGCTGAACGTCATGTCGACCCCAAAAGGTTTGTTGTTAGTACTCTCGCGCTAGTGTCGCGCTACGTAGTTCACCAACATGACGCGGACATATCGCCGCGATGAAACGCGGCACGGAAGCCAGAACGATTCCAAAAGATTTTTTTCGCAGTGGATGGAATAGGATTCCTGCGACACGCGCGATCCAAATGCGCTTTCAACACATGATGACGCGCTATCGAATTCGATTTTGTCGATGATCTATCCGCACATGCGCGAAGCCAGCCGAACTCGACTTCGCGACGCCGCGCGAAGAGACGGACCGTCGGCGATTCGACTCTACTGCGAGACGTGCTTCGATTGCATGACCTGACGAAGCGCTCCGTAGTGCTGGTCATGCACGCTGGAATTAAAGAGCGACCACGGCTCGGCGCTTGCCAGCAACGACGGCACGGCGGCGGCCATGAGATAACGATAATTCCTGTAGTCGGTGGCGGCATCGGCCGTTCGGCCCTCGCCTACTGCGATATCGACCCGCCGCAGCAGCAACACCACTTGCTTGAGCGCGGCACGCGCGTTGCTGCGCTGCTGTTCGCCGCCAGAAACGCTGGTGTTCTTGCGATCGGGATATTGTTCCGTCAGTTCACGCAGCTCGCCACCGATGGTGTCGACGGCCAGCGCAACGACGTCCTTATCCCCGGCGGCAATGGCCGTGTCGAGCACGGTCGCGAAATCGTTGATCTCCTTCAGTGATGCGCCGGCTCCGTCGTGCTCGTAGGGCAGTATGCCGTCGCCCACAGCGGTGAGATAGGCCACCAGGTCTTTCTTGTCCTGTGCGGTCAAACCCAGCGCGAACACCGAATCGAAATGCGCCACCACCTGGTCGTAGGTGTCGAAGCGGCCATCGTGAAAATACGGCGCATTGAAATCGGCATTGCGCAAGGTCGGCGTCTTGAACAGGCCGCCCGAGCCGACGTCATGCTGCTTGTGGTCGACGAAGGCACCGGAGGGAACATGGCATCCAGCGCAGCTCATGCCCGGATCATGCGGGAACGGCTTTGCGAACAGCGCCTCGCCGCGACGTTCCGATTCGCTGACCTTGCCGACCAGCTGTCCGGTCGGACCGAGACTTGGATTGGGCAGGAAATCGATGTCCTGCAGATAGGCTACGATGGCGTCGACAATCACCGGCGACGGCTCCGAGCCCGCAAACTCGTTGACGATGACGTTGCGCACGAAGTCATGCAGCGAGGCCATACGGCCGTCGGCGCCATAGGGCGCGAGATAACGCGCGCCGCGCAGGCTCGGAATGCGGACCGGATCGAGCAAGCTGTTGTCCGCCTTCGGATTGAACAGCGGCCCGGTTGTGTCGAAATTGCCCGGCCGCGTCGACATCTTGGGCATGAAGAACTTGGCATTGCCGGCGCCGTTGACGTGGCAGGTGCCGCAACTGACGTTGGCTTGCCGCGCGACACCGCCCATGATCGAGGGCGAGCTGAACGCCAGATTGCCGAGATTGACCAGATAGGATTTGCGGCCGGTGAGCTCGGAGCGGAATACTTCGCGCGGCCGCGTCAGCGCGTCCTCGTTCAGTTCCGTATTCGCCGGCAGGGCCGTCTGATCACCTTCGACCGGAAAGGCCATGACGCGATCGTGCAAGGCTGCGATCAGGAGCCCGAGCGTCACCGCGGCGACGGCAAAGCGAGCCAATCTCATCGCGATTGCGCCTCCAGCGTCGGCTGATGCAAGCCCAGCTTGACCGAGGCGGCCTGCAGCGCGACCAGCAACTCCTCGCTGGCCTGCCGCAGCGCGCGAACATCGACATGCGGCAGATCGGGCGCCGCGACGATGGTCTTGAGCTGCTCGATGCGCGCTGTCACCGACTGATCGAGCTTCGCGTCGGCCGCCTTGAGTGCATCCGCAAAGATCGTGCGATAGGCAAATTCGATGCCGGCCACGTTGTTGCGCATGTCGTCGAGCGACGTTCCGCTGATTCGGGATTCGCCGCCGTCAGCCTTGCTCTCGCCGACCTCGTAAGCGAGCCGCGCAGTGCCGTCGAGCAGGCCCTGCGGCGTCAACGGCATGTCGCGCAGCTTACCGTTGAGACCGTCGAGGTTCTTCACCAGTGCGTCGGCATCATCATCGACATCCGTCTTTCCGGCGCCGAACAGTTTGGCCTCGATGGCGTGGAACCCGCTATCGGCGTTCGGCCAGGCATCGATCAACGCATCGAGCTCCGGAACGAAGCCGGCGGTGAACACTTCCGACCGTTCCCAACCGGCGCGGGCCGAGAGCCAGGCCTTCTTTGCGCCGGCGAGATCGTTAGCGGCGATGCGTTCGCGCAACTCCCGCGCGCCGGTCAGTGCCGACCCTATGCCCTCGATCATGTAGGGCCGATAGCGCTCGGCGGCGGCGTCAAGCGGCGCAGCTGTTGCCCGGCACATGCCTGTGGCAAGTGCGAACGCAACAAGGCACAGCGCTACCGTCTTCTGCATCAACGCCCCCAAAACGCGACGAGCAGCGTCGATCGCGACACTGCGGCTAATGGCGCGAATATTGCCGGTTCGTAATGCTGTTTTGTGACGCGCTCGGTTGGTGTGTCGACTGTCCCGTGAATAAAAAAATTATTCGCGCGGAATAGGCCTCGTTGAAAACACAATCGCGCGAGGTGCGCATGCTTTCGCGACAAAATAAATTCTTCAAACAATCTTCATATTCTGGCGGTGGCGAGACGATCTTGCCGATCTTCAGCGAGGCCAAGGATAGTCGATACGGATGGTCGATACGGAACCACTTCTGTTTACAGGATTATTCGTTACCCTGTGCCTGCTTTGCGGCAGTCTCGCGTTGATCGATTTTCGCCGCGGCATCATTCCGGATGCACTCAATATCGCAGTGGCGGGCCTCGGCCTCGCGAAGGCCGTCATCGACGGCGGCGTTACGGCCGGTCTCGAGGCCGTCGTGGAAGCATTCGCTGTGGCAGCCATCTTTTGGCTGTTTCGCCGGCTCTATTTCGTTTTGCGAAAAATTCAGGGGCTGGGGCTCGGCGATGTGAAGTTTCTCGCGGCTGCCACGCCATGGGTCGGTATTGCCGGCATTCCCATGCTGCTCTTGATTGCCGCGCTGTCCGCGCTGCTTGCGATCGGCGGCGCGCAGCTCGCCGGGCAAAGCCTGACCCGGCAGACCTCGCTCCCGTTCGGCCCTTTCCTCGCCCTGGGTCTGCTGTCGACCCTCGCCGCGCAACAATGGTTCGGTTTGATCTAGCGCCTCACTCGCTCCGGCCGACGAGTAACGGCGCCCCACCCCGTGTTGATCGGCGCCAACAAAAAGCCCGCCGGGTTGTTGGCCGGCGGGCTCATCATATCAGCGATGGCTGACGTCAGTTGTGGGAGTTGCCATCGTGGTCACCGTCATGGCCGTGGCCATGATCACCGTCATCGAAGTCGAAGAAGTCGAACAGGTCGCTGAGCGCCGGGCTGTTGACCGGAACATAGGCGTTGTTCGGTGCGGTCAGCGGGTTCGGGTAGTTATCACGGCTGCGGTTCGTGATCGGCTGCAAGCCCCAGTTCCGCTCGATAAATTTGACGATCGAAACGTGATCGGCATATTCATGCGAGATGTGGCCCTGCTTCACGAACGGCGAGATCACGATCAGCGGGATACGGGTGCCGTCGCCGAAGTAGTCAAGCGGCTGCACATAGCCCGAGTCGAAGTAGCCGCCACCTTCGTCGAAGGTGATGAAGATCGCCGTGTCGTTGGCGTAATCCGAGGCTTCGACCTGGTCGACGATCTTCTTCGTGAAGCCCTCGAACAGGTTAAGCTTGGAAGATGCCGGGTGGCCGTCGGTGTAGCCGCTCGGCTTGACGATCGAGACCGAAGGCAGCGTGTGCTTGGAGATATCCGAGTACAGGTTCGACGAGTCCTGGATATGGGCTGCGACCTGGTCCGGGTGCGACATGATCGACGTGTCGTACTGGAACGGGTTGCAGATGTTGCAGTATTCGTCGGCTTGCGGTCCGGGCGTGCCGTAGTTGAGCTGGTACGGATCGTTGACGTAGTTGTTCCACTGATCGCCGTAATACTTCCAGGAGATGTTCTTCTCGTTCAGGCTGTCGCCGATGCTCTTGCGCGTCGACGGCGGGATCGTGAACGGCGTGTTGTTCACATTGTGGTCGACATAGGCGTTCTTGCCGTTGCCGAAATAGCCCGGGTTGTAGTTGTTCAAGAGATAGTAGTGGCCGGGCTCGCAGTTCGAATTGATCCGCACCGACTTCAGATACTCCAGGATCGGCTTGACACCGGGCTGGTTCGAATCCGAGCAGTTGCTGTAGGAGCCGCCGCCGGAAACCGCGCTGCCAAAGCCGCCGCCGCCGTAGCCGTCCTCGGTGTACCAGTTGTTGGTGCCCGCCGCGGGATTCGGATTCTCGATTTCATGGACGGTGCCGGCATCAGCCGTGCCGCCGAAAACCTGCGCGCCCTGCGGCGGGGCGGTCGGGTTGCCGTAATTGTCGCTGAAATAGAGCATGTCGGCGTGACCGAACATGATGTGGTTGGCACCGGTGCCGCCGTTGACGGACTGGTGGAAGTTGTCGCTCATCGCGTACTTCTGCACCAGGCTCGTGAAATAGGGCACATCGCCCTTCTGCACGTTATAGAAGCCGAGCGCCGTCGAACCTTCGCCCGTGGTCGTCGCGCTCGCCGAATATTCCGTGGAGAAGTTGGAGGGCTGCGCCGCGCCGTTGGTGCCGGCACCGACGGTCACTTCGACCCAGGCGAACAGGTTGCCGTTGCAGCCCGACGGGTTGTCGCGGCTGGCGGCCGAGGTGTTGCAGTTCAGCTGCTGCCACATCTGGTAGAAGCGGTGCACCGGGCTCGCCGCATAGGAATCGTAGGGCAGCGCGCCGTCATTGGTCAGCTGAAATGGCCCCGCCCGCAGCGCATTGACATTTGTGATGCGCGTGTCCGGCGTCTGCGACTTGAGGCCGGGACCTCCGGTCAGGAGGAACTGGTAGTAGTCGGAAGGCAGGCCGGATTCGGACTGCTGCGCCAGGTCAAGTGACGCTTCGCAGGTCGTGATCGGCGAGCTGCCGCACTGGTTGGGAATGTAGGGAGCCGATGCGCCGCCGACCAGCGGGGCCGGCAACTGGTCGTTGGGGAAATTCTGCTGCGGCGGGCTCAGCAGGAACGCGTCGTTCGGGCCGGTATCCTTGGCCGACGCTTGGTGCGCCTTCTCGAAGTTCGGTCCGGGAACGGCGTTGTTGCCGTGATCGAGCTTGATGATTCCCTGCGAGAGCAGGTTCATGACGCTCTCGCCGGGCCGGTTCGGCACATAGGTGGCGAACACGTGATCGAAGCTGCGGTTCTCGCCGATGATGACGATCACGTGCTTGATCGGTGTCCTGGCGTGGCTGCCGCCACCGTGCTGGCCGAAGTCGTCCGCAAGGACGGGGCCCGCAGTGAACTGACCCAGCGCCAGCGCGCTGAGGGTAAGGCGGCAACCTTGCAGCCACCTTGATTTGTGCTTGCCTTGCATCAAAGCTCTCCTTTGTTTGGTTGGTTGGGCAGCGTAGAACTCGTCGTCGGCATGTTCTTGGGCACCACGTTCCTGGGCTCGACCCTGATCCGTCCCATCATGCCGCCGTCCTCATGCTCCAGGACGTGGCAGTGGTAGACGAAGGTGCCGACGATGTTGGGATCGCGAAAATCCATGCGCAGACGCACGCTCGGATATTTCAGCATCCGGCCGTTGTAGTAGGGAACGTTCACGGTATCGCGCAGGAACGGCTCGTTGACCGTGATGCCGGACCAGTCGAGCAACTGGAAGTGAAGCTGGTGGATGTGGAAATCGTGCAGCTCCATCGAGCGGTTCTCGATGATCCAGTCTTCGACATCGCCCTGCTTCGCGACAATGTCCGGGACGTCCGATTGCGGATCGAACGGCTTTGGCGTCTCGCCGTCGATGGAGAGAAAGAATTTCGTGGGACTGTTGGGGTCGTTTGGATTTTCCGGCTGCTCCGAAAAGAACAGCTTCCTCACGCGCACGGGCGCTACGTTACCGACCCACGGCCGAATCGGCTGCGGCAGCGGCTCGGCACGCGTGGGCAACGCGGCCTGCGGCTCGCTCGCATCTGTCGCGGCCGTGACCGCCATCAGCGCACGGTTGGGGTCATTCTCGCCGGCGGGCCCGGTGTCGACGGCCCGTGTCACCAACAACGCGCCCTCTCCTGCCGGCGGTCCTTCGACGATGAATTCGGCGCGAGAGCCTGGCGGCAGACCGATATGATTGACCCATTGCACCGGCGGCGACGGGCTGCCATCGAACTTCAGCGGCACGCCATCGATGCCGACGACGCCGATCTGTTGCGGCACACGGCGGACCAAAAGAGCGAGGTTCAGATAAGTGATCGCGGAGGCGTTGAGCACGCGCCAGAGCTGCCGTTCGCCTGGCTTCATCGTCATCGTCGCCGGCGAATAGTTCGGATATGGCACCGGCACGAAATTGACGGACAGGTCCTTCGACGGCTTGCCGAAGCCCGTTCCGGAGTTGGCGACGTCACCGTCATTGTCGAGCTGGCTCTTCGACATGGCAGGCTCGAACTTGGATGGCGGCGCGTTGGGATTGACGAGATCCTGGTCACGGATCACGAGCACGCGCTCGGGCAGGCCAGCGAGCGACGGATCGGCGCGTTCGATGCCTTCGATGATGAGCGCGCCGGAAGCGCCGCCGAGCACCTGGGTCTTGCTGAAGCCGTGAAGATGCGGGTGATACCAGTAGAGGCCGGGCGGCGCGTCATCCGGGATGCGCAGGCGGTATTCAAACGGATTGTCGTCGGGCTGGATCGATGTTTTCAGCACATCATCCTGATGGCAAACCGGCGGCACGGTGAGCCCGTGGAAGTGCAGATTGGTTGAAACCGGCGTCATCGCGCCGCTTGCGCAGGGATCGACACTCTTTCTTGTCGTGCAGATCGGCGCACCGGCCAGCGCACGGTCGATCGCTGGTGTCGACGTATCGAGGTCGACGAGATCGTTCTTGAAATGAATGACGAGCTCGTCGCCCGGCCTGACGCGCAAGGTCGGCGATGGCTTCCCGTCCGGCGTCAGATAGCAATAGCGGATGGCTCCATCCGGCAGTTTCTCGTCGTGGACGCTGAGATCGGTTTCGAGGACACCGTCGTGACTGCGCAATTCCGCTGGTTCCGCGATCGCGCTGCCCGCTTCCGGCCGGGCGCAAACGTCTCGCTCCGTGCGCGATGCTTCCGGCAAGTCCTTCGCGCCGAGGAAGGCCACCACGCCACTCGCTGCTAGCCCGAGACAGGCCGCGACGATGACACACAAAATCGTCTGATATCGTCGAAGCAACGCCGTCCTGCCCATGCGCAGCCGTCAGCCGCGCAAGAACGCGCCGATGCCAAGCATTGGCTTCAGCTCACTCTTTGCGACTGCGCTCGCTAGCGAATCTTTTTGTCTGACGAGGAAACGCTACATGCGCGGTGTTGCGGAAATCTGGCAGGTTTCTAACAAGCGAATGACAGCGCTTCGCGACATTTCGGCGCGGATTTTTCACACGAGCGCGGAACTATTTCGTTGGTTCGATAAGCTCTTCTTCCAATACGCGTTTCGACGCTTCATCGCCGCCTCATCGCAGCTTGCGGCGATGAGCCGTCAGCATTGACGGGTGTGAGCAGCACCTGATTATTTCCTTGTGCACTCGGCGCCGGCAAAGTCAGCACCGTCGACTGTTGATCCTTTTCCACCGTCACTTCGCGGCCCTGAACGGTACGCAGCTTCCAGCCTTGATAATCTTCGCCGAGTTTCAACCGAAGCGCCTGCTTGGTCGACGGATCGAGAAAGATGCCAAAGCTCTCTTCGTCGCTCGCGATGGTTCCAACCAAAGATAATGGCGGCGGCTCGAGTTCCTTCTTCCGCGGCGACGGCGGCGGTGCGGGCGACGGTTCCGCTGCGACGACAGGAGGCGGCGGCCGGCGCGACGGTGAAAAGATCGGACGATCGCGCGTTCCCGACAATTTCGTGAGCGGAATCGCCCACAGCGGGTTGGCGCTCAGTGGCTGTTCCGGCGCCGACGGCGGCGCGACAACCCGAACGGATGTCACCGGCTCGCTGGACGAGGATGTAACCGGTCCGCCCAGCCGCGTTTCCTCGGCGATCCCGGCATCAAGCGCGTCGGTCGTGATCGTGGGACTCGTCGCGGCAGCAGTGTGAAGCGACAACGCAAATCCGATGGAAACGATGGCAAGACTGCGGCTCATTTGAAGGCTGCGGCTCATTTGGCGCCTCGCCATTGCCCGGATACTCCCAGAAGGACCCGCAACTTGCCGGGTTGTGAGCCGGATGCGGTGGTCGGGGTTTGGATGACCAACTGGTCGACAAACAAGAAGGGCATCCCGGCCTCGAGATCGTAGAGCAGCTGCTGCAACTGCGGCTGCTCGATCTCGCAGCTCGCGACCATGCTGAGGAACCCGGGCTTGCTCGACGGGCTCTGCACGTCAAGCTGCGTGGACAGCACGTTGCCGCCGAATTTCGAAACCGCGCTCGCCACCCGCTGCAACAGCGATGCGCCCGCAATCGTGACGGTGGCGCCTTCGAGATAGGCCGAGCCAGATGGCATCGCCTCACCGGGGACACTGCGTTTGGCGCCCGTGCGGTGACCCTCGAGCTGTTCGAGCATGTTGGCAGATGCCGCGACCTCGCCGCGCTGGTCGATGAGGTCGGATATCGACGTCACCACGGTGAAGAGCAGCACGATGACCAGGCCGACATAGGCCACCGTCGCCAAAAGCGGCGAGGAAGTCACGAGCTTTGCTGGTGCGGACAAACTGCTCACGTGCCGGATCCGAAATAAGCGGTGATATGGGCTTCAATGTGGAAGCGTTCACCGGGCTCATTCGCCGCATGCGTGGTCGGCGCAAAGAAGGTGGCGCGGGTGAACTGTGGCGACTGCTCCATCAGCCGAATGAGCGAAGGAGCGTCCTGGGTCATCCCGACGACCTGGATCTTGTCGCCCTCGATCCGTAGCTCCGTGACATAAGTAGAATCGGGCAATGCCCGCGAGATCGCCTCCAGCACCATGATACTCGCCGGCGTCGTCTGCTTGCGCTTGGCGAGCAGACCGAGACCCGAGGCGGTGCCGTCCGCGCCGAGACGGAGCGCCGCGCGGCGCTGGGAGATGCGCTGCTGCAGGTCGCCAAGCTCCGATTGCAGCGAGCCGCCGAGATACGCATTGGCGATAAGTGAGCCGGCCGCGGCAAGAGCGCTCGACAACAGGATGACGCGCAGCAAGCGGGGCACGTTGGCCGCAGCTCCAATGACACTGCGCAACGACCGGTCCATGAGCATCACCGGCGTGGACGCATTGGCTACCGGCGCTGAGATCGCAACCGACGCCGCATCGACCGTCTCGGCGAATTGGAGCAAGGGATCGACCTTCCGCCTCGACGTCGCCGCAAAGGTCACCGCGATCCGGTCGTTCGCAGCGGGCACAGGCGAGCTCCAGCCGAACACGGCATCACCGGCGGACCACGGCGTCAGGCGATCGACCTGCGCCCGGATCATCCCATCGAGGAAATCGGCCGCCTTGTTCGGAAAATCGAGCTGATGCGTCATCACCTGAGCCGGCTGCAGCTGCGCCTCAACGCGCCCTCCCCGGAACGCCGCCTTCCATTCCGCCGGCAGCGAGCTGCCGCCATCGAGGCGGAAGGAAAGCTCGGGCAAACCAGCTCCACTTTTCGCGGCAATCGCGTTTGCCGTGAACGCGCCATCATCTCCTTCGACGAGCCGGATTTGCTGCGCGCGCACGAAGCGGCCGGCCACCATGTCGACGGCGCGGCTCACCGCATCGATCCACGCCCCCAGGAACTGCTTTGCGTCCGATATCAGCGGCATCAGGACCTCCGGCGAATGGGCCGCGTTTCCTGCGGCTCGACATCGTCCTGCCACGACAGCACGCGGTAGGGCACGCGCTTGTCACCGAGCACGATCACGACTTCGGAAGCAGAGCGACGGCCATTGGCAAAATTGATCAGCGTCTCGACGCGGTAGCATGGGCTCTTCGCTTTCGGCACGTTGCTCGTTGGCGGGGTGGACGGATCGGCATCGGCGAACGAGCCGCTCGGTGAAGCCATCCCGCCACCGAACGGATTCTTGTTCCCACTGGAGTTCTTTTTGAAGGCCGCGATCACCTCGGGCGCCGCGATGCTGTCATCGACGTCCGACGATCCGTTGAAAACCGTCACAAATGGCAAGGCGCGGTCGACCAGCGCCGGCGACAAGCCGGCGACCAACGCCAGTTCGTTGACATGGGTAAATAACGACTGTCGCGGCACGTAGCCCAACGCCGCGTAGCGCGCCTCCTCTTCATTGCTGCTGCCCGGCGCGGGCCGGGTGCGCCAGCCGATGATGCGCTCCGCACCTTCATTGGCGGCGTCCTTGTTGGCGCCAAGTCCGGCGAAGAATGCGGCGAGTACGTCCTTCGAGGCGTAATTCAGGTCGATACGCGCCGCCTCGGAGGTGAAGGTGACGCTGACATTGGCGTCGTCCATGCGGAAATGAAAGGCTCCCTGCGCCGGACGTTTGTCATCGCTGGTCAGGATCAGCTGATAGGCGCCAAGCTCGACGCCGGCCGATACCAGCGCCTCGTTCTGCAAGTCGGTATCGCCGATCGCCATCGCCCGCGCCGACGCCGACAGATAGACCGCAAAGATCACCGCCAGCGACGACAGCGCGATGAGAATCCAGAGCACCGCGACAATCACGAAGCCGCGCTGCGCTTCCTGCGCGCAAATACGCTTCATGGCCGGCCTCCCTGCCCCGCAGCAAGGGTCAAGCCGGAGGCGTCAGGCGCATTCGGCTTGTCATCCTTGCCATTGCAATTGCCGTCAGGCCGTGTGCAATCGCTCGGCACCTGGGCATGGATCGGTGCGATGGTCGAGACCGACAGAACGCGTTGGCTCGCCGCATCGCGGATGGTCAGCTTGATCATGGCCGGCAACCGCTCGGCGTTGCGCCAGCTGCTTCTCCAGGCCCGATCCGGTCCGGCATAGGCAAAGGACAGCCGGAACGGCGCGCGCAGCAGCACCACGGGATCGCCAAAGTGCAGCTGCTCGGACAATGTGGAACCGACCGGCAGCGGCGCAAATCGCGCACGCGAACGCACCGCGACGAACCCGCCTTGATCGGTCGTCTCGCCGAGATGCACGATATCGAGGCCCGACCCGATATTCGGCCCCATTGCCGTGCGGACAAAGGTGATGGAGAGTTCCGATCCATCGAACAGCGGACGGCGCGAGTCGCGATTGGCGGGGACGTATTCTGCCGCGGCCAGGTCAGCCGCGATACGTTGCAGCGCAGTGCCGATCGCCTCATCGCGCTGGATCCGGCCTACGCCGCGATTCCAGTTCGGCAGCCATTGCGCGGTGATGCTGGCCAGCGCCGACAGCACAAGACCCATCAACGCAAGCGCGACGATCGCTTCAATCAGCGTGAAGCCGCCTTCCCTTTCGCGTACTCTTGCGCGCCGATCGGTCACCACGTCAGTCATTCCGATGGCCTCTTCATCAAGCGTACCGTGCGAATGTCCGAGATCGCGCCGCCCGGCGACCTCACGCGGACCCTGACGAGCTCGGGCACCCAGGCGACGTCGGCATTGGAGACCGTCCAGTCGCCCCCGAGCGGGCTGACGTCGACGGTCCAACGGTAGCCGTCCGTTTGTCCGGACGATGTTCCCTGCGCTAGCTGATCGCGCGGCGGAATTGCGGTAGCCATCGCCGTGCGCGTCGCCTGCGTCAAGGCGACGTGCCGATCGAGTGCGCGTACGCCACGTACATTGCCGGCCATCACCGATCCGACGGCGACGATCACGACGGCGACCAGCGCCAGCGCGACCAGCACCTCAAGGATCGTGAAGCCGGCGTCGCGCCGCTCAGTTGATGGCGATGTCACGGGAAACAATCTCGACCCTCCCGGTCAGCCAGTTGACGCGGACTTCATAGGCCGCATCGAAGCGCGTCAGCGCGATGGTGCCGCCGCAGGACATGCCGTTGGCGAAGAAGCGAATGGTCGACAATGCCGCCTGCCGCTGGCACGTCTGCGGCAGCACCGCGTCAAAATGCACGTCGTCGGGAATGCGGATCGCGGCCGGCGACGCGCCGGAACGGATCGCGCGCCCGGTCGCATCCACCAGTGTGGCGACGCTGATATGGCGGCGGATCGCGGCGTCGCGGTCCGCTTTCAACAGCGTCGCCGCCTGCAAGGCATAGGCCTGCAGGCGGGAGCGCGATGTCTCGTGCGGAATGAACGGCAGCAGGACGGCCGCAAGCAGCGCAATGATCGCGAGCACGCAGACCATCTCGAGCAAGGTGAACCCTTGTTTGGCCTGCTCATTCATTTTTGGCGGACAGGTTTTCGAGCGAGATGTCGGCGGCGACGCCGCTGCCGCCCTCCTGGCCGTCGGATCCGTAGGAGACGATGTCATAAGGGCCGTGCTCGCCCGGCGAGCGATAGACGTAACCGTGGTTCCAGGGATCATTGGGAACGTTTCCGCCCTTCAAATAGGGTCCATTCCAGGCGGCAACGCCAGGAGTCTGCCGCACCAGCGCACCCAACCCTTCCGCGCTGGAGGGATACCGGCCCGCGTCGAGATAAAACAGATCAAGCGCGGTGACAAAGCTCTGCAGTTGAATCCGCGCGGCCTTGACCTTGGATTCGCTGAGATAATTGAGGACGCGTGGACCAATGAGCCCCATGATCAGGCCGATGATCGTGATCACGACCAGCATTTCGACGAGGGTGAAGCCGGCCTGGCTTTCAAGCCGCTTGCCACTGACTTCGGGGCGTCCCTGTGGCCTGCAGATGAAATGTACGCCGATGGCCTTGAGCGATATCATGATGAACCAACCTTTGGTCTAGCCGACCAGTTGTGTGACCGACAGCAGCGCTGTCATGACCGACACGATCAAGCCCCCGACGACCGTGCTGATGGAGATGATGGCAAGCGGCCCGACGATACCGACGATGCGGTCGAGGCTGCGCTGTAATTTGGCTTCATAGAATTCGGCGACCCGGCCGGCGAGTGTCGGCAACTGTCCGGTCTCCTCGCCAAGGCGCAGCATGCGCACCGCCATCGGCGGCAGGCTATTGGCGACCGCGAGCGCATCCGAGAGCTTGCCGCCGTGGCGGACGCGATCGGCCGCCGCACTCCATCCTTGCTCGTTTCCCGTGACAGCCATGATGTCGACGAGGATGCGCAAGGTTGCCGTAAGATTGACGCCACTGCCGAGCAGGACGCCGAGATTCCGGCAGAACAGACTGCTGCGGTAGAACTGGAAGATGCCACCGATTCCAGGCAAACGCGACAATCCGCTCATGATCGCGGCCCGCGTGCCAGGCTGGCGCAACAGCCACCAGCCGCCTGCAATGGTCGCGGCCGCCGTCAGCAACGCCGCCGTCGCGTTGGCGCGCAGAAACTCACTCAGCTTGATGAAGGTGCTCAGCGTCGTATCCGACGACTTGGTGCCGAAATCCTGCAGCACCGAGGAGAACTGCGGCAGCACGAACAGAATAAAGAACAGCATGACGCCGCCGGAGGCGAGCAGCACGAAGGCCGGATATTGCATTGCATCTGTGAGCTTGCGCCGCATCTGCTCCGATCGCGCCCGCTCCGCCCCTAACATTTCCAGCACCTGATCCAGCGTGCCCGAGACCTCACCGACGCGGACCAGCGCGGCATACATCGGCGGGAACAGCGCCGGATGGCCGCCGATGGCATCCGCCAGGCTTTCGCCCGTGAGCAGCGCGGCCCGAAGCTTGCCGACCACCGGACGCAGCCGCCCGACATCGGCATCGCCCGCAAGCAGCTCGAGCGCGTCGTCGAGCCGGGCGCCGGCCTTCAGCAACAGCGCGAGGTCCCGCGTGAACGTCGTGATCTCGCCAGCGCTCGGCCGGCCGAACAGGCCGTAGGCACCGAAGCCGGACGCCGAACGCTTGTCTTCGATGGTCTCGATCGGCAACAGCCGCAGATATTCGATGCGTCGCGCGACTTCGCTCGAATTCGGCGCTGAGATCGTGCCGTTCACGATCTCGCCATTCTGTGTCAGGGCCCGATAGCGGAAATTCGGCACGCGATCACCGCAAGGTTGTGACACGAAGGATTTCGGCGGGCGACGTCAATCCCGCGCGGCATTTGGCGATGCCGTCGTCGAGCATGGTGGTCATGCCGCCGCGGATCGCCAATTCGTCGATCTTCAGACCATCGGTCTTCTCGCCGATCAGTTCGCGAAGCTCATTGGTCAGTTCCAGAACCTCGAAGACGCCGAGACGGCCGCGATAGCCGGTTCCGCTGCAACGTTCGCAGCCGCAGGGCTCGTGGATTGCCTCGCCCGAGCGAAATCCGAACGCATCGAGCCGGGGATCCTCGCTGAAATCCGCGTCGGTGAGGATGCGTGTCGTCTTGCACCGCTCGCACAATTGACGGACCAGGCGCTGCGCCACCACGGCACGCAGGACGGAACGCAGCAGATATCCCTCGACGCCGAGATCGAGCAGCCGCGGCACCGCGGCCGCGGCGGTCTCGGTATGCAGCGTGGTGAGCACCAGATGTCCGGTCAGCGCGGCATGCACCGCCACATGGGCGGTTTCGGAGTCGCGGACTTCGCCGACCATGATCACGTCGGGGTCCTGGCGGACAAAGGAACGCAGCGCTGCGGCGAAGGTCAGCCCGATCGCGGGCTTGACCTGCGCCTGGTTGATGCCGGAGATCTCGTATTCAACGGGATCCTCGATGGTCAGTATCTTGCGGATCGGCTCGTTGAGGATCGACAGCACTGTCGCAAGTGTCGTGGTCTTGCCGCTGCCGGTCGGGCCGGTGACGACGATCATGCCATGCGGCAATTTCAGCAGCCGGCGCAGTCTTGTTTCGTCAGGCGGCAAAAATCCAAGCTTCTCAACGACGAGGAGTCCGCGATCCTTGGGCAGGATGCGGATGACGGCCGATTCACCGTGCTGCATCGGCATGATCGCGACGCGGATGTCGATATCGGCGCGACCGGCCCGCAGCCGCGCGGCACCATCCTGCGGCAGACGTCGTTCGGCGATGTTGAGGTTGGCGACGATCTTGATACGGGAAATCACGGCCTGCGGCAGCACATTGGCGGGCGCCGCGACCTGCCGCAACAGGCCGTCGATGCGCATGCGCACCACGAGGCCATTTTGAAACGGCTCGATATGAATATCGCTGGCGCGCATTTCGACCGCTTTTTCAAGCAGATCATTGACCGCCCGCACCACCGGCGCGCCGCTTGCGAGATCGCGCAGGCTCTCGATGTCGTCGTCGCGGAGCTGCGCCGGCAACGCATCCTTCGCTTCCGCCTCGTGCTGGTCCAGGCGGCGGTCGAGGACGACCGCAAGGTCCTCCGATGTTGCGACCTTGATCGCAACATCCGCACCAAGCACGATCTGTGCCGCGCGCTGTGCCGATTGATCGGTCGGGTCGGCAACCGCGAGCACGGTGCCGCCCTGCGGCGAGGAATAGGGAAAAACCAGCGTCTCACGCAGGAAGCGCGGTGTGAATGACGCAGCCAGTGACACGGCAGACATCATGTCCTGCAATGTCACCCGCTCAAGACCGTGGAACCGTGCCGCTTCCTCGGCAAACTCGCTGGCCGACAAATCGGCCAGTTCCCATAGCTTGGCCTGCCGCTGATCGGCGCCGCCTTGCGAGGCGCCATCGCCACGCTCGTCAGCCACCGTCAAATGCTTGCTCTGACGGAGATATTCCACGAACTGCGAGGACAAGTCGCTGGCCATCCGTCATTCCGGTTGCGCAAGCTTTGAACCGGCCGCCGCGTCACGGACCGTCAGCGGCGATGCGCGGGTGCCAGCATCGCGACGTTATTGACCTGAAGTATGACAGCTGTACGAAGCTCGCGGCGCAGCTCCCGCTCAAAAATATTTTAGCCGCCGATATTCGGAAGGAGATGCGAGCGAGTGTGTTCTGAAATCAACGCATCGCAACTGACGTTCAGCCGATCATGTAACCAATTTATTTCTGTCATGTTCGATCGCTAACTATCTGCCCGGGCGGGTGTGGCAAAAACAGGTCGTTAACAGCGACCTGCGAACACCATTGGATTGGCGAAGTCTTATGTTATGCGTCAGCAGGCTTGGCCATCCTCCAATCATCCGCCGTAGTGGCACCGTCGTCTTTGTGCTGTCGTCGCTGGTTCTGCTGGCGTCGTGCAACATGGTGACCGTCGGCCAGAGCGTCGACGGTTCCAATCTCGACATCACCGACAAGGTCAAATCGATCGATCTGTCGTCACGCCAGCCGCAGCCAGTGGGCGTCGCGGGCGCGACCGGCGGCAGCAATCGCGCCGGCACTGCCGCGATCTACGAAGGCACTGACGTCACGGCGGTTTCCGACGACCGGCCGCAGCCCACGTCGAGCGGCAACGGCTTCGACCTGAATTTCGAGAACACGCCGGTGGCGACCGTTGCCAAGGTCGTGCTCGGCGACATCATGCAGGTCGGCTACACCATCGATCCCAGGGTGCAGGGCACGGTCAGCCTGGTCTCGGTCCGGCCGGTGCCGAAGTCAGACATTATATTCGTCCTGGAAAATGCGTTGCGGCTAAGCGGCGTCGTGCTGCTGCACGATGCTTCCGGCTACCGCCTTACGCCACTCGGCGATGCCGTCGGCGCCGGCCGGGTCGATGCCGCCGCTGCCAATCCCGAGGCCGGCTTCGGCGTCTCGGTCGTGCCATTGCAATATGTCTCGGCGCAGACGCTGTTGAAACTGATGGACAGTTTTGCCACGCGTGCCGGCACCGTGCGGGCGGACACCACGCGCAACATGCTGCTGATCCAGGGCACCGGCGCCGAGCGCCGCACCGCGGTCGACACCGCACTGAGCTTCGACGTCGACTGGATGCGCGGTCAGTCGGTCGGCATTTTCCCGATCTCGAGCGGCCCACCGGCGCCGATCATCTCGGAGCTGGAGAAGATCGTCGATTCCGGCGAGAATGGTCTCAGCCAGAACGTGATCAAATTCGAGCCGGTCGCCCGTCTCAACGCCATCCTGGTGGTGAGCAAGCGACCGGAAATGTTGCGCAACGCCGCGACATGGATCAAGCGGCTCGATCGCGCTGACACTGCGCGCACCAGCGTTCATGTCTATCACGTGAAATACGGCGATGCCCGCCAGATCGCGCGCGTCCTGACCGACATGTTCCTCGGCGGCTCCGGCGCGTCCGGCCTGCTCGACAGCGCCGACAACCAGGTCGCGCCCGGCTCGGGCACGTCGACGACCTCGAGCGCCGACCGCTTGTCACTCAACGGCAACAATCCCGCCTCGGCAGCGGGCGGCTTCGCCGCGCGCGGCGGCACCGGAACCACTCCCGGCGGCCTCGGCTCGCAAGGCGCAAATGCCGGCGGCAAAAACACCGGCGCACTCGACAGCGGTCAGGGTGCGGCAACGACATCCGGAGGCAATGGCCAGCCCGTGCTGCAGGACGTCAGGATCACCCCGGACGCCACCAACAACTCGCTCTTGATCTACGCCGATCAGGCCAACTACCGGATCATCGAGTCGACCCTGCTGCAGGTCGACCAGCCGCAGCTGCAGGTCGCGATCAATGCGACCATTGCCGAAGTGACGCTCAACAACACGCTCTCCTACGGCGTGCAATCCTACATCACCAGCCAAGGTCTTGGGCTACGACCGAATACCGGATCGATCCTCAACACCCAGGCGACATCAGCCCCGGCAACCACGGTCGATCCCAATACGGGGCTTGCCTCGATCACCGGGTCGGTTTCGAACGCCTTCATCAATCGCGCCTTTCCGGGCTTTAACTTCCTCATGGGTTCGGAGACGCAACCAAGCTTCGTCCTCGATGCGCTCCACGCCGTCACCAACGTGAAGGTGTTGTCCAACCCCTCTCTGGTCGTGGTCAACAACCAGGTTGCGACACTGCAGGTCGGCGACGTCGTGCCGATCTCGACCGGCAGCGCCACCGTGCTGACAACGAGCAACACCGTGGTCAACACCATCGACTACCGCAACACTGGCATCATCCTGCGCGTCTCTCCGCGCGTTTCCGTCAACGGCACGGTGCGACTCGACATCGAGCAGGAAATCAGCAACGTGCCGCAAACGACGGCCAGCACCCCCAATTTGACGCCGACCATCTCCGAGCGTCGGGTCAAGAGCCAGATCTCGGTGGCGAACGGCCAGACCGTGCTGCTCGCCGGCCTGATCAGTGAGCAACAAACTGGCGGGCGCAACACGATCCCCGTGATCGACCAGATTCCAGGCCTCGGCGATGCGTTCGGCCATCAGTCCAACAGCACCCAGCGAACCGAGCTGATCATCTTCATCCAGCCACAGATCATCCGCGACGGCTCGGACGCGCATGTCATCGCTGAAGAGCTTCGATCCAAACTGCGCGGAACCATTGCCACAACGACGACCAATGCCCCAGTCACGACCAGCTTCCACTAAGGCCGGCATCACGGCTTCATTCCGCTGCGCCATGCAGCGCTGTCTGCTTGCGGCCGCGATCGTTGTGCTAGCTGTCACCGGCGCACCGCCGGCGCACGCCGATGCGCTGAGCCGCGGCGCGGCGGCGTTCGACCGCGGCGACTATATCCGCGCCGCGCAGGATCTCGTGCCGCTCGCCGAGCGCGGAAATGCGCGGGCGCTGGGCCTGCTCGGCTTCATGTATGAGCACGGCTTCGGCGTGCCGCAGGCCTATGAGGCGGCCTTCGACCTCTATTGCCGCGGCGCCGTTCAGGGTAACCCATTCGCCCAGGCGCAGCTCGGACTGATGTACGACAAGGGCCACGGCACCCATCAGGACTTCATCCAGGCCTATAAATGGCTCGACCTTGCCGCGGCCCGCTCGCGCGGTCGTGAGCGGGATGCCTATGCGAGATTTCGCGACGCGGTCGCCTCAAAGATGTCGCGCGACGAAATCGTCGTGGGACAACGCCTCGCCTTGAGCTGGGCGCCCGGCATGCCGATCCAGCCGTAAATCCGCAGGCCGCTTTTAAGCGAGCCCCTACTCCGGCTGCGCCGGTGTCGAAGAATGCGGCACCTCGCGCTTTCCGCCGAAGCGCTTCTTCGCCGCTTCGCGCCAGCGCTGGAAGGTGACGTACAGCATCGGCACCAGGAAGATGCCGATCGAGCTCGCGGCCAGCATGCCGCCGAACACGGCGGTGCCCACCGCTCTTCGGCTGATTTCGGCAGCACCCGTTGCGATCACCAGCGGCACCAGGCCGAGAATGAAGGCGACCGAGGTCATCATCACGGCACGGAAGCGCATTTGCGATCCCAGCACCGCGGCATCCGTGATCGGCATGCCGGCTTCGCGTTGCTCCTTGGCGAATTCCACGATGAGGATGCCGTTCTTGGCGGCGAGCGCGATCAGCACCACGAGTCCGATCTGGCCGTAGAGGTCGAGGTTCAAGCCTGCGATCTTGATCGCAAGATACGAGCCGAGCACACCGACCGCGATCGCCAGCAACACCGGGACGGGAATGGTCCAGCTCTCATAGAGCGCCACCAGGAACAGATAAGCAAACAACACCGCGAGCCCGAGGACGATTCCGGTCTGGCCCGCGGCCGCCTGCTCCTGATAGGCGGTGCCGGTCCATTCGAAGGAATAGCCGGCCGGCAGCGTCGATTTGGACAACTCCTCCATTGCGGCGATCGCCGTTCCCGACGACACGCCGGCCGCGGGCCCGCCGTTGATCGTTACCGAACGGTAGTTGTTGTAGCGGGTGATGACCTGCGGCCCGGTCACGATCCGAAGGCTTGCGATGGAGCGGATCGGCACCATCTCGCCGGTCGCATTGCGTACATAGATCTGCCAGATGTCGGGAATGTCGCCGCGATTGGCGGCCTCACCTTCCACATTGACCTGCCAGGTGCGGCCAAACAGATTGAAGTTGTTGACATAGACGCCGCCCAGTGTCGCCTGCAACGCGGTGAACACGTCACTCATGTTCAGGCCGAGGGCCTGGGCCTTGGCGCGGTCGATATCGAGATAGATCGACGGATTGGTCGCGGTGAACGTCGAGAACACACGCGTCAGCCGCGGGTCGCGGTTGGCCGCGTTGATCATGCCGCTCACCACGCTGCCGAGCGCCGCCGGGTCCTGGCCTTCCAGCGCATCAAGCTGATATTCGAAGCCGCCGGAGGTCGAAAGCCCGATGATCGGCGGCAGGTTGAACGGCAAGACATTGGCCTGGCGGATCTGGGCCCCCGCGCCGAACGTCCGCCGAATCGCCGCCTGCACCGAATCTGTCGCCGCCGTGCGATCCGCGAACGGCTTCATGCGCGCTACCATGAACGCCGAATTCGGCTCGTTGCCGCCGTCGAGCAGCGAGAAGCCGATGATCGAGAGCACGTGGGCGATCGCCGGGTCCTTCTTCAGTAGATCCTCGACCTGCTTGGTCACCTGGCTGGTGCGCGCCACCGACGCGCCGTCGGGTAATTGCACGGCGATGAAGAACGCGCCCTGATCCTCTTCCGGCAGGAAGCCAGTCGGCGTCAGGCGCGCTACTCCGGCGATGCCGCCGCCAAAGACAAAGACCGCAACCAGCGAAAGCGCTGCCACGCGCAATAGCCGCCGCACCCCGCCGGCGTAGCGATCGCGCACCCAATCGATGCCGCCGAGCACACGCCCCATGATGCCGCGGCGCGGTCCGCCATGGCGCAGGAACACCGCGCAGAGCGCGGGCGACAATGTCAGCGCGTTCAGCGCCGAAATGACCATCGCGGCGCTGATGGTCACGGCGAATTGGCGGAACAGCGTTCCCGAGATGCCGGGGATAAAGGCGATCGGAACGAACACCGACAACAACACCAGCGAGATCGCGATGATGGGCGCTGTGATTTGCGCCATCGCCTTCTTGGTGGCATCGGCCGGCGAAAGCTCCGGCTCCTCCTCCATCACGCGCTCGACATTCTCGACCACCACGATGGCGTCATCGACCACGATGCCGATGGCGAGCACCATTGCGAGCAGCGAGACCGTATTGGCCGAATAACCGAGCGCCAGCAGCACCGCGAAGGCACCGATCAGGCTCACCGGGACGGCGACCGCCGGAATGATGGTGGCGCGCAGATTGCCGAGGAACAGGAACACGACGATCACCACCAGCACGAAGGCTTCGCCCAGCGTCTTCAGCACTTCCTTGATCGTATCGGACACGAAGGTCGTGGAATCGTAGTGCACGGTATAGGTCAGTCCCGGCGGGAAGCGCTCGGACAATCTGGTGAGCGTGGTTTGCACAGCTTTTGCCGTGGTCACCGCATTGGCGCCGGGGGCGAGGTAGATGCCGATCGGCACGCCGGGATCGCCGTCGATCCGGGACTCGCTGTCCATGTTCTGCGCGCCGATCTCGACGCGGGCGACATCCTTGATCCGCAGCACCGAACCATCAGGATTGGCGCGGAGCACGATGTTGCCAAATTGGGTCGAGGTCGTGAGCCGGCCCTGGGTCTGCACGTTGAACTGGAATTGTTGGTCATCGCCGATCGGCCGGGCGCCGATGCGGCCGACCGGCGCCTGCACGCTCTGGGCGCGGATGGCCGCGATGACATCGGACGGCGCCAGATTGAGGCTGGTCAGACGTTGCGTGTCGAACCAGATCCGCATCGAGTAGTTCAGCTTGGCAAACAGCGTGGCCTGGCCGACGCCGGGCGTGCGGGAAATCGCATCCAGCACATTGATGATGGCGTAGTTGGTGATGAACAGCGGGTCCTGCGCGCCGTTGTTGCTGTAGAGCACGATGAACTGCAGCACGGCAGAAGATTTCTTCTGCACGACGAGGCCTTGCGCCTGCACCTCCGTCGGCAATTGCGCGAGCGCGCTCTGCACCCGGTTGTTGACGTTGACCGTGTTGATATCGGGATTGCTGCCGAGCGCAAACGAGACGGTCAATGTATAGCTGCCGTCATTGCCGCTCGTCGACTTCATGTAGAGCATCTTGTCGACGCCGACGACCTGGGCCTCGAGCGGTTGGGCGACGCTCGTTTCCACCACTTCGGCAGACGCGCCGGGAAAAGTCGCGGTGACGGTCACCTGCGGCGGCACGATATCGGGGAATTGCGCAACCGGGATTTGCAGCAGCGCCAACGCGCCAGCGATCGTGATGACGAATGCGATCACGATCGCAAGGCGCGGACGGTCGACGAAGACGGATGAAATCATGGGGTCGTCCCCGCCGCCTTCGGGCCGATCCCATCCTTCTTCTGGGCACCCTCCTCCGGGTTGGCATTCATGCTCGATTGGATCAGCGCGCTTGCCGGCCCCGGCGCTACCGCCTGTCCGGGCCGTACCTTTTGCAGACCTTCGACAATCACCTTTTCGCCCGCCGACAGCCCGCTCGTCACCGCGGCTACGGTGGACGTCGATTGCCCGAGTTGGATGCGCCGCTGCTCGGCCTTGTTGTCGGCGCCGACGACATAGACATATTCGCCCTGCTGATCCGACAGCACCGCGGCGCGCGGGATCGCGAGCACCTCGACCGGCTCCACGCCCTCCAGCAGGACGGTCACGAACTCATTGTCGGTGAGTTCGCGCACCGTCCCGTTTGCCGACAGGGCCTTCAAGACGGGATTGGGGATCGTTCCGCGCAGCGTGATGGTGTCGGTATTCTGCGCGATGGTGTTGTTGAGGAAATTCAACTCGCCGACCTGGTCATAGATGCGGCCGTCCGTCAGCCGCAACCTGATGACTACGGCCCTGAAGCCACCACGGGTCGCATAACGGTCGCGCAACACGAGCCCCTCGCGCACGGGCACCGGAAAGGTGACATACATCGGGTCCTGGCTGACGATGGTGGTCAGCGTACCAGAGCTTGGCGTCACCACGTTGCCTTCGGTCACCGCCGTGCGGCCAATCTTGCCATCGATTGGAGAACGGATCGAGGTATAGTCGAGATTGATCTGTGACAGGTCGACCTGTGCCTGCGCGGCCTGAATCTGCGCCTCCAGACTTTGCTGGTTGGCGAGCGCGGCATCGTAAGTCGACTGCTGTCCGGCCGGTCCGCCGAGCAGCGTTCTTGCGCGATCGGTGGTCAGCTTGGCGTTGACGAGGGTCGCCTGCAATTGAGCAACCTGCGCTTTCTTCGAGGCGAGGTCAGCCTCGAACGGCCCGCGCTCCAGCTCGTAAAGAAGATCGCCGGTCTTCACCTCCGCGCCGTCGACAAAGTCGCGCTTCTCCAGAAAGGCCGTGACGCGCGCAACAACATTGACACGGTTGGTTGCTTCGATTCGCCCGAGGAACTCGTTCGACTCGGTGATCGGCCGCTTGACCGCCTCCATGACGCCGACCGCCGGAGGCCCGGGAGGCCCCCCCTGTGCGTTGGCCGCGGAAACGGCGACGGTCGCCAGCCCGCCCGCCAGCAAGATGCCCACCATCCGACCGAACGATTTCCTGGCATCTTTCATAGGTTCCGGTCCTTCGGTTCGCGGGTCTCCCGGAAAACGTAGCCGAGGCCGCAGCTTCTTTCGAGTGCAAAAGAGCTGCCCGGACGCGGGGCTTGACACCCGCGTCCGGCATCGCGACAGTTTTCACGAATTTGTGTGTATCAGCCGAGCGCGCGCAAGAACGCCGCGAGCGTCGGCCTGCTACGCCGCCTGCGTGCGTTCATGGCCGCGTCTTTGGGCGCTCATTCTTCTCGGCGGCCCGGCGCAGCGCATCGGCAAGCGCCCCGCCGCCGGATTGCGGCTCGGGCTTGCGCGGCGGCGACGATTTCGCCGAAGCGCGGGTATCGTCGCGCGACGACCCCTTCGTCTCCTTCTTGCCGCCGACCTCGTCGTCCAGGCGCAGTGTCAGTGCAATGCGCTTGCGGGCGACCTCGACCTCCAGCACCTTGACCTTGACGATGTCGCCCGGCTTGACGACCTCGCGCGGGTCCTTGATGAAAGTCTTCGACATCGCCGAAATGTGGACCAGGCCATCCTGGTGCACGCCGATATCGACGAAGGCGCCGAAGGCGGCAACGTTGGTCACGGTCCCCTCCAGGATCATGCCGGCCTTGAGATCCTTGATCTCCTCAACCCCCTCCTTGAAGACGGCGGCCTTGAAGGCGGGACGCGGATCGCGGCCCGGCTTTTCCAATTCGCGCAGGATGTCCGTTACGGTGGGAAGACCGAACGTGTCGTCGACGAAAGCCTTCGGCTTCAATTGACGCACGATCTCGCTGTTGCCGATCAGCGCCTTGATGTCGCTTTTGGTTGCCGCCAGAATCCGCCGCACCACCGGATAGGCTTCCGGATGCACGCCCGACGTATCGAGCGGATCATCGCCGCCATTGATGCGCAGGAAGCCGGCGCATTGCTCGAACGCCTTGGCGCCCAATCGCGGCACATCCTTCAGCGCCTTGCGCGATTTGAACACACCGTTCGCATCGCGATGCTGCACGATGCCTTGCGCCAGTCCCGGACCGATGCCCGATACGCGCGCCAGCAGCGGCGCGGACGCCGTATTGACGTCGACGCCGACCGCGTTGACGCAGTCCTCGACCACGGTATCGAGCGAGCGCGCCAGATGGGTTTCACCGAGATCGTGCTGATATTGGCCGACGCCGATCGCCTTGGGGTCGATCTTGACGAGTTCGGCCAGCGGATCCTGCAGGCGCCGCGCAATCGACACCGCCCCGCGCATGGTGACGTCGAGCTCCGGCAGCTCCTCGGAGGCAAAGGCGGAGGCCGAATAGACGGATGCGCCGGCTTCGGAGACGACGATCTTGGTCATCTTCAGATCCGGCAGGCGCTTCACCAGTTCAGTGGCGAGCTTGTCGGTTTCGCGCGAAGCCGTGCCATTGCCGATCGCAATGAGATCGACGCGGTGCGCGATCGCGAGCTTGCCGAGGATCGCCAGCGCCTCATCCCATCGCCGTTGCGGCTCATGCGGAAAGACCGCGGTGGTGTCCAAGACCTTGCCGGTCGCATCGACCACGGCGACCTTGACGCCGGTGCGATAGCCGGGGTCGAGTCCCATCGTCACCCGCGCGCCGGCCGGCGCCGCCAGCAACAGATCGCGCAGGTTCGAGGCAAACACGCGCACCGCCTCGGTCTCCGCTGCCGTCCACAGCCGCATGCGCAGATCGATATTGAGATGCACCTGAATCTTGGTGCGCCAGGCCCAACGCACGGTCTCGGCGAGCCAGCTGTCGCCAGGCCGCCCCTGCTGGGAAATGCCGAAGCGTTTCATGATCTTCAGCTCGTAGGACGAGGAAACGCCCGGCGCTGACGGCTGCGCTTCCGGCTGCATCTGCAGATCGAGAATCTCCTCCTTCTCGCCGCGGAACAGCGCGAGGATGCGGTGCGAGGGCAATTTGTGCAGCGGCTCGCTGAAGTCGAAATAATCCTTGAACTTTTCGCCTTCGGTCTTCTTGCCCTTGCGAACCGTCGACCCCATCCGTCCCTGCGACCACATCTCCTCGCGCAGCGCGCCCTTCAGATCGGCGTCCTCGTCAAAACGCTCGGTCAGGATGGCGCGCGCGCCTTCGAGCGCGGCGGCGACATCAGCCACTCCCTTCTCAGCGTCGACGAAAGTCGCCGCCACGGCTTGCGGATCATTTTGCGACTGCGTGAGCAGCATCTCGGACAAGGGCTCGAGCCCCGCTTCCTTGGCAATTTCCGCCTTGGTGCGGCGCTTCGGCTTGTACGGCGCGTAGATGTCTTCGAGGCGTCCCTTGGTGTCGGCGGCGAGGATCGCAGCTTCCAGCGCGGCATCGAGCTTGCCCTGTTCGCGGATCGAATTGAGCACGGCGGTGCGGCGCTCCTCGAGCTCGCGCAAATAGGTCAGCCGCTCCTCCAGCGTGCGCAATTGCGCATCGTCGAGAGCGCCGGTCAGCTCCTTGCGATAGCGGGCAATGAAGGGAACCGTGGCGCCGCCGTCGAGGAGCGTGACGGCAGCCTCGACCTGCTCGTCCCTGACCCCAAGCTCTTGCGCAATCTGCTGATGGATCTTTGCCACGCAAAAACTCCCACTGAACCACCCCGAAGCAACCGAACCACCGGCTGCGGGGGACGCCGCTTATGGACCAGGTTGGAATGATTCATCAAGCCAAACTGTGACGCAACCGAATGGTCCACAGGCGGGCGGGCTGCTGCGTGAAGTTCACCAATCATTTCAGGCCGTTCTCTGAGACGCCTCCCCGCAGCGGCCTCGAGAGACTGGTTGACTAGGACAGAGTGGCTTACCAGGTCCAGGCTGACAGCGGCTTTCGACAGCGATTTGAGCTCGGCGATCTGGGCGAAGTAACGAATCTGCCGGTCGAGATTTGCCACCGCTTCAATTATCCGCGCTCGGAGCCGTGGCGCGCAATGATCTGGTCGGCGACTTCGACGAGGTCCTTGCCGATATATTGCGGCTGCGCGGCCGTCTCCAGCACGTCATTGTTGACGCGCTTGATCAGCCCGGCTTCCTACCCGGCGCCCTGGACTCCGATCGTGTCCCAGGTGTGGCAGGCGATCATGCACATCTCGCCGGCCGACGCGCCGAGCGCCTTGGAGACCTCGGCATAGGCCTCGGGCGCCGGTTTGTGCCGCTTCGCCGTGTCGTCGACACTGAAGCGACGATCGAACAGATCGACAATGCCACCATGGGTCAGTTGCCGGCCCGAGATCGCGGCCGTGTTATCCGTCAGAGTGAAGAGGTGAAAGCCCGCGGATTTCAATTTTCGCAAGCCGACGGGAACGTCGGGGTATGGCGGCATGGTGGCGAAGCGGTCGGTCAACTCCTTGCGGTCATCCGCGGTGATCTTGACCTTGCGCGGCGACGCGATCTTGTCCAGCACCGCGCTGCTGATGTCGGTGAAGGGCACATAGACATCGGCAATGGTCAGCGCCTGCGAATAGGTGATGAGCTCCTGAAACCAGAGCCGCATAGTCCGCGGCTCGCCGAACAGGCGCTGGAAGATGGGCGTGACGGTGGTCAGATCGAGCAGCGTCTCGTTGCAGTCAAAGACAATGTTGCGGACGGTTGACATGATGGCCTCCTGTGGGGCTGCGGCTCAGGCGTGCTTCAGCTCGACGAGACGCGTCGCGATCTCGGTCAGCGTGGGGGCCGTGATCTGCGGCTGCTTCAGCCCCTTGACGATCAGGGGCGCGACGCCGGCGCGCTCGATCAGGGCCGCCGAGCAGCCGGCGGTGCGCGCACCGATGAGATCCCAGGGATGCGAGGCGATCATGCAGAGGTCGGAAAGCCCGGTACCCGTCGCCTGGGCGACCATCTGATAGGTCTCCCGGGCAGGCTTGTAACGGCGGACCGTCTCGGCGGTGAACTGCTGCTCGAAGAGATCAGCCAGGCCCGCCGCTTGCAAAGCTCCGGCGCCGGGCACCACCGGCGAGTCCGTCAGGGTGACCATGCGGTAGCCCGCCGCCTTCAGCTTGCGCAGGCTGTCGGGAACGTCCGGATGCGGCGGCAGCGTCGCGAGGCCCTTGCCGAGCTCGCTGACATCGGCGTCGCTGATCTCGACATTATGGATACGGCCAAGCATGCGCAGCACGCCGGCGCCAAGCTTGCCGAAGGGCGTGAACGTGTTGGTGAGGGTTGCCGACTCCGAATAGAGAATGGTTTCGCCGAACCATTCGTCGACCAGCGCGCCATTGCCGAACATCCGCTGGAATTGAGGCCGCAATGCCTGCAAATCCAGGAGGCTCTCGGCGACGTCGAAGACCAGCACCTTCGGCGCCCGGTCGAGCGCCTGAGCCTGAGCCGAGGTCGGACTCAAGAGGCCGGCAAGCGCGGTGGCTCCTATCTCGGCAAGAAGGGGACGTCGACCGATCAAATTGACATCATTCATGGCGCGGTTCCTTATCCAGGGTCGTGTCAGTTGCCCCCGCCTGCATTCTTCCAGCCGGCAGTCGGGTCAGCCGCGCTTGACATGACGGGCGATGACCTGATCGGCCACATCGTTGAGGTCGTTGCCGACGATATGCGGCTGTGGGCCTACGCCAAGGACGTCATTGCCGACCCGCTTGATCAGGGCCCCTTCCCAACCGGCCGCCACGGCGCCAAGCGTGTCCCAGGTATGGCAAGCGATCAGGCACATCTGCGAGGGGGTGGTGCCCAGCTCCTTCTCGACATAGGCGTAGGCCTGGCGCGAGGGCTTGTGATGCTTCACGCCATCCGCGCTGAAGCGCCGTTCAAAGAGGTCGACGATGCCGCCATGCTCGAGCTGGCGCGTTTGCACCTCGAGCAGATTGTCGGTCAGTGTGAACAGCCGGAAACCGGCACTACGCAGCTTCCGCAAGGCGCCCGGCACTTCCGCATAAGGCGGCATGGTCGAGAACTTATCGGTGAGCTCGCGCTTGTCCGCGTCGGTGATCTTGATGCCTTGTGTGTCGGCCATCATCTTCATCACGGCAGCACCGATATCGGTGAACGGCACGTAGCAGCCGGCGACGGTCAAGGCCGCCGAATACATGATGAAGTTGGCGAACCACAGCCGCATGTCCTTCTTGTCGCCGAAGATGCGCTCGAAGGTAGGCTCCATCGTCTGCAGATCGAGCAGCGTCTCATTGACGTCAAAGACGATCAGGGGAAGTGCGGGCATCAGCGAGCCTCCATTGTTTGTCCGGTCAGATCGATTTCACTTCGCCGCCATCGATGCGAAGCTGCGCGCCCGTCATCCATCGCGCGGCAGGAGAAACCAGAAAGGCCATCAGCTCAGCGATATCCTGCGGCTCGCCATAGCGGCCGACGCCGGACTTAGTCAGCAACGTCTGCTTGGCCTGATCGACGCCCACCTTGTGCGCGGCGGCCCATTTTTCGATCATCGACAGCCGCCGCCCGGTCATGACAGGTCCCGGCGAGACGCTATTGACCTGGACGCCGTCCTCGAGACCGCGGTCGGCAAAAGCCTTGGCGAGCGCGACGATCGCAGCATTGATGACGCCGGCGGCGGCGGCGGGGGCCGTCGGAATCTCGGCGGCATTGCCGGCCATGAGAACGACCGAGCCTTTCGCCGCTTTCAATGCCTCCCACGCGCGAAGCGTCAGTCGGCGCGCGCCATGAAGTTTCAGCGCTGCGCCCGCGTGCCACTGCTCGTCGGTCATTTCGAACAGATCGATTCCCGGCACCGCGCCGGCGATGTTCAACAGCGCATCGATCCGGCCGAATTTTGCGAGGGCGCGATCGACAACGCTTTCGGCCGCAGCCGGAGCCATTAGATCGATTTCGAGCGCGAGCGGTTCGGCCCCTTGTGCCCTCACTTCTTCTGCAACCTCGGAAAGCGCGGCAGCCCGGCGCGCGGCGAGCACGACGCCGGAGAAGTCGCGGGCAAGCCTGATCGCCGTCGCTCTGCCGATCCCGGAGCTCGCCCCCGTCACGATCGCCACCGCTTTTGACATTCCAACTTCCTTTTTTGTGTTCTCGAATTTTGGATGTCGGAACGTGGATCTCGTGAATGACGAACGACTTCCTTGGACGAGCAGCGGGCGCTTCAGCCCGCTTTTCGCTTGGCGTTCACGGCGCGCGGAAGAAATTCGAGGATGGCCTCGGCGATCTCCTCGCCATGGGTTTCGAGCGCGAAATGGCCGGTATCGAAGAAGCGTACTTCCGCTCCGGGAATGTCGCGCTTGAAGGCCTCGGCGCCGGGCGGCAGAAAAAAGGGATCGTTCTTGCCCCAGGCCGCCAGCAACGGCGGCTTGTGCTTGCGGAAGTAGGCCTGAAATTCCGGATACATGGCGACGTTACTCTTGTAGTCGCCAAAGAGATCGAGCTGCACTTCATGGGCGCCGGGACGCATCAGATAGTGGTTGTCCAGCGAATAGCCGTCCGGCGAGACCAGCGACGCATCCGACACACCGTGGGTGTATTGCCAGAACGTCGTCTCGGGGGCGAGAAAGGCACGCAGCGCCGCGCGGTTCTTCTCCGACGCGTCCTGCCAGTAGGCCCGGATCGGATTCCAGCCGTCGCTCAGTCCCTCCTCGTAGGCGTTTCCGTTCTGCGAGATGATCGCAGTGATGCGCTCGGGATGGCGGACCGCCATGCGAAGGCCGGTCGGCGCGCCATAGTCGAAGATGTAGACCGCAAAGCGAGCGAGACCGATGACTTCCGTGAACCGCTCGATCACCCCGGCGAGCTTCGCGAAGGTGTAAGTAAACTTGTCGCGGGGCGGCATGTCGGATTGTCCGAACCCCGGCAGGTCCGGCGCCACGACGTGGAAGCGGTCGGCGAGAGCCGGGATCAGCTCTCGAAACATATGGCTCGAGGTGGGAAAGCCGTGAAGCAGCAACAATGCGGGCGCATCGGCTGGGCCGGCCTGCCGGTAGAACACGTTGAACCTGTCAACATTGACCTTGCGGTATTGGATCTTCGTCATGATTGGTCCCTCACGCTCCGCTGGCTGAAAGCCTGTCCCCTCGCCCCGGTCTCGTCGGACTAGTTCGCCGACGGCTCCTCTCCGGTTACAGATGTACAAAGACGTGATCGCACCGGCGCGAACGCCGACGGCAGCTCATTTGAACTCCCTGCGATAAGCCGTCGGCGTCCAGCCCGTCGTCTTGCGGAAGGCGTTGCTGAACGAGCTGGTTTGCGCATAGCCGAGGCTGAGCGCGATTTCGGTGATCGACGTCGTTCCGTCCGCCAGCAGGAGCTTCGCGACCTCCATGCGCCGCTGCACCTGATATTGGTGCGCCGGAATCCCGAAGGATTGTTTGAACGCCCGGCAGAAATGATGAAGGCTGAGCCGGACCAGTTCTGCCAGCGTCACCAGGCAAACCTGCTCACCCAGATGCGCTTCGATGTAGTCGACGACCGCGCGCCTTTGCCAGCTGGCAAGGCCTCCGCGGCTCACGACCGGCTCGCGAACCACTTGCTGGTCTATGCGCGTGAGCTCATGGGCGAGCACGCCGGAGAGCGCTTCCAGATACGCCATACATTTGGCCTGGCGACTTTCGATGGTGTTCTTCAATTTCGACGCCGTCTCCCAGACCAGCGAATCCTCGAAATACACCCGCGGCTCAAAGCCCTCCGATTTAGGGAATGCCGCAGGGTCGAGATAGAGAAACGTCACGCGCGTGGAGGCGGCGGTCTCGTGCGATTCCCGATAGGCGCATCCCGCGGGCACGAACGTCAGCTTGTGAACGAAGCTGCGAAGCCGCGATGAATAGAGGCCGTCGATCGACGTCTCGCCGCCGGTCCGGACACCCTCATAGTACAGGGCGAGCAGATGCCTGTGACCCTGAAAGCAGAACTCGATCTTGCTGCCGGTCGGGACGTGAACACTTTCCGAAAACCACCAGTGCCAGCCGGTGCCGAGGCGCCGTACCGGTTCGGCAGGGGTTATCTTGACGGTCGGATGAACGAAGACATTGCCGGTCGATGGCCGCGCATTCGATGTCGTGCCTGCGGCAGCGTGATTGATCCGATCGGGGAGCCCCACCCTGTTTTCGCTGACGTTGGATGCGCAAATTGTCATCGCCGTCACCCTGTGCATGTTCACCTTCGACAATCGCGAGCTATTACGGTGAGGCCGTCGAGACCTGCTGCGGGTCGAAACAAGCGAGCACCTGATGGCAACGCCACCATGCGGGCAGCGGCCTACCCCTCACAATCTCTCGGTTGTGATGGCCGATCCCATACCTTGGTATGGGCAAGGGCGGGAATTACACCGTGATCGGAATTCTACCTGGAAGCGCGCGACAGGCCGAGGCCTCACCTCTCGATGTCGAGCGTCTCAGCCATCCGGGCAAGCGTTGCCAGGGACTTGGCTCCCAATTTGCGCATCAGGCTGCCGCGATGCATCTTGACCGTCACTTCGCTGATCGAAAGCTCCTGGGCAACCTGCTTGTTCATCAACCCCGAAGCCACCAGCGCCATCACCTGCCGTTCGCGGGCGGTCAGAAGCGCATACTTGTCTTTCAGCTGCGCGATGTGGGCGGTCTCAAGCCGACGGTCGCCGTCCTTGCGGATCGCGACGGCAACAGCATCGAGCAAATCCTGATTCCGTATCGGCTTGGTGAGGAAATCGACGGCGCCGAGCTTCATGGCCAGCACCGACATCGGAATGTCGCCATAGCCGGTCATCAAAATCACCGGCAATCCCACATTGATGCCGGCAAGATAGGCCTGCAGCTCCAGGCCGCTGGTGCCCGGCAGCCTGACGTCGAGCACCAGGCAAGCCGGCACATCGGGTAACTCCACTCTCAGGAAATCCGAGGCGGACGCATAGAGCGCCACGCGATAGTCCATGGACTGGAGCAAGTCTCCGAGCGACTCGCGAACCGCCTGGTCATCGTCGACGATGTGGACAAATGCCGCTGATGACATTCTCAATTGTTTCCCGTCATCGGGATGGACGGGCGGAGCGGGAGAATGAACGCGAACGTCGTGCCGTGCGTCTTGTTTTCTTCCACCCATAGACGTCCTCCATGGACAGTGACAATTTTCCGGCAAATCGACAGACCTAGGCCAAGGCCGTTTCCCTTTGTGGTGTAGAGCGCCTCGAAGAGACGCGCCTTGTTCGCGGGATCGATACCCACGCCGGTGTCTGCGACCGTCACGAGGATATGATCGTTCGCAGCCTTTGAACAGGCGGTCAGAACGCGGTTCCTCCCCTCGACCCCTGCCATGGCCTCGATGGCATTGCGCACGAGGTTGAAGACGAGCTGTTGAATCTGGACCCGGTCCGCCTTGATGGGTGGCAGCGATTTGCAGAAATTGGCTTGCAGCGTGACACCGGCGCGCTCCAGTTCCCGCTTCGACAGCAGAAAAACCTCCTCGATCGCCTCGTTGACATCGACATTGGTAAAATTGAGCTGCGCGTTGCGGACGAGCTGTTTCAGGCCGGAGACGACGTCATGCGCGCGCCGCGCTTCCTCGATCACACGCGTCGCGGATTTGCGCGCTTCACCGGGTTCGGGAATATCTCGTGCGAGCCAGCGCAGGCAGGCCTCCGCACTCATGATGATCCCCGTCAGCGGCTGGTTGATCTCGTGGACGATGGAGCCTGCGAGCTCGCCGAAGCAAGCCAGACGCACGGCGCGCGCAAGTTCGGTCCGCACGTCCGAAAGCGCCTGCTCAGCCGCCCTTCGCTCGCTCATATCGGTGATGATCCCTTCCAATTCGACGTCGCCGCTCGGTCCAACGTCGAGTTGTCCGACCGCATGCACATGCAGCGTCAGGCTGTCTCTGTGGACGACCCTGTACTCGTGGCTGAAGAGAGATTTGGTGCTCACCGCCTCCGCAACCGCCTGCTCCAACGCAGGCAGGTCATCCGGATGGATACGGCTCTTGAATACCTCGAACGGCACGGGGTTGACGCCGAGATCGATGTCGAAGATGCGGTAGCATTCGCGCGATGCCCGGGAAAGCAGCGTTCGCGTGTTGAAGCGATAGCTGCCCATGCGGCCGATCTCTTGCCCCTTCACCATCCAGCGATTGGTCTCGCGCAGCGCCTCGAAGAGGCGGACGGACTCAAAGGACACCGCCGCCTGCGAAGCGAGCATGGACATCATCCAGATGCATCTCGGCGTGAAGATCTCCTCGCCGCTCTCCGATTCCAGATAGAGGACGCCGATGGTCCAGTCCTGATGGACCAGGGGGATGCACAACTGCATTATGTCTTGCGAGGGCCGCTCGACGGGGTCGATCAGGGCCGAGCTTTCACGGCTCGCCCGCCTTACGACGGTTTCCTGCCGATGAAGGACCGTCTCGGCGATGTCGACCGGCAAGCGGAATGCGCCGGCTTCCGGCTGCGACGTGAAGAAATCGGCTTTCTCGCGGGGGAAGCTGGCATCGGCCTTGGCGAGCAGTTCGCCGCCTTCGCTGAGCAGTATTCCGCCTCGCGCCGCCCCCGAATAGCTCAGCGCTTGTCGGAGGAGCGTCTGGGCGAGGCCCTGATAGCTGGTCTCTTTCGAGATGATCTGAAACGCCCGGGCGATCAGCTCCAGCTCGTGCGCTTCGGTCTCAAGCCTCATGGCGAGATTTCTCGAACTGACGACGATCCTCTAGGCGTTCCGGCATAGCGATCGAAGACGCAGGCAGCCGCCCCGTCCGGCTTACCGGCGTCCGGCCCTTGCCGTGTAACCGGTATTGCGGAATTTGCCAAGTTACGATCTCGGGATGAATCCGCGGAACTGCCCCAGCTCGCGGATTCGTCAGCGAATTTTCCTCGCGGGATGTAACCAATCCCGTCTTACGTCCGAATATGCGGACGCCGCTACGTGGCCCGATCGGGCTGCCCGGCCCAGGAACCAGCCGCGTCGCGCAGTCGAAGCACCGTCAGCGTGTGAACCGAAATGAGACGGCCATCTCGATGCCTTGCCTCGATGCCTTGCCGACCGTCCTCGCCTCGATCTTTGAACGCGCCTGGTCCGTGCGGCCGCGGCGCTCATCGGCGCGCGCTCAAGGCCCGCTGTCGATGGGCTGCCTGTTTCGCCCGATTGCCGCACACCGACATCGAGCACCAGCGTCGCGCATGTCCCCGCGTTCGATCCAGAAAGAGCAGCGTGCAACGCGGCCCTTCGCAGGCTTTGACGTGCTGGAAGTCCTCATCACAGACGAGCTGCGCCATCGCGTTTGCAATCGGAAACAGCAAGGCGTCAGGCGATCGCCAGTGGCGTTGGGTTCGCCATACCAGTCCCGAAACCGGAGATTTGTCGCCCTCGCCCTGTACGGCATTCTTGCGACCGGTCTCACGAGGGACGACCTGGCCGAATTGCGCGTCCCGCATCAATACCCGGTTCAACGGCTCCAGTTCATGAAGAACCTTCGGCTTCAACGGCTTGCCCTTGTAGGCGTTGACGAATCCGCGAAACCACTCCCTGAGCTTGCGCGCCTGCGCTGCGACCGTATCGAACTCGCCCGGCACCGCTGTCTTGCGCAGCTCGGCAATGGCCTCTGGGGGCGCGAGGCCGGCTTGCAGGAGCCACGCGATCAGATCCTTGCCCGATCCGATCCACTCAACCTCTGCGTCCACGGGCGTCGCGACCGAATTCAGAAAATCCAAACCGGGAGAATCCGCGACGAAAATCGGCGCGGGACGCTGGTCCGCCATATGAATCACCTTCAGGCACGAACGCAAACTGTAACCGCCTATACCGCCTCTGACAAGTTAAGGGCAGTTAATCCCCCACGGCGCGCCTGACCCGGAACGAGTTCAACGCGAGAAAAGGTCAGTATCATGAACGCGACCAATACAAAACCGACGGTTGTAATGGTCCACGGAGCCTGGGCCGACGGGTCGAGCTGGATGAAGGTTATTGCCCTCCTGCAGGCTCGCGGCGTGGCGACCATGGCAGCGCCAATTCCACTGACCTCGCTCTCGGACGACGTTCGGGCGCTTGACCGGGCGCTGGAGCGAACCAGTGGCCCCCTTGTCCTGGCGGCGCATGCCTATGCCGGCGCGGTCATCGGCTCGACCCGAAGCGATCGCGTATGTGCGCTAGCGTTCATATCAGCCCTGGCACCCGACGAAGGCGAGTCCATCGCTGACGTCTTCTATCGCGAACCGCCGCTTCCGGAGGCGCCGCAATTGGCGCCGGACGCGCATGGATTCATCTGGATGCCGGATCAGGGATTTCCATCGGCATTCGCGCAGGACGCCTCGACGGATGAAATTGGGCTGTTCAAGGCCGTGCAGCGGCCCATCCACGTGGCCTGCATCCAGGAAAAAGCGCCGAGGCCGCTCTGGAAAAGCGTGCCGTCCTGGTACCTGCTTGCCAAGCACGACCGCATGATCAATCCGAAGACGCAGGAGTTCATGGCAGCGCGCATGAAAGCAGAGGTACACCGTATGGACGTCGATCATACGCCAATCGCAACCGCGCCCGACAAGGTCGTCAGCGTCCTCCTGGCAGCGCTGACCGCGGCCTCCGGCTAGCGCCGTCGCACCTTCGCGTTGTGCAGGCTGCTCCGCGCCGAGCAGCCTTTTTCATTGCGGCTTTATTGCTGCCCGACGCGAACGGCCCCGCGAAATATCCGGATCAGCAGCCGCGACAGATATGCAGTTTTCTGTCGAACGATGCGTCCTGATTCTCCTGCGTCGAATTGAAGTCCGTGATGCGCTTCTGGACGGCATCCTCTTGCGAAGAGTTCGGCATGAAGTCGTTGCCGCGTGGCTGCACGCGCACTGCCTCATCAACGGCTTGTGGCTTCGGTGAGGGCGTAGCGACGGGGGTTTGTGCCATCGCCGTCAAAGGCAGGATGGCGACCAAATAGAAAACGAAGGTTCGTGCAAATATGCGCATGCCAGCACTCCGAAACGATTTTGCGCGCCCCCCAAGCCCCGCGCATTGTCGGCCATTTTGCTGCGGGCCGCTGTTTCCGGATTGTGGCGATTGAGGTGACCTTGTTGGATTGCGCCTCGAAGTCACGGCGCCGATGGCGCAGCTTCGTGACGAGCGAGAATGAGAGAAAACAATTCCTTCTCGTCGGTCCACTCCGACACCGGAGTCCAGCCTCCGGCACGCAGCAGCAGGCGGGCGTCGCGCCGGCCATATTTGATACTGTTCTCGGTGTGGATGGTCTCGCCTCGCGACAAGACGAAAGGCCAGCCATCGACCTCGAAGCTGATATCGCTGATAGCTTCGAGATGCATTTCGATTCGCGTCTCAACGCCATTCCAGCGCGCGACATGGCGAAACGCATCTATGGGCACGGAGCCTGCGAGCTCCCGATTGATCCGGTGCAGCAGATTGAGATTGAATGCCGCGGTCACGCCCTGCGCGTCGTCATAGGCGGGCAGGAGAATATCAGGGTTTTTGATGCGGTCGATGCCGATCAACAACATCGCGCCTGTCCCGAGCGTCGCTGCCATCATCCGGAGTAGATCCACGGCCGCGGGCACCACCAGATTTCCGATGGTCGATCCCGGAAAGAAGCCGAGCCTCGGCGCGCCGTCGATCGCCGCCGGCAAGCTCAGCGCGCGCGTGAAGTCAGCTTTCACCGGAAATACCGGCAATTCCGGGAATTGGCGCGACAGCGCCGCTGCGGATTCCTTCAAGTAAGCCCCCGAAATATCGATCGGCACGTAGGCTGCGGGATCCACCTCGGAGAGCAGGATCGGCGTCTTGGCCGAGGAGCCCGATCCGAACTCCACAATGGCGCGGCCCAGCCCCGTCAATGCAGCGATCTGCTTGATCGCCGAGCTCAGGATCGATCGCTCGGTTCGCGTCGGATAATATTCGGGCAGCGCCGTGATCGCATCGAACAGGGCCGATCCGCGCCGATCATAGAGCCAGCGTGCCGGGATGGCTCTGGGTTTGACACTCAGCCCCTTGAGCACATCGGCGCGAAAGGCCGCGTCGACCTCGTTATGGTTCAACTGGCGTTCGGTCTGGCTGCGGAGCATCTACCAAAATCCTCTAAGATACGCTCGTCGTCACGAGACAAGGGCCGCCAGCTTCTTCAGGCCCCGATGGATGTTGACCTTGACCAGCGCCGTGGATTGACCGGTTGCGCCGGACGCGCCCGCGATGCTGAGCCCCTTCAGCTTGACCAGGCGGATGACGCTTTCCTGCGCGGGCTTTAACCGGCCAAGCAGATGATCCAGCGCCGCGGCGCTGATCGCGGCACCTTCATGATCCTCGACCGCGATGTCTTCATCGAGCGCGAGTGCCGAGTATCTGGACGCATCGCGGATGCGGTCGATCCATTTATACCGCGCGATCCCGATCACCCAGGCGCCGAACGATCGCGACGGTTCATAGGTATGGCGTTTGGCATGGATCGCGAGCAGCGTGTCTTGTCTGGCATCCTCGGCCGCGGGATGCGGGAGCCTGCGGGCATAGTACCGGCATAACCAGGCGTCCAATTCGCGGAGTAGCTGTTCATAGGCGTGGCCGTCGCCAGACCGCGCCTCCATCATCAGGCGGCCCCATCGCTGCGATCGCTGCGTCCAGCTCTCTGCTTGCACCGATCGAGCCGGCCGACGTGGCGGCGCCCGTTCCTCGGAGCACGACGAATTTTCTCCAGCCTCGCTCGAGAGGAGCGGTGGCGCGTGCAGCTTTGAGCCGACGGTGCCATGATCCTGAACGGGTTTCATTTGCGAAGGCTCCTCTCGATGTGATCAAGCAGGGAACTGATTTCGAATGGTTTTCTGAGAAGGCAGAGAGCGCCTCTCGCGGCAGCCTCCTGATCTAGCTGCCTGTCGGTCAGAGCCGTAATGAGCACCACGGGGGTGGTGTTGCCCTGTCTGCGGAGCTCGCTGAGGAGATCAAGTCCGCTCATCCCCGGCATGTGGACGTCGGCGATGATACAGTGCAGGCCAAACCGGCTCGGCGACATCAAGAATGCTTCGGCGGAGGTGAAAGGCTCGGCGCGATAACCCATGGAACGCATCAGATCGACCAGGGACGAGCACAGCGCCTCATCATCGTCGACAACTGCGATGAATGGGATCGCCACCGGAGCTAACTCCCGCGACGCGCGCAAATCGTCAAAACGAAATAAGGAAAACGGCGACCTTCCAATGGCATTCTGTGCAAAGCCACCTGCCATTCGAAGCCCGGAAAATTGCTATACAGCGTCGAACGGATCAACATGACATCGTCTCCCTGGCGGGTAACTCCACCTGGTGCCGAATGGCAGCGCAACGCGCCGGCAAACCATGCTTTCGCGGGCGTTCCCCCACAATCCCTCGATAGTGATAGTTGGACCCATACCTTGGTATGGGTTCTCCGGGCCGGGCCGGTTCATGTCGCTCGACAACAAGTCGAATTGAAAATCCGCAAGATCGAGCAACTTGCGATAACGGATGCGCAGCGCCGTCGCGACGGCTTTGTTACTGCTTGATCCGCGCAACCGGCGTCACCGGCATGTGCTCGATCATCAGAAGCGGGACCGCGCTCAATCGCTCGCATGGGCGCGTGCCGTATCGCATTGGAGCAGTTGAAATGGACCAGCTCATCGCGAAACTATCGAAGCTCGATATCGTCAGGGGCGACCTCGACTATCACCTCATTCGCGCGACGATGGTCATCCTGTTCTTCTTCTTCAGCTGCCAGAAATGGTTCGACTATGAAGCCCACGCGCTGGTCCCCTTCATCAGCCATGGTCCATTGATCTTCTGGCTCATCCCAGCATTCGGCATACGCGGCGCCGCCTTTTTTCTCGGGTCTGTCGAGTTATTGTTTGGCTGCATCATGTTCCTTGGATTCTGGAACAAGAAGCTGGGCGTCCTCGCTGCCCTGGGATCGTGTGCGACCTATGTCGGCACCGTCACCATCATCCCGTTCTTCCCGGAGCCCTGGGCGGCACCGGCCGGCGGCTTTCCGGCCGCAACCTTGCCGTTCCTGTTCCTGGTGAAGGACATCGTGCTGCTTGCTGCTTCGGTTTATCTGCTCAAGCAGGACATCCTGCGTGCCAGCAACACCGAGCGCCTTCATGAGATGAAGATTGTCCAGCGCGAAGCCACGCCATGATGCTCGAAGCCTGGCCTTTCGGCCGCCGGATCGCTCAGCCGCGCGCTGCGTGGCGGGCGATGAGCTGATCGGCAACGTCGCTGAGGTCATCGCCGACGATCTGCGGCTGAGGACCAACGCCCAAGAGGTCATTGCCCTCGCGCTTGATCAGCGCGGCTTCCCAGCCGGCCGCCACCGCACCGAGTGTATCCCAGGTGTGGCAGGCGGCCATGCAGAGCTGCGAAGGGTCGACGCCGAGCGCCTTCTCGACATGAGCGAAGGTCTGGGGCGACGGTTTGAAGAGCTTGACGCTATCCACGCTGAAGCATCTTTCGAAGAGATCGGCGATCCCGCCCTGCGCCAGCTGTCGGCTCTGAACCTCGACCAGATTGTTGGTGAGGGTGAACAGGCGGAAGCCGGCCTCGCGCAGCTTCCGCAACGCCGCCGGCACTTCTGGATAGGGCGGCATGGTCGAGAATTTTTCCGTCAGCTCCCGCCTGTCGGCATCACTGATTTTGATCCCCTGGGTATCGGCCTGCATCTTCATTACGGCCGAGCCGATATCCGTGAACGGCACGTAAGAGCCGGCAACTGTCAGAGCCAGCGAATACATCACGAGGTTGGCGAACCACAGACGCATGGCGCCCTTGTCGCCAAAGATACGCCCGAAGACAGGCTCCATCGTGCGCAGGTCGATTAGCGTCTCGTTGACGTCGAACACGATTAGTGGACGAGCGGGCATCGTACGTGGCTCCAGTCAGGCTACGGTAAGTAACTTGTCATACGACATCAGTCTGGTTACAAAACCGAGAGGAAGATCAATCCCGGCCTCGCCCGATATATCCAGTTCACGGATCGCCGCGCCTTGGTTACAAATCGGCAAAAGATTGCGCGTCCACCGTTTAGCGCGCGCTTTACAGGCAGCTGGCTGTGCCTGCAGCAGGGGACGGCGCGCGATGTCCCTGGCGACGCCTCCCGATGTACTTTTTGTCATTTCCGATTGTAACTTTTCTAATACAGTTTTAGGGGTTATTTACAATTCGGTTCCACCGTCATCGCAGGAAAGCGAGTCATGAAAGCCGGAGGGTTTCGCTCCCTCGTTGCTCAGCCCACCGGTCTCGATTTCTTGAACGCCTTGGGTACGCCCGGCCACCGCGGCTCCGAGGCGATCTCCGATTGCGACAGCCTGCTCCGCTGGATCGAAGAAAGAAAGCTCGTGGCTTCCGATGCCATCGCGAGCATCCGCGCCAACGCCAGCTCGGACGAGCTCAACGCGGTCTCGGCTGAAGCCAAGGCACTGGGCGCCTGGTTTCGTGATTTCGTGGATGATTTCAAAGGCAAGCCGCTGCCTCCGAGCGCCGTCGATCGGCTGCAGTTGCTGAACGGAATCCTAGTGCGTGATGCCCAAATCGAACAGATCGATATTCGCGACAATTTGAACGACCGCATCGCGGGTTCAGGGTTTAGACGGTCGACGAGGCGCATCTCGCGGCCCGCCGACATGTTGTTGCTTCCGATCGCGCAGGCCATGGCCGAACTGATCTGCACCGCGGACTTCAGCAGCATTCGCGTCTGTGAAGGCCCGTGTTGCGGAACTTTCTTTCTGGACGGGACGCGCAAGCGGACCCGCCGCCGGTGCCGCACGGGGGCTTGCGGCCGGTTGAAATTGTCCGCCCTGGTGTAACCCGCCCGCCGCCTCGGCCGAATATCCGCCAACAGGAACCACGCCGCACGGCGCGGATTGATTCGCGATCGCGCGACAGGTTCGCCGAAAGAGGCCCATGAAAACAAACAATATGAAAAACAACAACGGTCCGCTTCGGATCTGTCGGCGCGAGCTTTTGGCCGGCGCCGCCTATTTGGCTGTCACGACGTCAAGCTCGCGCGCCACCGTGATTTTCGATCACCTTCCGTGGACACCGAATGCAGGCAATCCGCCGACCGCTGCGGCGCCAGGGCCCTGGCTTTTCTTTACCGGCGACGAAGGCAGGGCCGTCGAGGCGCTTGCCGATCGTATCATTCCTCCCGATTCCGAAACGCCCGGAGGCAAGGACTCCGGTAGCGCTGTGTTTCTCGATCGGCAACTTGCCGGCCCCTATGGCCGACAGGATGGCCTCTATATCCGGCCGCCCTTTATGAAGGGAGCCAGGAACCAGGGTCGCCAATCCGAAAAAGGTCCCGCGCAGGAATATCGCGAAAACCTCGCCGCGTTGGACAAGGCTTGCAAGGCGCAGCTCGGCGGCAAGGCCTTTTACGAACTTTCCGACGCCGACAAGGATCACGTGCTCGAAGGCCTCGAGAGCGGAGCGTTCAAGCTCGACGGCGTCGACGGCAAGGCCTTCTTCGAACAGATCATCAAGGACGTTCAGATGGGCTTCTTCGCCGATCCCATCTACGGCGGCAACCGCGACATGGTCGCCTGGAAGATGATCGGCTACCCCGGCGCCCGCTACAACTATCTGGATTGGGTCGGCCGACATAACGAGAAATTTCCATTGCCGCCGGTCAGCATGGCAGGGCGCGCCGAATGGACGTCGCGGACGCAGAGGTAACCCATGTCCAAAAGGCTTCCCAAGAAAGACGTCGTCATCATCGGCCTCGGCTGGACCGGCTCGATCATGGCCAATGAACTGACCGACGAAGGTCTCGAAGTGATGGCGATCGAGCGCGGCCCCTGGCGCGACGCGCCGACGGATTTTCCGCCGACCTACATGCAGGACGAATTGCGCTACCGCGTTCGGCATGAGCTGTTCCTGCGCCCGGACCAGCTCACCTTCACCTTCCGCAACAAGCTGGATCAGACCGCGCTTCCGATCCGCAGCTGGGGTGCTTTCATGCCGCCCAACGGCGTTGGTGGCGGCGGCGTGCACTGGAACGCCGAGACGTGGCGCTTCCTGCCATCGGATTTCGTGCTCAAGACGCATCTGACGCAACGGTACGGCGCATCCTTCCTGCCCGACGACATGACCATCCAGGACTGGGGCATCACCTACGACGAGCTCGAACCGTTCTACGACCGCTTCGAATATCTGTGCGGTACATCCGGCACCGCAGGCAATCTCCGCGGCCAGATCATGGAAGGCGGCAATCCCTTCGAAGGCCCCCGCTCGCGCCCCTATCCGACGCCCGCACAGGCCCAGCCCTTCAGCCACACCTTGTTCGGAAAGGCAGCGCGCGAATTGGGCTACAAGCCGTTCCCGCAACCCTCGGGCAATCTCTCCCAAGCCTATACCAATCCACTCGGGCTGAAGATGGGGCCGTGCACCTATTGCGGCTTCTGCGAATGGTTCGGTTGCAGCAACTACTCGAAGGCCAGCCCGCAGACCACGATCCTTCCCTATCTCGTACGCAAGCCGAATTTTTCGGCGCGTGACAATTCCGAAGTCATCCGCATCAACGTCGACAAATCAGGCACGCGGGCAACGGGCGTCACCTTCGTCGATAGCAGCGGCGAGGAGTGGGAGCAGCCAGCCGATCTCGTCATCCTCTCCGCCTTCGCGCTGTTCAACGTGCAGCTGCTGCTCCATTCGAAGATCGGCCGTGCCTACGATCCCGTGGCCAACACAGGCACCGTGGGGCGAAACTACACCCATCAAACGATCTCAAGCGTGAACGGCTTCTTCGATCCGAAGAAATACAATTTCAACCCGTTCATCGCCTCGGGCTCGATCGGCATGTGCATCGACGAGTTCAATGGCGACAATTTCGACCACGGACCGCACGGCTTTGTCGGCGGCGGCTATGTCGGGCAAGTGCAAACCGGTGCACGGCCGATCGAGAGCACGCTTGTTCCGCCGGGAACGCCGAAATGGGGCGCCGCATGGAAGACTGCTGCGAAGCAATACTATCTGTCGACGGTGAAGCCCGGCACCGGTGTGCACGGCAGCTTCTATGCCTATCGCGACGTCTATCTCGACCTCGATCCCGTCTACAAGGATCGTTTCGGGCGGCCCCTGATGCGCATCACGATGGATCTCAAGGAAAACGAGATCAAGCAGAACAAGTATCTCACCGACAAGTTCGCCGAGATCATCAAGGCGATGGGTGCTGAAACGCTCGGCATCCAATACCGGACGGCGCCTTACGATATCACGACCTATCAGACCACGCATGTGAACGGCGGCGCCGTGATGGGCAGCGATCCCAACACCAGCGTGATCAATCGCTATCTGCAGAGCTGGGACGTATCGAACCTGTTCGTGCTGGGCGCCAGCGCATTTCCGCAGAACGCGGGCTACAACCCGACAGGCACCGTCGCCGCCCTCGCCTTCTGGGCCGCGGATGCGATCCGCAACAAATATCTGAAGAGCCCCGGGAGACTTGTTGATGCGTAAGCGATACCGCGGCTCATTCGCGGCGGCTGCCCTTCTGCTGGTGGGCACCACCGCTTCCTTTGCGGGCGATTCCGACCCGCAGGAGTTCACCCAGATCGAACGCGGTCGCTATCTCGCCGTGCTTTCGGATTGCGCGAGTTGCCATACCGTGCCCGGCAGCAATCAGCCGTTTGCCGGCGGACGCGCCATCGAAACGCCCTTCGGCAACATCGTCGCACCGAATATCACGCCCGATCCCGAAACCGGCATCGGAAGCTGGAGCGATGAGCAGTTCGACGCCGCGGTCCGCAAAGGCGTCGCGCGCAACGGCTCGCATCTCTATCCGGCGATGCCCTACAACGCCTACACCAAAATGTCCCGCGACGACGTGCTCGCGATCCGCGCCTATCTCAACACGCTCGTTCCCGTCCGCAACGCGGTCGAAGCGAACACGCTGCCCTTCCCGTTCGACATCCGCGCTGCCATGCGGGTCTGGAACGCACTCTACTTCAACGAAGGCGATTACCAACCCAATCCAAACCAATCGGCCGAATGGAATCGCGGCGCCTTCCTGGTCGACGGACCCGGCCATTGCGGCGCCTGCCATACGCCGAAGACCGCCCTCGGCGGCGACAAGACCAGTCAATATCTCGAGGGCGCTTACCTGCAGGGATGGTCCGCCCCCGATATCACCAACGACTCACGTTTGGGATTGGGTGCCTGGTCGAAGGAAGACCTGGTCGCCTATTTGAAATCCGGCCACAACCGCGTCACGGCGGCCACCGGCCCGATGGGCGAAGTCGTGACGCTGTCGGCGGCGTTCACGACGGACCCCGACCTCAACGCCATCGCGACTTATCTGAAGTCGCTGCCCGGCAAGACGGCGGCTCCAGCCGCGCTCGCCGCGAACGATCCGGCGATGACCGCGGGTGCTGCGATCTATCGCGACCAATGCTCCGCCTGCCATGGCCTCGACGGCAAGGGCATCGCCGAGCTGTTTCCATCCGTCGCCGATTCCTCGATGGTCAAATCCGGCGACCCGACCACGTCGATCCGGATTGTTCTGCGCGGCGCGCGAAGCGTCGGAACGACCGCGCAGCCGACGGCGCCGGGCATGCCCGCCTACGGCAAACAGTTGGACGACGATGAGGTCGCGGCCGTCCTGACCTATATGCGAAACACCTGGGGTGGCGCTGCGGCGGCGGTCACGTCAGGACAGGTCTCGGACGTACGGCGCGATACCGCGCTTCGACCGGACTAGCTGGTTGGTCGTTTTGGCGTCAGGCGGCCCGAACGGAACTCAGGAATTTGCCGACCTCGAGCTTGAGCCGCGCACTTTCGCCCGACAGCGACTGTGCGGCGACTAGCACTTGGCTTGATGCCGATCCGGTCTCGCTGGCGCCGCGTTGCACGTCACCGATATTGGCGGATACCTGCTGGGTGCCCTGCGCGGCCTGCTGAACATTGCGGGAGATTTCCTGCGTGGCCGCCCCCTGCTCCTCGATCGCCGCCGCGATCGCGGATGCGATCTCGGACATCCGGCCGATCGTATCGCCGATCTCCCTGATGGCGCTGACCGACTCCTGCGTCGCGGCCTGAATGCCGCCGATCTGCTGGCTGATCTCGCCGGTCGCCTTCGCGGTCTGCTCGGCCAGGGCTTTCACTTCGGAGGCCACCACCGCAAAGCCGCGTCCTGCCTCGCCGGCGCGCGCCGCCTCGATCGTGGCGTTCAATGCGAGGAGATTGGTCTGCCCGGCAATCGTGTTGATGAGCTCGACGACGTCGCCGATCCGTCCCGCCGCCTTGGCCAGCTCGCCGACGCGATCATTGGTCCGCTGTGCCTGGTCCACCGCTTCGCCCGCGATGCGCGCGGAGTCCTGCACCCGCCGGCTGATCTCGGTGATTGAGGAGGCCATCTCTTCCGTTGCTGACGCCACCGATTGCACATTGGTGGAGGCTTGCTCGGAAGCCGCCGCAACCCTCGCCGTCAATTCCTCCGAACGCTCGGCCGTCGCCGTCAGCGTGCCCGCGGATGTCTCCAGTTCACCGGAGGCAGAGGAGACGATGTTGACGATCTCGCCGATCATGGTTTCGAAATCACGGGTCATCTTGTCGACGCGCTGGCCGCGCTGGATTTTCGCATCGGCCTCTGCCGCGGCGGTGGCGTCCGCGGCCTTCTTGGCGACGAGCGCTTCCTTGAAGATCTGCAGCGAGCTCGCCATCGACCCGATTTCGTCGTCACGCTCGCTCGCCGGGATGGTCACGTCGTGCCGGCCTGCGGCGAGGTTGCCGACGGCGTCCGTCAACTCGCCAAGCGGAGCAATCACGCGACGGCGCAACATCACGGTGACGCCGGCGAGCACGCCAAGCAGCGCCGCGACGGCGGCTGCCGCCAGTCCCAGCATTATCAGCGCAGACTGCCGTGCCGACTGGGCGCGCTCGGCGGCTTCGGTCAGCGCCGCATCGCGCACGACGAAGAAGCTTTGCACCGCCGGCACCACCGCCTTGGCGAGCTCGTCGGGGCTGATCGAGTACTTGCCATCGCCTCGCGCGGCCGGCATCTCCTTCTCGATGACCTGCACGGCGTATCCGAAATAGGCTTCAATCGCATCCTTCAGCGCCTTGTCGAGTTTCGGCGGATGGCCGAGTTGATCGACGCCGGCCTCGATCCGCTCGCGATCCGACTCGACCCGTCCCTGGGCCCGGTCCATCGTCGCAAATTCCGCTGCTGTCAGTGGGCGGTGGGCACTCAACGCGGGCGACATCGTCCCCGCGCGACCGCCGGCCGAGATTCGAAAATCCTGAGCGGCACGAGCGACACTGAGCAGTGCCGACAGCGAGGCATCCGACGCCGCCACATCGCTTTCGAGATGATTCAGGACGGGTTCGATGATCGCGACCACCTGGGCGATGCCGGGCATGAAGCCTTTGACCGCCGCCTGGTCACGTGCGCTGGACGGCGCGGCCAGGGCACGATCCGACGCGGTGCGAACTTCAGCGAGTTTTGCTGTGGCCTGATTGAGCCCGGCGAGGATCGTCTCGCTGTCGCTTAATCCGCCGATGGCGGCCCTGGCGTCAGCGATAGCCGCATCCGTGGCCTGCACGGTCTTCGCGACCGCGTCCAGTTGAGCCGGCGTCGCAGCACCATCCTGGTACAGCGGGGTGAGATAGGGTGCACGATGGGCTGCGACCTGCTGGCCAACCGCCAGCACTGCGCCAAACGCCTTGACCGCCCTGATCGCCTCGGTCTTGTCCGCATAGGTACGCGCCTGCGGGATCAGTACCTCAGTACCGAGGATGACGGCGAGAGCCGTCACCGAGAGCATCGACACTGCAAAAAGCCGACCGATCCGCATGTTCCGCTTCCAAGGAGTTGTGGGCGACTCATCTTAATTGACCGGCGCTAAAGGCGACTTAATGCAGGGCCGTAGGACTACGGGCTCGCTCCGGGACGGCATCGATTTCACGCGGCGTCAGCGCCGCCGAGATAGGCGTCGCGCACGCGGGGATCGTCCTTCAGCTCCCGCGCCGGTCCGGAAAGCACGATGCGGCCGGTCTGCAGCACATAGGCCTCGTGCGCGATTTCCAGCGCGAGGCTTGCATTCTGCTCGACC
>DATHMA010000201.1:0-3945 GCA_035487555.1 Bradyrhizobium sp. | reverse complement strand
ACGAGATCAATGCCGAAATCGCGAAGAACCGTATCGACAATATCAACCGATGGATATCGAGTGGACACTTCGGCGTAGACGATATCGTTGATGAGAATCGGCCCGCGCAGCGCGGCTTGTTCGACTTGGTCGAGCGACCATTGCCACCAATCCGGCGTCCGGATGAGGATGTCGAACAATACGTTCGAATCGACCAACGTCATTCCGGATCGCCGCGAAGCAACTCCATCAGTTCATCGGTCGTCAGGCCAGGCCCGGCGGAGCCGACAAGCTTGGCGAAACGGCTGGGCGGCCTTGTGCCATCGGCTTTCTCAATAACAATGCTTCCGTCAGCTGCGCGCCGGAAATTCACGTCGCTGCCCGGCTCGATTCCAAGATAATCCCGGACAGGCTTTGGAATCGTCACCTGGCCCTTGCTCGTCAGTTTCGTCGCCATGGAACATCTCCAATGTATTACCCGATAAAATATGGTAATACCTTGCAATCTGTCCAGTATCGTCGATGGTTAATCGCGTCTTAACCTCGCCGTATCTATGGTGATTTGTCGCTTCGCTCCGGTCACTTTCGCGATCGGCGGCCTCAAGAAATGCTGGCGCTTTAACCTATGGCCATGACCGCTTCATCCCGCGCTCCCTTGGGGGCCGGACTCAAGGAGAGCGAACGCTCGCCGTTTGCGCGCACGACTGAATTGCTGGCGCCCTATACGCCGGCTAAGCCGTTGATTGTGCTGTCATTGGGTGAGCCGCAGCACCCGGTACCCGGCTTTGTCGGCCCGGTTTTGGCGCAGCATATTGCCGATTTCGGCCGCTATCCGCTGGCCAAGGGCATCGAGCCGTTCCGCAAAGCCGCAGCCGCCTGGCTCTCGACCCGGTTCAAGCTGCCCCGGGGCGTCGATCCCGACGACGAAATCCTGGTGCTGAACGGCAGCCGCGAAGGCCTGTTCTTTGCCGCCCTCACGGCGAAAGATTTTGTCGGCGAACGGCGCGGCCGGCCGGCGATCCTGATGCCGAACCCGTTCTATCCGGCCTATGGCGCCGGCACCAAGGCGGCCGGCTGCGAGCAGATCTATCTGCCGACCACGGTCGGAAACGGATTCCTGCCCGACCTCGAGGCGATCGAAGAGGCGACGCTGGCGCGCACGGTCGCGTTCTACATCGCCTCGCCTGCGAACCCGCAAGGCTCGGTCTGCTCGCCGGATTATTTCCGCAAGCTGAAAGCGCTCTCCGACCGCTTCGGCTTCGTCATCCTGAGCGATGAGTGCTACTCGGAAATCTACACCAGGGAAGCGCCGGGCAGCATGCTCGAATGCGCCGGGCCCGACTTCAAGAATGTCGTGGCGTTCCAGTCGCTGTCGAAGCGCTCGAACCTGCCGGGCATGCGCGTCGGCTTTGCCGCCGGCGACAGGAAATTCCTCGCCGCCTTCCATGAGCTGCGCAACGTGGCGGCTCCGCAAGTGCCGGTGCCGCTGCAACAGGTCGCGGTTGCGGCCTATGGCGACGAGGCGCATGTCGAGGAGAACCGCAAGCTCTATCGCATCAAGTTCGATCTCGCCGACCAGATCCTCGCAGGCCGCTATGGCTACAAGCGGCCGGCGGGCGGCTTCTGCGTCTGGCTCGATGTCTCGAAGCACGGCGGCGACGAAGCCGCAGCCGTGAAACTCTATCGCGATGCCGGCGTGCGCGTGATTCCCGGCAGCTATCTGGCCCGGCCGCAAGCCGACGGCTTCAATCCCGGCGCGGGTTATATCCGCCTCGCGCTGGTGTCCGACAGTGAATCCACGGCCGAAGCATTGCATCGGCTGGTCGAAACTTTGGCTTAGTCGCGAGGGCACATGCCGGCGATCGAACGCGTCATTCCCCTGGTCAGCCACCTGCCGACCTCCATTCGCGACGCGCTGGTGAGACGCCTTCGTGAACTCACCGGGCTCGCCCTGATCGGCTTCGCCGGCCTCGCATCTGCCGCGCTGATGACCTGGTCGGTTCAGGACCCTTCCCTGAGCCACGCCACCTCGCGCGCCATCCGCAACATCGTCGGCTATCCCGGCGCGATCGGCGCCGATCTGTTGATGCAGATCCTCGGCCTCGGCGCAATCATGCTGATCCTCCTGATCGCGGTGTGGGGCTGGCGCATGATGACCCATCGCGATTTCGATCGCGAAGCGCTCCGGTTCGGCTGCTGGGTGCTGACCACGGTGCTCGCATCGGGCCTTGCGAGCTGCTGGCCGCGCAGCACCGCATGGCCGCTGCCGACCGGGCTCGGCGGCGTCGTCGGCGATGCCTTGGTGCGCGCGCCCGCGGTCGTGTTCGGCCCGCCCGGCTTCACCTACCGCCTCGTGCTCGGCCTGATCCTGTTCGTCGCCATGGCCGCGACCTTCATGATCGCCGCCGGCTTCGGCTCGAAGCCGCAGGAAGAGGATGTGAGCGCGATCGAGGACGATGACACGCCGTTCGAGGAGGAAGAAGAGGAGGATCGTGGCTCGGTCTCGCTCGGCTGGATCTTCCACGCACTGATGAGCGCGAAGGCGCGTCTCTCCTGGTTCTTCGCTACTGCTTATCGCTCGCTGGTCTCAAGCGGCTCGCGCCCGCGCGCGCTGTCCTTCGACCGGCAGGAGCCCAATCTCGGCGGCCGCAATGCGCCGTCGATCGCGCCGCAGGGTGAAGACGACGAGGAAGAGAGCGAGGACGAAGAAGAGGAGGACGAGGAGGAGGCGCCTGCCGCGCGTGCCCCGCGCAAGAAGGCCGCGCCGAAATCGCCGTCCAGGAAATCTTCCGACAAGTGGGAATTCCCGGCGATGTCGATGCTGGGCGCGCCGAAGGCCTCCGATCGCCAGCCGCTTTCCAAGTCCGAGCTCGAAGCCAATTCGCGCCGCCTCGAAGGCGTGCTCGGGGATTTCGGCGTGCGTGGCGAAATCGCCAAGGCCAATCCGGGCCCTGTCGTCACGCTGTACGAACTGGAGCCCGCGCCCGGCATCAAGTCCTCGCGCGTGATCGGCCTCGCCGACGACATCGCCCGCTCGATGAGCGCACTGTCGGCGCGTGTCGCCGTCGTCGCCGGCCGCAACGCCATCGGCATCGAGCTGCCGAACGCGCATCGCGAGAAGGTTTATCTGCGCGAGCTCCTGATCGCCAAGGAAGCCGTCGAGTCCGTCGCCAAGCTGCCGTTGATGCTCGGCAAGACCATCGGCGGCGATCCCGTCATCATCGACCTCGCCCGCACGCCGCATATGCTGATCGCCGGCACCACCGGCTCCGGCAAGTCGGTCGCGATCAACACCATGATCCTCAGCCTGTTGTACCGGCTGCGGCCGGATCAATGCCGGCTGATCATGGTCGATCCCAAGATGCTCGAGCTTTCCGTCTACGACGGCATCCCGCATCTGCTCACCCCCGTCGTGACCGATCCCAAGAAGGCGGTGGTCGCGCTGAAATGGGCCGTGCGCGAGATGGAAGAGCGCTACAAGCGGATGGCCAAGCTCGGCGTGCGCAACATCGACGGCTACAACGCGCGTCTGGTCGAAGCCAGGAGCAAGGGTGAAGAGATCACCCGCACGGTACATACCGGTTTCGACAAGGAAAGCGGCAAGGCGATCTACGAGGAAGAGAAGCTCGACCTCGATCCGCTGCCCTACATTGTCATCATCGTCGACGAAATGGCCGACCTGATGATGGTGGCCGGCAAGGACATCGAAGGCGCGGTGCAGCGTCTTGCGCAGATGGCGCGCGCCGCCGGCCTGCATGTGATCCTGGCGACGCAGCGTCCCTCCGTCGACGTCATCACCGGCACCATCAAGGCGAACTTCCCGACCCGCATCGCCTTCCAGGTCACCTCCAAGATCGACAGCCGCACCATTTTGGGTGAAATGGGCGCCGAGCAGCTGCTCGGCCAGGGCGACATGCTCTACATGGCGGGCGGCGGACGCATCAGCCGCGTGCACGGCCCGTTCGC
>DATHMA010000200.1:0-12032 GCA_035487555.1 Bradyrhizobium sp. | reverse complement strand
TTCCGGTCGGGATGGCTGACCAGCGACCAGACTTCATCATAGGTGTGTTCGGTGATGGCGACGCCGCTCCGCGTGCCGACGATCGCATCGAACAAGGCGTCGCCAAGCTGATCGTCCGCCACCTTGCCGTTATCTCCGAGCCCGCGCCGCACCGCCTCCGGTGAGCGTTTCGCGCAGGCCTGCGCCGCCTGCCACAACGGTGCCGCGGCGGCTGTCCCGTCCGGCAGTGTGGCGCCGAGCGTATGATAGAGTACGAGCGCGCCGAGGGCGGCGGTTTGCGGATTGGCGCCGATGAACGCGCGGAGCGCCTGGCCGAAAGCGGGACGCGAGTGGAACGCTGCCTCGCGCAACGGGGCCAGCGCGTTGTCGCCGGGCAGCAGGCCGAGCGCACGCGACAGCCGCGTGTAGATTTCGGGCTCGGGCAAGGTGCCTTGCAGCGGCGGCACCACGCCGGCGCGGACCTGGAAGAAATTTCTCGGGAATTCGAAGTTGAACAGCGTGAACTCGGTCTTCTCATATTGCGAGGAGGCCGGCAGCACATAATGCGCGAGTTTTGCGGTTTCGGTGAGCGCCACGTCGACCACGACGCAAAGCTCGAGCGCGGCGAGCGCTTTTTCCACCTCGGCTGTGTTCGCAGCGGTGTTGGCCGGGTTGGAGCTGTCGATCCAGACCCCGCGCAGGCGATCGGGGTGGTCATTCAGCACGGCCTGCGGAAAGACGTTGGGCGGCAGCAGGCCCGCGATCACTTCGGTATCGGTGCCGGCGAATTTCTGGTTCGGCGAGTTGCCCCACAGCGGTTGCAACCAGCTGTGGAGCTGGTTGGTGCCTTTCCGGCCAAAGCTGCCGGTCAGCATGATCAGGAGCTTTTCGAGGTAGGAATTGAGCGTCGAGTTGACGCCCTGCTGGATGCCGAGCTCGACGCGCACCGTCATTGCCTTCGCCGCCTCGATCATGTCGGCGCAACGCTCGATCTGTTCGAGCGGGACGTCCGCGGCATCAGCCCATTGATCGACGGGAATGTGGAGCAGGGCGTCCTTCACCTCGGCGAAGCCTTCGGTGTGCCGCGCGATGAACTCATGGTCGATCGCGTCGCGTCGCACCAGCGTCGCAAGGATCGCGCCCAGCAGGAACGCATCGGCGCCCGGACGCACGGCCAGGTGCAGATCGGCCATCTCGGCCGTCTCGGTGCGGCGCGGGTCGATCACGATCAGCTTGCGGTTCGGATCCTTGCGGATCTGGTTCAGATGATCGCGCGCATTAGGAAAACCATGGGCGATCCAGGGATTGGCGCCGATCACGAACAACAGGTCGCAGTGATGCACATCCTCGGCGGTGTGGCAGGTCTGGCTGCCGAACATGTGGCCGTTGACCCAGAAATCGCCGGTCTTCTCCTGCGACAGCGCATTGAAGACATGGCGCGAGCCGAGCGCGCGTAACAGGCCGGTCGCATAGGCGCCGCCGGCATGGTTGCCTTGGCCGCCGCCGCCGTAGAGCGCAAGGCTCTTGCCGCCATGGCGGTCGACGAGATCGCGCAGCCGCGCCGCGATTTCGGAGATCGCGGTGTCCCAGTCGATCGCATCGAAGCCGCCGTCCGCACGGCGCCGCAGCGGTGAGGTGAGGCGGTCGCGGTGATGGGCGTAGAAGGGAATGCGCGCGGCCTTGTTGCAGAGATAGCCTTGCGATTTCGGATTGTCGCGGTCGCCGCGTACCTTGGTGATCCGCTCCCCGTCGGTCAGCACCTCGATCCCGCAATTGACATAGCAGATGTTGCACGCGGTCTTCCGCCAGCCTGCATTCGACATTGCGTTCCCTCCGGATCGCTTCGATCGGAGAACATTAGATGATGATCGTCATAAAAACAACCGGAGAAAACGGCCCGATGCCCTTCTCGGGTTCCGGGCCGGAGCGTCTATTTCGCCTTCTCGTGATTGGCGATGCCGGTCGGCTTGTAGTCGTAGGTCGGATAGAACTCGGTGTGGTAGGCGCCCCAGGCCGAGGTCTCGATGATACGGTTGACCTCACGCAGCCGCGAGGCCGGCAGCCGCAAGGTGACGACCTGGCCGACGCCCATCATCACATACCAGCTCACCACCTCGACGCCCTCGGGCGGAAACGCCTCGTAAAAACCCTGCTTCTCGAGTTGGGCGTTGAGCTCGCCGAGCGGACGCGTCTCGTCATGCTTGAAGAAGATGGTCAGCATGACCGCGTTGTCCGGCGTCGGCGTCGCGGCTGGCGCCGGAGTTGCAGTCTGTGCGACGGTGTTTGAATTGAACATCGAGGCCGATGCTGCCACCACCAGCGCCGTCAACAAAGCCCTGCCGAGTCCCATTGCCGTCTCCTTTTCCAAAGCGGGTTCTGAAGGATCATAGACGGCGATGATCGCAGTTTCGTGGCGAAGGCGACAACTCAAATTACCGCGCCTGATATTCTCCCGAAATGTCCTTGCCGGTGTAGTCGGTCATCAACACGGTCGCGATCACGGTGATGACGGCGCAGGCGGCGATATATAGGGCGATCGCGGTCGCGGAATGATAGGTGGCATACAGCCAGGTCGCGATCAGTGGCGCCGGTCCGCCGGCGATGACGGAGGCGAGCTGATAGCCGAGCGAGGCGCCGCTGTAGCGCAGGCGCCCGGTAAAGCTCTCGGCGATGAGGGCCGCCTGCGGCCCGTACATCATGTCATGCGGCACCAGCGACAGGATGATGGCCAGGAAGATGATCGGCAGCGAGCCAGTGTTGACCATCGCGAAATAGATGAAGCCGAATATGCCGGTCGTGACCGCGCCGATCAGATACATGTTCTTGCGTCCGATCCGGTCGGACAGGTGACCGAAGAAGGGGATCGACACGAAGGACAGCACGGAAGCCGCGAGCACGCCGGTAAGCAGAAAGTCGCGCGAGACATGCAGCGAACCGATGCCATAGGAGAAGATGAAGGCGGTGAAGATGTAGAACGGCGCCTGCTCGGCCATGCGCGCGAAGGCGGAAAGCAGGATTTCCTTCGGATGCTCCTTGAGCACGGTGAGCATCGGCGTGCGATCGATCTTCTGCTCGGCGAGCAGCTTTGAGAACAACGGCGTCTCCATGATGCCAAGCCGGATATAGAGGCCGACGGCCACGAGGATGATGCTCAGCGCAAAGGGAATGCGCCAGCCCCAGGCGAGGAAGCTTTCGCCCGACATCTGGCTGAAGGCGAGCACGGCGAGATTGGCCAGGAACAATCCGCAGGGCACACCGAATTGCGGCCATGACGCTATGAACCCGCGGCTGTTGTCGTTGCGTGCCCATTCCATCGACATCAGGACCGAGCCGCCCCATTCGCCGCCGACACCGACGCCCTGGATGAAACGCAGCACGGTCAGGATCACCGCACCCCAGATGCCGATGCTCTGATAGGTCGGGACCAATGCGACGGCGGCGGTGGCTATTCCCATCAGCAGCAGCGTGGCGATCAACGTCGACTTGCGGCCGATGCGGTCGCCGTAATGGCCGAAGATCGCTGCTCCTATCGGGCGCGCGACAAAGCCGACGGCATAGATCGCGAAAGCCTCGAGCGTGCCGACCCATGGGTCGGAATGCGGGAAGAACAGCTTTGCAAAGACCAGACCCGTGACGGTCGAATAGAGGAAGAAATCATACCACTCGATGGCGGTGCCGATGGTGGATGCGATGACGGCGCGTCGAAGCTGCACCCCGTGCTCGTCGGAGCTGAGGCTGGCCGGTTGGGTATAGGTCGTTGCCATGGGGCGTTCTCCTGGACTGCCCCAACACCACTTCATCTCGCGCCGTTGTCCGGCCTCGTATCATTTTACCTAAAAACGCCGGATCGAGCTCCGGGTTCCACTAACAGCCAAAGGTATTAGCTAGGCGCGTCCCGGACAGGACGATTGTGAAGTAGATCATAAGTGCTTGCTGTGGTGGCCGCTATCCATGCCGTGGGGCTACCCGGTCAAAGGCAGGACGCACATGGGCCGGAGCCAAGGACGCGATCCAAGGACAGCACCCATGTCAACGCGGCGTAAGATGATTTGGTGGTTCAAATTCGTGATCTCCGGCCGCTTCCTGGAGACCTTCCTCAATCTGCGCGGCCGGCGTTCCTAACCTGCCGTCGTACGGTCAGGCGGCGTTGATCAGCTTCTTGACGTGGGCCGCGCCGTTCGTCACGGCGTCACCGGCCTTCCAGGCGAGCGAGGTCAGCTTGCCTGCCAGCGAATCCTGGTTGCGCAGGCGACGCGAGCCCAGCACATGGCCGACCTCCGCCGGGAAACGGCTGATTTCGGCCGCGACCAAAGTGGCGACCGCGTCCATCAATTGCTGCAGCCGCACGCCCCACTCGGATCCGTCGAACTGGTCAATGTGTTTCTTGAGCGCATATTCGGTGTCATAGATGTCGCTGAGCAGGTCGCGCGCGATGATGACGCGGTTCTGCTTCAGCGCGATGCGCAATGCCCGTCGGCCGTCGTCGATGCGGTCGAGCACCATCGGAATCGCGATCGCATAGGGCGTCGCCGCAACGTCGGCTGCGCTTTTCGATGCCGCCGCACGCGTCGCAAGGCGGATCAGGTGCCAGGGCGTCTTCAGCCGCTTGCCGATCATTCCGATCGCAAACGGCACCGCGGCCGCATTGTCCTTGCGGAAGGCGTCGAGCAATGCCGCCATCTTCGCAGCCTCGGCATTGTCGAACTTGGCGAATCTTTCCGGCAGCGCCTTGTTGAGCTTCGCGATTGCCTCGCGAGAGCGCAGCGCAGTCATCATCTTGACGAGGTCGCCATACGCCGAGGGCGCGGACGTATAGGCCCCGAGCTTGGCGCGGGCCATCTGGGCAGCGGTCGGGTCCGACAGCGTGTTCTCGAGATATTTGACCACCTTGGTCTGGAACACGGAGACCGCCTGCAGCAGCTCCTTCTTTTTGTCGGTGCCGATCAGGCCCCTCATCTGGGAATTGAAGTCGCGCGCCATCGTCGGCAACAGATCGCGGGTGGTCCATTCCCAGATCGGCGCCAGCGAGCCGCGCGGAATCCGGCCGGGGCTATCGTAGTTGGGCGCGCCCTCCATCACGACAGGTTCAAGCGCGAGAAAGAAGTGGAATGACGGCTCGGCCTCCTTGTTCTGCGACGAGCCGTCCTTGCGAAACTCGGCACGCAACTTGGCCCGGATATCGGCGGAGCCGGGCATGTCGACGCCGCACAATTCCAGCCGCTCGAGCTCGGCCAGAAGACAGCTTCTGGTCAGCGGCGACAGCCGTTGCACGAATTCCCAAATCCGGTCGATTTGCATTCGGGGGCCTGGTTTTCCGCAAGGTGATTTGGCAGAAACGGACCCGCTAACCGAGCGAGCGTCTGGCTATGGAACCAAAAAACAGTTGGCACTGGATTAAGAAGTCTAATAAGGCTCGATTGATTGTTGGTATCTGGTTCCGTTCTGCAGGTCAGGTCCTGGTAAGGAATTGCAACCCGCGCGAGATTTGATGGAATTTGACGCAATTTCAACGCGTAGCGGGGAAATTCGCAGTGGTAATTCCCGTAGTCCTACGGAATGAAAAATTAACCATGGTAGAGGGCAACGTTCGCTAGATTGCGAATATGTCACAGCAAGAGAACCGAATTGCCGATTCGCAGTTTTTGGACTGGGGCGAGGCCGCTGCCGGAGCCGACGAACTCGACATTGGCGGACTGGGAGCGGCACGTTCGCCCGCCGTCGACGGCGCCGGCAGCTCGATCGTGCGCCAGCTCAACGGGTCGCTGACGGCGCTGTTGCTGTACATGGAAGAGCTGAAACAGCACAGCCATCGCCTGTCGCGTGAAACCGGCGAACGCGATCATCTGCAAAAAGTCGTCGAGAACGCGCTGCAGCAGACCGAGCGCGTCTGCGCCCTGGTCAAGCAGGCCGGCGGCGCACCGATGGCGGCCCTGTCGACCATGCCGGCAAGGAACGGCATGTTGCAGGGGCGGGCCGAGCGTCCCAAAGAAAGCACCAAGGAAAACGCTCGTTGCCCGGCCGCCTTGCTGTCGCCTGATGCCGGCCAAAAGCCGTTGACCAAGCGCGAGCGCGAGGTCCTCAATCTGATTAGCGAGGGCTATTCCAACAAGCAGGGCGCGCTGCGCATGCAGATCAGCCCGCGCACCTTCGAGAGCCATCGGGCCGAGGCCATGCGAAAGCTTGGTGCGCGAAACACCGCCGACCTTGTCCGCGCCGTCCTGCTGCAGCCGCTCGAATAGCATCACCAGGCGCAGCTGGCATTGCGAAGCGTCCGCCAGCAGCATAAGGCGCGGCGTCAGCGCAAGCGCGACGCCGGATTATTTGCGGGCAACAATTTGGCCGGCCCGGCATGTGCCGGGGCCGGCTTGCTCCCCGTCGGTGTTGGCGTGTGAAGCTCGGGCGCGGCGCGCTCAGAGATAGTCTTCGGCAAAGCTCTCGAAGCGCGGGCCCGGACGAAGCACGACCGGCCGCGACTTGGGCGGCGCGAGGATCAGCGTGATGACCCAGCGCGTCGGAACGCTCGAGGCGTTTTCCTGCACGGAACGGACCATGCCGGTGACCGTGCTCGCTCCGGACCTAACGGTTGCCGCGCGGCCATTGAATTGTGCGATACGGAAACGCCGGACTTCCTTCTGGTCGGCGGTTTCATAAGTGAACATGAAGCTCTCCTGTGCTTCATGCGACTATCGCCGTTCAATGTTAGCCAGATATGAAAATCGTATGCCGTACAAGTACGGTTGGACTCGTGCGGAGCGCGGACGCGGCAACGGCCGCTACCGCAACACGGCGGCAAGACTTGTCGGATTGGGTGGATCGCGCGGGCAGGAGACGGTGCGAGGCGGACCTCGTGCGAAGGCTGTCGCGGGCTATTCGGCGGGTCCGAACACCGCTTCCATCTTGGTCTTCAGCGTCGCGGCGTTGAAGGGTTTCACGATGTAGTTGCTGACACCGGCCTTCTTCGCGGCGATGACGTTCTCCGTCTTCGATTCCGCCGTGATCATGATGAAGGGCGTCTTCGAAAGCTCGGGGCTGGCGCGGACCTCGCGCAGCAGGTCGTAGCCGGTCATCGGCTCCATGTTCCAGTCGGAGATGACGAGGCCGTATTTGCGGGTCTGCATCTTGGCCAGCGCCGCAGAGCCGTCGCTGGCGTCGTCGACATTCTCGAAGCCGAGCTGCTTGAGCAGGTTCCGGATAATCCGGATCATGGTGTTGTAATCATCGACCACGAGGATCGGCATCGACAAATCAAAAGCCATATTTCCTTAACTCCGCGCAGTTCGCACAATAGCCGCACACGGGCAAGACATTCGCGCAGCCGGCGAATGGCACCGTCACAATTATCAGCGGTCCTTGAACAGCGCGTTAATTCGGAACGGAATAAATCCGGCAAACCCGTACTAATACGGAACAGGCGGGAAGGCCCGCGGCAGGGACGCCGCTAGCCGGTGCGGCTGCGCGGCGCTTCTTCGGCCGTGCAGCGCGGCTTCAGCAGCCGTTCGTACTGGATCTTGACCGAGGCGTAGCACTCGCATGCCGTCTTGCGGAGCCCGTCGAGATCGAGGATTTCGATATGGCCGCGGCTGTAGTGGATGTAGTTTGCCTGCTGCAGCGTGCTTGCAACCAACGAGACGCTGTTGCGTCTGGCGCCGATCATCTGTGCCATCGCCTCCTGCGTCAGCAGCAGCTTGACGCCGCCGGAGAGGTCATGGGTCTGCAGCAGGCACCGCGCCAGGCGGGATTCCACGGTGTGAGAGGCGTTGCAGCCCGCCGTCTGCTGGATCTGCGCGTACACCGCAAGGCCGTGGCGGATCAACGCCGAGCGCAGCGTCGCACTCTTCTCGGCGATCGCGCGCAGCCGGTCGAGATCGATGGTCGAGGCGGGGCCGGGCACCATCACGATGGCGCTGTTGAGCGCAACCGGGTCGCCGAGTGCGGAGAATACGCCGAAGATGCTGTGGCGGCCGATCATGGCAACCTGCACATGCTCGCCACGCGCGAGGTCCACGACCAGCGAGATGACCCCGCGGTGGGGCAGGTAGGCGCGCTTGAGCGCATCGCCGACGGCGACAAGTACGAGATCCTGCACCAGATCGACGGACTTCAGATGCGGCCTGATCAGCTCGAAATCATCCGCGCTCAGGCTGGACAGAAATCCATTCGGCGAACGTGGCGTTGTATCCAAAGCCGTCTCCTGCCTTACGGGCAAATCAGGTCTCTGGGTCGCTGTATCTAATGCACACTAACAAGCATGATCCCCGAATAATCCCTTGGCAAGAAAAAATCGGTACTGGGGCAATCTGCCGCTTGCATCCGCTCTTCCTTTCGCTTCACGCGCGAGTGGGCCGGCAGGCGCGAGAGCGAGTCTTCACGAAGTCGCTACTTGAAGAGGTGTGCATGTTTGGCGTGCACGGCGTGATAGCATTCGCAGGCGCTCTTCCGCAGTGCCTCGACGTCTATGATTTCGATTTGTCCGCGGCTGTAGCTGAGTACGCCGGCCTGCTGCAGCGCATGTGCGACGATCGAAATCGCGTTGCGCTGTACGCCGATCATGCGGGCGAGCTGCTCCTGCGTCATCGGCAGGGTCTCGCCGTCCCAGAGGTCGCGCGCGCGAAGCAGCCGGCGCGACAGGCGCTCTTCGACCGAATGCGCGGCGTTGCAGGCGGCGGACTGCTGCGCCTGGGCGAGCAGCGACTGCTCGTGCCGCGCGAGCAACTGGCTCCATGCGGCGCTCTCGGCGGCGATCGCTCTGAAATCCTCCACGGCAATCGCGGAAGCCCTGCCCTGGCACAGTACCACGGCATCGCTCAGCGAGATTGCATCGCAGAGCGCTTCGGAGGCGCCGACAATCCCGTCGCGGCCGATCATGGCCACCTCGACCGCCTGTCCTTCCGACAGGCTCACTACGCTGGAGATGATGCCGGAGTGGGGCAAATAGACATGGGTCAGTTCTTCTCCAGCTTCAATCAGTAGATTTCCTCTGGCCAGTTCAACAACTTCCAGATGCGGTTGCGCGAGCGCAAAATCTGCCGCGGACAGTGTTTGCAACAGGCGGTTGGGCGGGCGTTGATCTACAGGCATCAGGGTTCCCGCCAACAGGCAGGTGTTCTCTTAAAAGGCGAATGGTTCCTTGAAGCTAGGTAAGGTTACCGCGCGATGCAATTGCGCTGGCGCATGGGGCGTATCGCGCAGCTTATACACGTTGGGGGGCAGACAGCCTGTCGTGTTTGCGGCGGAAATAAGATTCATGCAGTGATTCGCGCACGAAAAGTTCAACGCGATCAGTGTCAGGGTCATGGGAGCGCAGGGACAAGCGGAAGGAGACCGCTATGCGCCGCATTCTGGTCGTGGATGATGATTTGCATGTCGGGCAGGCCATCAGCGTTTGGCTCAAGGCACAGGGCTTTCGCGTTGCGACTGCCGATGGCGGCGCCACCGGCCTCGTGGCGCCGGACAACGCAACATTCGATTTGATGATCGTCGATGTGTTCATGCCGCATATGAAGGGTTTCGAGGCGATACGGCTGTTTCACAAGCGCGCGCCCACCGTGCCCTTGATCGCGATTTCGGGCTACGCCTTTTCCGGAACCGAAAGCACCGGATCGGAATTCCTTAGGCTAGCACCGCGGCCCGGCGCCACGCGCTGCCTGCGCAAGCCGTTCAAGCCCATGACCTTGCTCGGGGTGATTGATGAATGCCTTTCGATAGCCGAGCCGCATCGAAGGCAGGTTGCGACGCTCGGCGCGGTGGCGGACTCGCTAGCCGAGCTGCAAGCCAAATCGAACGTGCCGGATCTCACGATGGACGCGCCTTGCGAACCGAGGCGCTCCGGTGGGAGGTTGTCGTGACGCGCGGCAATCTCGAAACTCGAGCCGTCCGCGGGCGACGGCGAAATGCAGCGAAGTTGGAATGGAAATTGGAAGGGAGACCAGCGTGCAGCACGACTCGGGATCTGCGGGACCGTCCGGACCAAATAACCAGCCACGACGCGACGAGATGACGCGCGTCCTCGTGGTCGACGACGATCCGATGGTCTGTATGGCCATCGAGGTCTATCTGGAACGGCATCATTTTCAGGTCACCGTCGCCGACGGCGGCGAGGCCGGACTCAGGGCGCTCGAGGGCAACCAATTCGACCTGATGATCGTCGATATCTTCATGCCGCATATGCGCGGCTTCGAATCGATCCGGATCTTCCACGAACGCGCGCCGACCGTTCCGCTGATTGCGATGTCCGGTTATGCCTTTGCCAACATCAGTACGCCCGCGCCCGATTTCCTGCGCATGGCACTCGAGCTCGGCGCATCACGCTGCCTGCGCAAGCCCTTCACGCCGGTGGCGCTGCTCACCGTCATCAACGAATGTCTGTCGGAAGCGTGCGAGCGTCATCCGAACAAGGTCCAGCTCCGTTAGCAGGCGCGGGAGCGGGCACGCTCAGCCGGAGGAGGCGACGTCGACATTTCAGGAAAGGCATCGGCTGTCTCCCGAAGGTGAGGAGGCGCAGCGGGACAGGCTTCAGAGAGCCGCCATTGTCGGCCAGCTCGCCGGTGGCATTCTTCACGACTTCAACAATGTGCTCACCGTCATCACCGGGATGATCGACGTGCTGGCGGAGGCCGTTGCAAACGAGCCGCAGCTTGCGGCGATCGTCAAATTGATCGATGACGCGGCGACGCGTGGCGCTGCATTGACAGCGCACATGCTTAGCTTCGCGCGCGGCCGGCCCACGCGGCCGCGCGAGGTCGAGCTCAATGTGCTCCTGGCCGATGCGGTCCGTCTGCTGCGGCCCACGCTCGGCGGCATCGAGCTTGGCGTCGGCGCGGTCGTCGACGTCGCGCCCGTGCTGGTAGATCCAGGACAGCTCATGGCGGCTGTCCTCAGCCTTGCGATCGCCGCGCGCAACGCCATGCCGGAAGGCGGCAGGCTCGTCCTCGCGGCTGGGGCAGCGCCGACCATCGAGCGATCTGCAAGCACGTGCGAGCGTGCTCGCGTCGTGATGATCTCGATTGACGCGTATGGTTATGCCGACGTTGCCGGACATCATGAACAGATCTTTAGCGACATCGACACCGCGCTCGATTTCATCAGGCAATGCGGCGGACGTCTCGAGATTTGCGCTGCTTCCGATGAACGTGCGCGCGTGGAAATCCTTCTGCCGATATGCGCTGCAGGCGCGCCATGGTTAGCAGACAGCTAAGCTGATCGCATCAAGCGCTGTCGCGCACCTGCTGCGCAACAAGCGCGAACCTCAATTGAATCAAGGCTCTTGCCAACGCACAGCGACGCTCGCTGAGGCGAGCGATGCGCGCAATCATGCGGCCATCAGTTAGCACGCGATTAGTATTAACAGCGGTCGCGTAGTTGTTTCGACAATTTGCCGGATGCGATTTAACCAACGGGTAGCACCTGGGGAAGAGTGTGGCACGGTCGCCGAAAGAAACGATCGGCGATGCGTCACTCGTGTCCATCCAGAAGGAAAACATCATGTCCGGTATCACTCTCTCGGCGTCAGTCCGCCAGAACCTGCTCTCGCTGCAGTCGACGGCTTCGCTGCTCGCCACCACCCAGAATGACCTCGCCACCGGCAACAAGGTCAACTCTGCTCTCGACAACCCCACCAACTATTTCACTGCGCAGTCGCTGAACAACCGTGCCAGCGACATCGGCAACTTGCTCGATAGCATCGGCAACGGCGTGCAGGTGCTGCAGTCCGCCAACACCGGCATCACCTCGCTGCAGAGCCTGGTCGCTTCCGCGCAGTCGATCGCCAACCAGGTGCTGCAGAGCCCGACCGGCTACTCGACGAAGTCCAACGTGACCTCGACGGCTCTCAGCAACGCGACTGCGACCGACCTGCTGGGCGTGGCGAATGCCGTGGCCTCCGGCACGGCTCTGAGCAACAACCTCGCCACCCCGGCGGCCGTCACCGCCTCGACGGCGCTCTCGGGCGGCACCACCGCGAACGACCTCGCCAGCAGTTTCACCGCAACCGATACGCTGGTCGTGAACGGCACCAGCTTCAGCTTCATCGCCGGCACCAGCTCCTCTGGCACCAC
>DATHMA010000199.1:0-45887 GCA_035487555.1 Bradyrhizobium sp. | reverse complement strand
GGTTTTGGCCTACAATCTGACGCGGGTCATGAACATTGTCGGGATCAAGCCGCTCATCGCTGCGATCGCGGCCTGAGACATCCGGTCCCGGGGCCCCATAGCCCCGTCCCCCTCAGACGGTTTTTACACGACCAAGACCCTCAACGGACGTTGCGGCTACGAGGTTTGGTCGAACGTGCCGCACCGGGTTCCATCCTGGGCCCCTTTTGTGGAGACGTGGGATTGTGTAGTCTTTCTTTCAAAGCTGCTCTTCGAGACGGGATGTGCCGACATCTCCGCGAGAGCCGAATGGGGCAGCGAGGACGCTCTCGGCAGGCACGCATTCTCCTAAACCGACAATCCTTTTATGCCGGTCTCTCACTGAGCATCGCTGTACGCGCGGATGCACGGTGATGATCGCGCGAAACTGCTACTTCGACTGCAACGAGGGAACGCCATGAGAACACGCATCGCAATGCTCGTGACACCGCTGTTGGCAGGCACATTCGTCACGGCGGCGTGGGCACAGGGACTCGGCAATGTGCACTTCGAGACGTCGTGCACGCCGCAGGCGCAAGAGAAATTCGACCGTGGTCTGGCGATGGTGCATTCATTCTTCTATCCAGACAGCGTCCAGGCCTTCACCGAAGCCGCTGCCGCCGACCCGCAATGCGCGATCGCGTACTGGGGCATCGCGATCAGCCATCGTCCCAACCCGATGATCCTGCCGCTGACAACAGCGGTTTTGAAGAACGGGTTGGAGGCAGTCGAGAAGGGTAAGGCGCTGGGCGCCAAGACTGAACGCGAGCGCGATTGGCTTTTGGCGATCGAGCCCTACTACAAGGACTACGACAAGGTCGATCAAACCCAGCGCGGGCTTGCCTACGAAAAGGCGATGGAAGCGCTGATGCAGAAATATCCCGATGATTCTGAGGCGGCCATTTTCTACGCGCTCGCCCTCAATGAGACGGCGCTGCACAGTGACAAGACGCTTGCCAATCAGCTCAAGGCCGGGGCGATCCTGGAAAAGATCGAGGCGAAACTACCGGACCATCCGGGCGTGCTGCACTATCTCATCCATACTTACGATTACCCGACGCTTGCGCAACGCGGTCTTGATGCCGCCAATAGATATGCCGAGGTCGCGCCCGCAGCGCAGCATGCCCAACACATGCCCTCGCACACCTACTCCATGCTCGGACTGTGGACACGGTCGGTCGCATCGAACACGAAATCGCGGATGATCGCCCGGGAGCAGGCGGCAAAGCTCTGGCCGGGGGCGACGCACCCGGGCGAGCCGCACCATCTGGACTTCGCCGAATACGCGCTGCTGCAAATGGGACAGGAGGGACCGGCGAGGCAGCTACGCGACGACAGCAACGCGATAACGAAGCTCGGGTTTGAATACCTCGCCAGCTATACCGCGCTTGCGGCGGTGCCGGCGCGCTTTGCATTGGAACGCCAAGCGTGGAAGGAAGCTGCCGTTCTTGAGCCGAGGGGCAGCAAGTTCCCACAGGCCGAGGCTATCACTCATTTCGCCCGCGCCATCGGCGCGGCCCGCAGCGGCGACCTCACCGCTGCCGAGCGTGACGTCGAAAATCTCAAAGTGATTCGTGCCTCGCTGGAAAACGCAAGCCAGTCCTATTGGGCCACACAGGTCGAAATCCAGATGTTGGCTGCGTCGGCCTGGATTGCGCAGGCAAAGGGGGAAAAGGAGGCAGCGCTGAAGCTCATGCGCGCAGCGGCGGACCTGGAGGACGACAGCGAAAAGCACATCGCGATGGAGAACCGGCTCTACCCGATGCGCGAACTGTTGGGCGATTTGCTGCTCGAACAGCAACAGCCGGGGCTAGCTCTAACGGAATACGAGACTTCGCTGGTATCAACGCCCAACCGTCTGCGTGGCTTGTACGGCGCAGCTAAGGCCGCAAAGGCCGCAAATCAGCCCGAGAAGGCTACGGCCTATTTCCGAAAACTTGCCGAGATGACCAAGGACGCCGATGCCGAACGAGTGGAAATCAGCGAGGCCAAGGCCTCTTTGATGCGGCAGTAAGCTGCCGTGGCAGAGGATAAGTAGAATGGCTGCCGGGCGGACCTGCCGGCGGCCGACTAACTGCACGAAGATCATGATGCGTTCGATCCTAATCGCTGCCGCGGCGGGTGTGTTGGCTGGAGTGCCGGCGGCGTACTTTTTGACCGCACCTGCCGGGCAAGATCGGCCTGCAACATTGGCCCGCACAGGCAATCCTGCGTCCGGGACGATCACCCCGGCCGAAGCTTGGCCGATCTGCTCGACCATGGCAGCAATGGTGGAAACGCCGGATTGGGCAGCGCTCGATCCCGATTTCGCGGCAGGCAAGCGAGCGATCGGCGCCGGCGATTGGGAAGGAGCGATCAAGGCGCTCACGAATGCGGCCCTTCGCGACGCCCGCAATGCAGATATCCAGAACTACCTTGGCTATGCCTATCGCAGGCTGCGGCAGTTCGATCCGGCGATGCAGCACTATCGACAGGCTCTGACCCTCAATCCTCGGCACCGCAGCGCGCACGAACACCTCGGTGAAGCCCATTTGGCCCGAGGCGATCTGCCGAAAGCCAAACAGCAGCTCGCCGCTCTCGAGCAAATCTGTCTCATCCCCTGCGATGAATACGACGACTTAAAGCGGGCGATTGCGGAGTACAACAAAGTCGCGAAGCGCTGATCGGGTCCGATCTTTCGCGCCGGGCGGCCCAAGAGCTTTTAGCGACCCAGTGCGATACGGTTTTCGGCTGCATACTGACCCTTTGTAATGAAGAAAGCCGTCGCCGGAGGCGATGTGCTATTGATGTCTGGAATTGGCCCTTCTGCGACCTCGTGTATATCAGCTTTTTCGTCGCTGTTGGATGTTGACCGGACATCAGTTGGCTAGTCGGTGCCCTGATTGGGGCGCGCCGAAACGCGAATTTACCGAACCGCTTCAATATGATCGGCGCGTTCAAGAGGGCGTGCGAAAAATAAATCTCTTCCGTTTTTCAGAAATCTGTGTTTTTCTGCGCGCATCCCGCCTCGCAAGGGGCGTACGCGTCGTCACGAACGTGGAGGCGGGATGCGATGGACGCGAACGGCGCCGCACGACGAGCGGTGATCGTTGCGGACGGTCAAGGCGCGTGGTCCTGATCTCCCGACGCTGGGATCAAGTTTCTCGCAAGACGTAGCGCGAGAAACGACGGTGGCTAAAAAGCCCGGTACACCGGGGAGAGCGCGCGGATAGACCGTTAACACCAATCGCGCAGGGAATGTCGGATCATTCGACGTACCTGTGGTGACTTGCTTGCGTGCTTTCTTCACCTGCACGCAAGGCTGCGGGTGCGCTCGATGCACCGGCGTTCCCTGCGCCCTCTTATTTGGGGCGAAAGACGATGCAGAACTCGGGCAGATCATGCCGCGGGAATGCGAAGTCACGTCGCTGTCGTTGCGAAGAACGTAGGGTGGGCAAAGGCGCACTTCGCGCCGTGCCCACCATCCGTCGGCGGTCTCGCCGTGAACGGTGGGCACGCTTGCACCTGCGCATGTTGAGCTACCGCGATTGTAATCGCTTTGCCCACCCTACGAGCTTCGCTCCTCTCAGTGACGTTTGACATTTGAATCCGTTGCCGTTCATCCTGCGCCCAACCAAAAAGCAAAAGCGAGGACGCCCATGAACGAACAGCTTATCCCCGACTGGCTGGGACTGGCCGGCCGTGTCTGTGTGGTGACCGGCGGGGGCGGCGGCATCGGCCGTGCCGTCGCGGTCAATTTGGCCAAGGCCGGTGCGCATGTCGCCGCGATCGATCGCGACGAGCAGGGACTGGAGAAGACCCGCGCGGAATTGCCGGGCAACCGTCATGTGGTCGCGCCTTGCGACGTCACCAGCGCCGACAGCATTGCCTCGGCGTCCGAAACCATCGAGAAGGCGCTCGGCCCCTGCCATGTGCTGGTCAATGCCGCGGCTATCTTAAGGTCGGGCGCGCTCGACACGTTGAGCCTTGCCGAATGGAATCTGGTGCTGTCGGTCAATCTCACCGGCTATTTCCTCTGCGCTCAGACGTTTGGGGCGCAGATGCGAAAAGCAGGGCGCGGCAGCCTCGTGCACGTCGCCTCCATCGCCGGCAGCAACGCGCAGGGCAAGAGCGGCGCCTATAGCGTCAGCAAGGCCGGCGTCATCATGTTGTCGCGGCAGCTCGCGAGCGAATGGGGGCCGGAAGGCGTGCGCAGCAATGTGGTCAGCCCCGGCATGGTGATCACGCCGATGAGCCAGGCGTTCTACGACACGCCCGGCGTGACCGAGCGCCGCTCCGCGGTGACGCCGATGCGCCGCATCGCGATGCCGCAGGACATCGCGGACGCCGTCACATTCCTCGCCAGCGACCGTGCGTCCTATGTCAACGGCGACGAGATCGTCGTCGACGGCGGTTTTACGCGGACGATCATGAACCTCGTCCCGCGGCCGGGGCATGATTGAGGGAAGGGTGTCAGCGCCTTCTCGGTGCCGTAGGGTGGGCAAAGGCGCGTAGCGCCGTGCCCACCGTTTTGCACCGTGCTCGCGATGGTGGGCACGCTACGCTTTGCCCACCCTACATTTCCGTTTCAAGAAGCGAACTACCCGCCTTTCACCGCTCCCGCGGTCAGCCCCGCCACGATCTGCCGCTGCGCGAACATCGTGAGCAGCAGCACCGGCAGCGTCACGATCAGCGCGGCGGCGGCGAGCGGGCCCCAGGAGAGTTGATCGAAGGAGATCATGTTGTAGACGGCAACCGGCAGGGTTCGCGTCTCGCGACCCGCCAGCACGATGCCGAATACAAAATTGTTCCAGGAGAAGATCACCGCGAGGATGAAGGCGACCGCAAGCCCCGGTTTGGCGATCGGAAGCGCGACATGGCGGAACACCTGCCAGCGCGTCGCGCCGTCGATCAGGGCGGCCTCTTCCAGCTCGATCGGCGTGGTCTCGAAATAGCCGATCATGATCCAGATCACGATCGGCACGGTGACGACGAGATGGATGATGATCTGCGGCCACAGCGTGCCGAGCAGCCCAAGCCACTGGAACAGCAGGAACAGCGGAATGAGATAGGACAGGCCCGGCGTGATGCGCGCGATTAGGACCACGACCGCCGATTTATGCGCCGCCATCCGCGCGATGCCGTAGCCCGCGGGCACGCCGACCAGCATTGCAAACGCGGTCGCAGCGCCCGTCACGATGATACTGTTCTTGAAATAGGTGAGGAAGCGGTTGGAAGCGATCACGTCGGCATAGTTCTTCCAGGCGAAATGTTCGGGAATGAACACCGGCGGATAGGCAGCGTTGTCGATCTCAGGCTTGACCGAGAGCGAGGCCATCCAGAGGAAGAACAGGATCGCCGGCGACACGATCACGAACACCGCGAGCGCCAGGCCAATGTTGCCGAGGATGCGTCGTGGGTTCATGCGCCGGGCCCGACTTCAGTCCACAGCGTACGCTGGCGCAGATAAAGCAGCACGGCGGCCAGCGCCACGATCAGCGCAAAGAAGACCACCGCGATCGCCGAGCCGTAGCCGAGGTCGTAATAGACGAAGGCGACGCTGTAGAGGTAGACGTTGATGGTCTCCGATGCAGAACCGGGACCTCCTTGCGTGATCGCGAAGATGATGTCGAAGCTTTTCACCGCATCGATGGTGCGGATCATCGCCGCGATCACGACAAAGGGCAGGATCAAAGGCAGGGTGATGTAGCGGAACATCTGCCACATGCCGGCACCGTCGATCTGCGCACTTTCATAGGGCTCGGTCGGCAATGCCGCGATGCCGCCGAGCACGATCAGCATGACGAGCGGCGTCCATTGCCAGGTCTCGACCAGCACCAGTGATGGGATCACGGTCGCCGGGTGAAACACCCAGAGCTGCGGCGGGATGCCGACCAGCGAGAGCAGATAGTTCAGCACGCCGAGCTGCGGATGGAACATCATGGTCCAGACCAGCGCGATCGCCACCGGAGTGGCCATCATCGGCATGATGAAAATCGCGCGCAGGATACCGCGGAAGGGGAATTGGGCGTGAAACACCACCGCGGCGAAGGTGCCGAAGACGACCGGCAGCAGCACCGAGAGCGCGGTGTAGACCAGCGTATGGCCGACCGCCTCGACAAAGCGCGGGTCGGTCGGCAGCCGCAGGTAATTCGCGAAGCCCACGAAAGTGGTCGGCGAGCCAACCTTCCACTCGTTGAAGCTCATCCAGATCGTGAACACCCACGGGAAGACAATCACCGCCAGCACCACGACCAGCGCCGGGATCACGAACGGCCAGTAGGACGGCGGCCGCCACTCGCGCCCCGGCGCGGCGACTTCCGCGGCCGGAGCTTGAGTGGTCTCAGTCAGGGTACTCACGCTTTCTCGCTGCGCTCCAGGATCGGCCGATATTGCTCATGCGCCTTTTTCAATTCGGTCGCGGGATCGGCGCCCGACAGGGTCGCCGTCAGCGCGGCGCCGACGATGTCGCGGAATTCGGCGACCGGCACGACGACGGGCAGGCCGAGCTTACTGATCTTGGCGGAGTCGATCACCGACTGCAGCCATTCCTGGGTCTTCACGCCCTTGCGGACTTCGGGATCGTTGAGGATGGAATTGCGGAACGGCACGCCGCCGCCGGCCTGCAACAGCCGCTCGCCCTGCTTCCGCGAGGCCACCCATTGGCACAACAAATAAGCGGCCTCCTTGTTCGGGCTCGCGGCGGCAATGCCGATGCCGTCGCCATAGGTCGAGGAGAACTGGCCCTTGGGACCCGCGGGCACGACGGTGTAGCCGACCTTGCCGACCACGCGGGAAGCATTGGGATCTTCCAGCGGCGGCGCCCAGCCGTCGGCATCGATCCACATCGCCGAACGCCCTTGGGTGAAGGACGCCATCGACTCCATCCAGTTGAAGCCGGCTACTCCTGGAGGCGCGGACTTGGTGAGGAGGCGCTGATAGAGCTTGGTCGCTTCGACGGCTTCCGGGCCGTCGGTCAGGATATTGCCCTTGGCATCAAGGAATTCGCCGCCATAGTTGAGATAGAAGTTGCTCCACATCGCCATGTTGGCGTTGCGCAGGCCACGGCCGACAAAGCCGAAAATGCCGTCCTTGGGATCGGTGAGCTTCTCTGCCGCGACAGCCATCTCATCCAGCGTCTTAGGTACCTCGACGCCTTTCTTCTGGAACAGCTCCTTGTTGTAGTAGAGGATGAAGTAGTCGACCGACCATGGCAGCGAGAGCATCTGCCCCTTGTCGTTCCTCGCATATTGCAGGCCGGCGGCGGAGAAATCGCTTTCGACGAGATCCGGCGGGGTCAGGTTCGGGTCCTTCAGGTAGCCCGACATATCGGCGAGCCAGCCGGCCTTTTCGAACTGCCGCTTCTGCACGTGATAACTTAGATGAATCACGTCGAAGCTCGGCTTGCCCGAGGCAAGCTCGATCACGACTTTCTGCCGCTGCTGCTGTTCGGGGATCTGCTCCGATTCAACTTCGATGCCGGAGAGTTCGGAGAATTCCTTGATGTACTTTTGCAGATTGTCGCCGCGCGGTCCCTTGGCGAGGATCACCTCGAGCTTGGTGCCGGCATATTTCTTCCAGGCAATGTCGGCCCATGCCGGGGACATGCCGGTCAACGCCAAGGCGCCCGTGGCAGCAGAGCCTGCGAGCACCGCACGGCGCGAGATAAGGTGATGTTTCAAGCGAGCCTCCCCTGTGATTTTTTTGTATCTTGGGGGAAGTCTAAGGCATGATCCGGAAAAGTGTGAAGCGGTTTTCCGAAAAGATCATGCCCAAACAAGAAGCTAAAGCGCGATGATATCGCGCTTTAGCGCGCGCGGAACCGCCGCGACAGGGCCTATCTGTCGCGGAGCCTCAGGTCATGCATGCACATTAGTCGAACAGGCTGGAGACCGACTCTTCCGCAGCGGTGCGGGCGATCGCTTCCGAGATCAGGCCGGCGATCGAGAGCGCGCGGATGTTGCTGGCCTTGCGCACCGCTTCGGTCGGCTGGATCGAGTCGGTGATCACCAGCTCCTTCAGCCGCGAGGTGGTGATGCGGGTCACTGCGCCGCCGGAGAGCACGCCATGGCTGATATAGGCGTAGACTTCCTTGGCGCCGTTGGCGAGCAGCGCATCGGCCGCGTTCACCAGGGTACCGCCGGAATCGACGATGTCGTCGATCAGGATGCAGGTGTAGCCGGCGACATCGCCGATCACGTTCATTACCTCGGACTCGCCGGCGCGCTCGCGGCGCTTGTCGATGATGGCGAGCGGGGTGTTGATGCGCTTGGCGAGGCCGCGCGCGCGGACCACGCCGCCGACGTCAGGCGAGACCACCATCACATTGGCGAGGTCGAATTTTTCCTTGATGTCGCGCACCATGACGGGCGAGGCGAACAGATTGTCGGTCGGAATGTCGAAGAAGCCCTGGATCTGGAGGGCATGCAGGTCGATCGTCATGACGCGGTCGACGCCGGCCTGGGTGATCAGGTTGGCGACCAGCTTGGCCGAGATCGGCGTGCGGGAGCCGGATTTCCGGTCCTGCCGCGCATACCCGAAATAGGGGATCACCGCAGTGATGCGATGCGCGGAGGAGCGGCGCAGCGCATCGGTGATGATCAGGAGCTCCATCAAATGATCGTTGGCCGGGAACGAGGTCGACTGCAGGATGAAGGCGTCCGAGCCGCGGACGTTTTCCTGGATTTCGACGAAAATCTCCATGTCGGCGAAGCGCCGAACCACGGCCTTGGTCAGCGGCAGGCCGAGCCCGTCCGCGATCGCCTGGGAGAGCGTGGGGTTGGAATTGCCGGCCACGAGCTTGATGGAGCCGTTCTTGGCCGACATCGAAGACTCTCCCCGGACGTTGCTGGAGACCTTGTTCAGCATATCGGGTTTCCCTGGAACCGGCCAATTCAACGAGCGAGGGAATATCAGGCCGATGCCGCCGCTGGCAACCCGCGAGGGGCGTTTTCCCGGGCAAAAATGGGTGCCATTTCCGGGATTTGACTAATGGTCCGTGTAGCCCAGCGCGGCCGTATTGGAACCTCCGGCGGCATCCGGCAGGTCATTGTTTGCGACCGCTGGGCCGCGTTTGCCCGCGGGAACAGGCGCAGGTTGTGGCGTGTCGGCGGGCCCGCCATTGATCATGCCGGAGAGGCCGCTGAGGCCCGCTTGCGCGATCTTGCGCAGCAGCAGGTCGTCGGCGGCAGCCCAAGGATCGCGGCCGCCCTTGCCGGCCGGTTCTTCGCCGGACAGACGCAGTGCGCGCTGTTGGTCGCGGTCGTAGACGTCCCAGACCCAGGCGATCACGGTGCGGCCGTGAACGACTTGCGCGGAGAGATAGGAGCGCACGCGATAGGCGGCGGGCGCGTCGCGCGAGACGATCGCAAGGCTGCGCAGCTTGGTCTCGCTGTCGAGCACGCTGACCATGCGGTCGAACACCTGCGGCGGTGGGCCGTCGATGGATTCGAAGGTGATGGTTGGGCCTGTGGCGTCAGTTGCCATGGCAAAGGCGCTGGAATTTGTCGCGGCTCCCCCCGCGGCGCAGCCACCGAGCGCGCTCGCCGCAGCAAGGCACAACGCCATAGCGCCGGCACGCAATAGCGTCCGGTGTGGCCGGGCAGAAGTGTTCGACGCATCCCTCATTGTTGCCTTTGGCGATATCGCCAAAACGGCTCAGCGTCTAGAGCAGGAGAAACACAGGGAGGGGATGAAATCGGACCGAAGCGGCCGCATCATCGCCATGATGTTGCGGGAGTGGCGCCGCTATTTATTTTTCAAGCGCAATCGCGTGGACATGCCTGCCGTAATCCGGCTCCTTGCGATGCACGGACCTTCGATAGCTGAAGAAGCGCTCGTCGGAATAGGTGTCGACGCCGAGATCGTCAATCATCAGGATGCCGGCATTTTCCAGCCGCATGCGGATGAAGCCGGCGAGATCGAACATAGCGTGACCGTTGCGCTCGCCCGGCAGGAAGAACAATGCGTTCTCCGCGTCGGCGTTGATGAAACGTTCGACGAACTCGCTGCCGACTTCGTAGCTCGGCTGGCGGATCAAGGGGCCGATCGCGGCGACCATGCCATTGCGGTCGGCGCCGAGCTTCTCCATCGCATCGATGGTCGATTCCAGGACGCCTGTCAGCGCACCCTTCCAGCCCGCATGCGCCGCGCCGATCACGCGCGCCTTGGGGTCGACGAACAGGATCGGTCCGCAATCGGCCGTGGTAACTGCGATCGCAAGGCGCTCGTTCTTTGTCACGATGGCGTCCGCCTTCGGCCGGTCTGCGCCGGGCCACGGTCCGGTAGCGACCAGCGCATCCGGTGAATGGATCTGGTGCACGCCGATGAGATGGGTAGGCGCAACGCCCATCTGCTCGGCCATGCGGCGGCGGTTTTCCGCGACATGGGCGGGATTATCGTTCGAGCCGAGTCCACCATTGAGGCCGGCATAGATGCCATCAGATACGCCGCCATCGCGGGTGAAGAAGGCGTGGCGCAGCCCGGGAACGGCCGACAGCAAAGACGAGGCAAGCATCAGGAGGCTCCGTCCGATTCTTTTTCGTCGCTCAAGCCCGGCAGCGTGGCGAGATCTTGTTCGGAGACGCCGAGCACCTTGAACAGCGATCCCATGCCGCCGCGGCCGGTGCTCGTCAACCGTTTCAGCGCGCTTGAAATGTCCTCGGAGACCTCGTGCGAGGCCTTTGCCATCAGCGTGACGGCGCGGGTCTCGATACCAAGTCGTTTGAGGAAATCGCCCTGAATGACCGGGCCATGAACGCGGGCGCCGACCGCTTCGGCGGCGGACGCCAGCGCCTGGAAATCGACATGCGCGGTGACGTCGGCCTGGCCCGGCGCGTCCAGGGGATCGGCAAAGTTGTGGCGGGCAATCGCTTGAAACGTGTCGCCGGCGTCGCTGCGCTCATGGCCATAGTCGATGATCAGCGCCGCGCCGCCCTGGTCGCGCACGCGGCTGGCGATCTTCATGATCTCTGAATCCGGCCGCCATTCGAATACCGCTCCGATCGGCGCCGCGCGCACCAGCGGCGGCAGCAGCACCTCGAAGCGCGGCGTAGGGTAAGGCGCGGTCCCGAACACCAACTCGTCATTGGGATCGAGCTCGACCGTGCGCTCGTGCCAGCCGGTCGACCGCCTCACGATCTGATGAACCGGCAGCACATCAAAATATTCGTTGGCGAAGATGATGCTGATGCCATCGGGCACCTGGTCGATGCGGTCATGCCACGCCACGTTGCGGATGCCGGAAAGCGTCGCCTGCTGCTTCTTGCGCAGCACCGGATTGATCTCGACCAGATGCACGCTCAGCGTCTGGTAAAGCGGCGGCAGCACCCGCATCGCGCGCAGCGCGTCTGCGATCATCGTGCCGCGCCCCGGCCCGAGCTCGATCAGCCTGAGCAGCGACGGCGAGCCGAGCGTCTTCCAGATCGAGGCTGCCCATAATCCGAGCAACTCGCCGAACATCTGGCTGACTTCAGGCGCAGTGGTGAAATCACCCTCGCGCCCGAGCGGATCGCGTGAGACGTAATAGCCGTGCTCCGGATGCATCAGGCACAGCTCCATATAGCGCCATACCGGCATCGGGCCGGAGGACTTGATGAGCTTCTTGATCTCCGACAGCAGCGGCGAAACTTCGGTCACAACCAGCCTTGCAATGAATTAACTATTTTCAGGCGCCTGATTCGCTTGCTTGTGGCGCCATGCTTTTACAATAAGGATTATGCCTGCAATTACCATCGGCAGGGACAGCAGCATGCCCATGGTGAGGCCGCCCCACAAAAATCCGAGCTGCGGGTCGGGTTCGCGGAAATGCTCGCCGGCGATGCGGGCGAATGCATAAAGGGTGATGAAGCTGCCAAGGATCAGGCCCGGACGCTTCAACGCGCCGAAGCGGATCATCACGGCGAGCACGGTGAACAACAAAATACCTTCCATGCCGGCTTCATAGAGCTGGCTCGGATGGCGCGGCAGTGGGCCGCCGGTCGGAAAGATCATGGCCCAGGGCAGATCGGGATCGGCGGCACGGCCCCACAGCTCGCCATTGATGAAATTGGCGATGCGCCCGAGGAACAGGCCGATCGGCCCGACCGCGGTCGTGATGTCGCCGAGCGAGAGGATCGGAATCCCGTTCTTTCGTGCAAACCACATCACCGCGACAACGCAGCCCATAAAGCCGCCATGGAAGGACATGCCGCCCTTCCACAATTCGAAAATCTCGGAAGGATGCTCGGCGAAGAACGGCAGATTGTAGAACAGCACATAGCCGGTGCGGCCACCGAGAATGATGCCAAGTGTGACCCAGAGGATGAAGTCGTCGAGCTGCACCAGCGAGATCGGCGCAGGTCCGCCCCAGAGCTTTTCGTTTTTCAGCAGAGAGCGGGCATAGAGCCAGCCGATCACGATGCCGCCGATATAGGCGAGCGCATACCAGCGAATGGCGAACGGCCCGATCGAAATCGCGATCGGGTCGAACACCGGGAATTTGATCAGCAGAGGAAGCATCAAGCGGCTTTAGACCAGGTTGCGCTTGTAGAGCGCGTTCAGCCGCTCCCAGTGACGCTCGGCCGCGTCGCGGTTATAGACCGGGCGCTTCGGGAAGGCGAAGCCGTGATGTGTGCCGGGATAGATCTCGATCTCGTTCCTGGTGCCCTTCATGCCTTCGCTCACCTTGTCGATGATCTCCTGCGGCGCATAGATGTCGGTCTCGGCGCAGGCGAAGTAGAGCTCGGCCTTGGTTTTGGATGCCGCGATATGGGGGCTGTCGGACTGATCGGTCGCAAGATGTGTGCCGTAGATCGAGGCGGCGGCCTTGACGCGATCCGGAAAATGCGTGGCGGCATTCACGGCGTAGCGTCCGCTCATGCAATAGCCGACGGTGCCGATGATCTTGGTGTTCGCCGCCTTCTGCGTCTCGGCATAGGCGAGCAGCGCCTTGGTGTCTTCCATGACAAGCGGAATGTTGAGCGAGTTCATCAGTCCGAACATGCGCTTGCGTTCCGGGGATTCTGGATCGGGGTTGATCGGCCCGAGCTCCATCACGCCGGCGCGGTAATACATGTTCGGCAGCATCACATAATAGCCAGCGGTGCCGAACCGCCGCGCCATGTCGCGCAGCTCCTCGCGGATCGCCGGGGCGTCCATGTAGAAGAGGATGACGGGAAACGGCCCCCCGCGCTCGGGATGGGTGATGAAGGTGGTGGTCTTGCCGTCCTTGGTCTCGATATCAACCTGGCTGTCGATCATGGCGCTTCTTTGCGTTTGTGATTTTGGGGTTTTGCTTGGTAGATTCCCTTGGGCGCTGAATACGATTGCAAGTAAACCGGAGCATGACAAGGTAACTTGCCGCATGAGGCAGGGCTTGAACCGCGGCGCAGGGATCGCCATTGTTCTCCCCTGACGGTTCCCCGCGCACGGAGATTTCGCCATGACCCAGACCAACAACCGGTTTTTCGACGAGATCGGTCGGCTGATGAACGACGCCGCCGGCGCCGCCCAGGGCGTCAAGCGCGAGGTCGACGCGCTCTGGCGCAATCAGGCCGAAAAATTCCTGCGCGACATGGACCTCGTCAAGCGCGAGGAGTTCGAGGCGGTCAAGGACATGGCCCGCTTGGCGCGCGAGGAAAACGAGGCGCTGAAATCGCGCGTCGCTGCCCTAGAAGCCAAGCTCGGCGGCACCCCGTCCACCTGAGACGGACGGTCGAACGTCCGCCGGTCCGTCGATGCCAAAAGCCCCGCGCGATTTGCCCGTCATCGCGTTCAGCTCGCAGCAGGCTTTTGATGTTTGGCTGGCGTCGCAGCCGGGCGATTGCCGGGGTCTGTGGCTCAAGGTCGCAAAGAAATCCTCGGGGATCTCCAGCATTTCAAGGGCAGAAGCCGTGGATTCGGCGCTCTGTCATGGCTGGATTGACGGTCAGCTCGATAGCTTTGACAGCAAATATTGGCTGATCCGGTTCACGCCGAGGCAATCCACCAGCAAATGGTCCGAGATCAACCGCGCCCGCGCGCAGGAACTGGTGGCGCTCGACCGCATGCGTTCCGCCGGCCTCAAGGAGATCGAACGGGCCAAGAAGGATGGCCGCTGGGATGCAGCCTATGCCGCGCAAAGCACGGCGCAGGTGCCCGACGATCTCGCTCGGGCACTGGCAAGGAGCAAGAAGGCGAAGGCCTTTTTCGAGACGCTGGACAGCAAGAATCGCTTCTCGATCCTGTATCGCGTCCATAGCGCGAAGAAGCCGGAGACGCGGGCGGCCCGCATCGAGAAATTCGTCGCGATGCTGGTGGAGGGGGAAACGCTTTATCCGTTGGGGGCCCAGGCCCAAAAGCGGGCGAAGAAAGCCGAGAAAAAAGGCTGACGGTGGGGCGGCCCGCTCCGGGCAGCTCAGGATACAAAAAATCCCTTCATTTCCTTGTCATTTTGCCGCTTTGGGGCTAAAAGCCCGGCACGTCTGCGGCCCCCGCACCCCTGGAGGCTTGCTGCAAGACGAAGCACGGGCCGCGTAGCGGCCTTTATCTTTTGAAAACAAGGACTTAAGACAATGGCGACGACCGTCAAGGAATTGAAGGCGACCGCACGTCCGTCAGTCGGCAAGGGGGCCGCACGGGCAGAGCGTCGCGCCGGGAGAGTTCCCGGAGTGATCTATGGCAACAACCAGCCCCCGCTGCCGATCTCGGTGGAAGACAAGGAATTGCGCCTGCGCATCCTCGCCGGCCGCTTCCTCACCACGATTTACGACATCGAGCTTGAGGGCAAGAAGCACCGTGTGCTTCCGCGCGACTTCCATCTCGATCCGGTGAAGGATTTCCCGATCCATGTTGACTTCATGCGGCTCGGCGAAGGCGCGACCATCCGCATCAGCGTTCCCCTGCACGTGCAGAAGGCGGAAGCCTCGCCGGGCGTGAAGCGCGGTGGCACGGTCAACATCGTCACCCACACCATCGAGCTCGAATGCTCGGTCGACAACATCCCGCAGTATCTCGAGGTCGACGTCAGCGCGCTTGAGATCGGCCATTCGCTGCATCTTTCCGACATCACGCTGCCGAAGGGCGTCCGCACGCTGCGCGAGGACCTGACCTTGGTCACCATCGTGCCACCGTCGGGTTACGCCGAAGAGCAGAAGGCGGCGGCTGCGGCCGCAGCTGGTGCGACAGCAGGTGCTGCGGCTCCGGCGGCTGGCGCTGCGGCTCCCGCTGCTGGTGCTGCTGCGGCGGCGCCCGCGGCAGGTGCGGCAGCTCCGGCTGCAGGCGCGAAGGCGCCCGCTGGCGGCGGCGACAAGAAGAAGTAACAATCTTCTCGCGCGGGATGCCGCGTCATGCTGCTCTTTGTCGGTCTCGGCAATCCCGGCGCGAAGTACACGCGCAACCGGCACAATATCGGCTTCATGGCCGTCGATGAAATTGCGCGGCGTCATGGTTTCGCACCATGGCGCCGCCGTTTTCAGGGCGAGACCTCGGAAGGCACGCTCGACCGCGAGCGCGTGATCCTGCTCAAACCCACGACCTACATGAACGACTCCGGCCGCGCCGTGCAGGAAGCCGCGAACTTCTTCAAGCTCGGCATGGGCGAGGTCGTCGTGTTCCAGGACGAGCTCGAGCTGCCGCCGGGCAAGGTGCGGGTCAAGGTCGGCGGCGGTATCGCCGGCCATAATGGCCTGCGCTCGATCTCCTCGCATATCGGCAACGATTATCGCCGCGTGCGGCTCGGGATCGGTCACCCCGGCGTCAAGGAACTGGTGCATCACCACGTCCTGTCCGATTTCGCCAAGGCTGACGATCCGTGGGTCACGGCCCTGTGCGAGGCGGTCGCCGACAATGCCGGCCAGCTTGCGGCGGGCCACGATTCGACGTTCCAGAACAAGGTGCATCTGGCGATGCAGGGGAAGGGATTTTTCGACGTCAAGGAAGACGGCGCCAACTAGACCCCTCGTCGTCGCCGGTTAGAACAATTCAGTCGCAGCGTAATCGCGCGAGAGAACGGAAGCCAAGATGGGATTCAAATGCGGTATCGTCGGATTGCCCAATGTCGGCAAGTCGACCCTGTTCAACGCGCTGACCGAAACCGCGGCGGCGCAGGCGGCGAATTATCCGTTCTGCACCATCGAGCCGAATGTCGGCGAGGTCGCGGTGCCTGATCCCAGGCTCGACAAGCTCTCCGCGATCGCGAAATCCGCGCAGATCATTCCGACCCGGCTGACGTTCGTCGATATCGCAGGCCTGGTGCGCGGCGCGTCCAAGGGCGAAGGCCTCGGCAACCAGTTCCTCGCCAATATCCGCGAGGTCGACGCCATCGCGCATGTGGTGCGCTGCTTTGAAGACAGCGACATCACCCATGTCGAAGGCAAGATCGCGCCGGTGGCCGATATCGAGACCATCGAGACCGAGCTGATGCTCGCCGACCTGGAGAGTCTCGAAAAGCGTGTCGACAATCTGACCAAGAAGGCCAAGGGCAACGACAAGGAAGCCAAGGAGCAGCTCGACCTCGTCAACCGCGCCCTGGTGCTGCTGCGCGATGGCAGGCCGGCGCGCTTTGTCGAGCGCAAGGCCGAAGAAGAACGCGCCTTCGCCATGCTTGGGCTTATGACATCAAAACCCGTGCTCTATGTCTGCAATGTTGAGGAAGGTTCGGCCAAGGAAGGCAATAGCTTCTCGAAACAGGTGTTCGAGCGCGCCAAAGAGGAGGGCGCGGTCGCGGTTGTGATCTCGGCCAAGATCGAATCCGAGATCGCCACGCTCTCGCGCGAGGAGCGCAAGGAGTTCCTGGATACGCTGGACCTTGAGGAAGCAGGTCTGGATCGGCTGATCCGCGCCGGCTACCAGCTTCTCGACCTCATCACCTATTTCACCGTAGGTCCGAAGGAGGCCCGCGCCTGGACCATTCATCGCGGCACCAAAGCGCCGGCTGCGGCAGGCGTGATCCACACCGACTTCGAGAAGGGCTTTATCCGCGCCGAGACCATCGCCTATCCCGATTACGTCGCCTTCAGCGGTGAAGCCGGCGCGCGTGACGCCGGCAAGCTTCGGCTGGAAGGCAAGGAATATGTCGTCGCCGACGGCGACGTCATGCATTTCCGTTTTGCGAACTAGCGCATGATCCGGAAAAGTGGGTACGGGTTTTCCGATAAGATCATGCGCCAATAAAAAGCGGAGTACCGCGCTTCAGCGCATCCCGCCCTGGTCGCGGATGGCGCCGAGGTGCTCATTGATGCGGAACACAATCAGGATGAATTCCGCAGCGATGCGCGAGAACACGATGCCGACGATGACGCTGGCGATCGAGGAAAGCAACACCAGAAAACCGCTGAACGGGCTGATCGCCATCGCGGCGAGGCCGGAAAAGATGCCGGAAATACCCATCAGGCAGATCAGTGCAATAACGAGCCAGTAGAACGTCTTGATGATGGTGGGCGTGATGAAACGGTCCCACTGGAACAGATCCTGAAAGTCAAACATCGTCTTCCCCCAGCGAATCAAGCCTAAGTCTCGCCCAAAACCAGCCGTCGACAAGACCCCGACCGAGTGCCGATGCCGGCGAATAGGGCGAGACATACGGGCGAATAGGTTGTGATTGCCGCAAAGTGCGGCCACAATCGGGCTTCTCACCGGCATTTCCCGCTTCATGACCCTCACCTTTGAAGATTTTCCAGTCGGCCGCCTCGGCATCTATGGGCCGCGCCATGTCACGCGCGAGGAGATTTTGGCGTTCGCGGCCGAATTCGATCCGCAGCCGATGCATCTCGACGAGGAGGCTGCCAGGCACACGATGCTGCAGGGCCTCTCTGGATCGGGCTGGCACCTCTGCTCGCTGATGATGCGGATGATGTTCGACGGCTTCATCGGCCGCGCCGCTGCGCTCGGCTCGCCCGGGGTCAATGAGCTGCGCTGGCTCGCGCCGCTCCGTCCCGGCGACGATGTGACGCTCGAGGTCGACGTGACCGAAGCGCGCGTTTCCAGGAGCCGGCCCGAGACCGGCATCGTCACCTTCAAGGGCGTCGCTCGCAACGCCAGGGGACAGGCACTGTGCGAGATGGTGTCGCCGATCATCATCAGCCGACGCGAAGCGGCGGGGACGACCTGATGCGCTTCTTCGAGGATTTTGTGATCGGCGAGCGGCGGGAATTGGGATCGTTCACCTTCACCGCCGACGATATCAAGCGTTTCGCGCGGCAGTTCGATCCGCAGCGCTTTCATCTTTCCGAGGAAGAGGGACGCAACTCGCTGTTCGGCGGGCTCGCTGCGTCGGGCTGGCATGTCGCGTCCGTCTATATGAAGTTGCTGGTGGCGGACACAGAGCGTTCCGACCGCGAAGCGGCCGCTCGCGGCGAGGAGGTCGCGGTCGCTGGACCCTCGCCGGGCTTTCGCGAACTCCGCTGGATCAAGCCGGTGCTCGCCGGCGACACCATCGGTTTCGCGGGCACGATCGAGACCAAGCGCATCTCGGAGTCGCGTCCCGAATGGGGCATCGTCCAGATCCGCAACAGCGGCACCAATCAGCGCGGCGAGGCGGTGTACTCGTTTCTCGGCATCGCGTTCGTGCCGCTGCGGAACAAGAGTGGTTAACGCGACGTCAAGGTTACCGCCTCGTTGCAGCGGTGCCACGCGGGCCAAGAATTTCAGGAACGAATTTTTTGCTAACGCATTTTGAACTGATGGCACTGATAGTGAGCCCGCGAATCTTGGCGGGGAAAGACAATGGCGGATCGTGGCGGCTTGAAACTGGTGGGCTTCATCTTTGCAACCGTGACGGTTGCGGTGATGCTGACGGCGACGATGGTGGTGAAGGGCTATGCTGACGGCGTCTACACGCTGGAACCAGCAGTAGTAGCCAGCCGCTGATCAGGATTCGCTAACCATACGAAGCGTTCGCGCGGGCGAGCGCAAAAACGGCAGCTGCGCGAAAAATTACTGGCTCCAGACCAGCGCCAGTGCGGCGACCGCCAGGAACAACAATCCGACAAAGCGCAGCATCAGCGTGCCGAGAGGCGTCGACGAACGCAGCGGAACACGATCGGCATTTTCCGGCTGAACTGATTCGATCGACATGGTTTCCCCCTTTAAAGCCCCGTGCTTCGCGAGAAGGCGGCCCGATTTAACGGCGCTCACCTTCTACCCGAATCGAAACCGCCGCGCCCTCGAAATCGGGAACGCGGCGGTGTTTTGCCCGAGAGTGTTGCAAATTAGCAGTGTCGTAAATTAACCGTTACGCAGGCCGTCAGCGGTGCGCTTCCACTGCTGCACATTGTCGGCAATCATGCGGGTGGATTTCATCGCGGCCTGGCTGAGCTGGGCATAGCCGGAGATCTCGCGCTGAACGCGCTGGCCTTCGGCATGCAGCAGCTCGCGCAGCGCTTCCAGCTCCGAGATCAGGTGTTCGATTTCCGACAGTGACGTGCCGGCGACGCGCTGGATCAGCGAATTGACATTGTTCACGGTGGCCTCAGCGCTCGGATCGAGCGGTGCTTCGGGGGTGTTCACCGCCATTGGGCGGCGCAGATAGGCGATATCGTTGCGGACGAAATCGCGGATGCCGGCCTCGACTTCGGAGACCGCGGCAAGGTTGTCGTCCACCTCGGTATTATCAGTCGAATCGATCTTCGGCATAACGTTCATCGGCCATTCCCCTGTTTCGCGTTGTTCATTAGCGCGAGTGTGTCCCCCGCACGATGTGTTGGTATCGGCCTTATCAGGGGGGCGGATTTTGACCGCATCGCGGCCAAGTTGCGGCGCGGATGGATCATTCCCCGGCAATGGCGTGACGGGGATTTTGGGCGTGGCGGCCGACTTTGCGGCGAAAAAGCGGCTACCAGCTTTTCTTATATCCGGCGGTGACGCTCTTGTTGGTGGTGCCCTGCGCGGTCTCGCCGATCGAGCCGGAGATGGTGACGCCGCCGAACAGCTTCTGTTCGGCGCCGACCTTACGCAGCCATTTGTCGTCCGACGTCGACAAGGTCTGCCCGGCCGTGAGGCTTGTGCCGGTTTCGGTCAGCTCGACCTTGGCGGACTGGTCGGTGTCGTAGGTTCGCTCCGGGCGCGAGACCATGCCGGGCACGGGAACCATACCCTGCTGGGTCATGTTGTAGCCGTTCGACAATGTCAGCGACGTCTGGTCGTTTAGCGGCACCTGCTTGCTGATGGACGTGCCGAGCTTGCTCTGGTCGGTGTCCGGATTGACGCGGGCTTCGACCGCGGTCTTGTCCCAGACCGGACCCGCACCGGGCGCGGTGACCGCGGCCCAGGCACTGCCGCCGGATTGGGGCAGGTTGCCGCCATTGGCACTCTTTTCTGCGAGCAGCTCCGACATGGTTGTGGGCTCGCGGGTCACGGTCATGTCGGCGCCGACACGTGTATCCCAGAACGGAGAGACCTTCTCCTTGACCGACACGGCGGAGGCGCCGTTGGGTTGGTTGTTGTTCGTCCAGGTCGTGCCATCACTGGCCGCCGCGCGTGCCGCGCGCGCCTTCGCCGCCGGCCCCTCGCGCGGGGTCGAGGCGTCGATATCGAGCTGGCTCCAGTCGAGCTTGCTGATCTCTTCGTCGGTGAGGGGAGGGGCGACAGCGGCTTGCAGGGACGCCGACGCTTCCTGCACCTGCTCCATTTGCGGCCATTGGGCCAGCGCAGGAGATGCAAGAGCTGACATGAGGGCCAACGTCAGGCCGGCCGCCAGCAGCAGCGCTTTCGCCCGATCCGCCTGTGCAATGAAAGTCATAGCCCCGCCTGCCAGCAGCGCCGCCGCTACGGGGCACCTGTGTCGCCGAATATCGGGTGATTTTGGCGCAAAATTGTGACGGGGCGATTCACGAGGGCGTTAGCGCCCGCGTGATTTTTTTTCAGAGACAGCGCCAACGGACGGCGCGTGGCGCCGCCCGTTGGGCGAGATGGTCCAGCGGGGCTGGTTGCCGGACCGCCTCAAGCTCTTGGTCATGTGGTCAGGCGACCGAGGTCATTCTCGGCAGATGAATCGACTGGCCCAGCGCCTGCTCGACCAGATCGAAGGTGTCGAGGATCACGCGGATGCTTTTGAGCCGGCCAGCCTTGAACTGCGCGAAATGCGCGAGCCGCAGCGAGATCGGCTTGTTGGATTCGAGCGAGGTCAGCGAATAGCGCAGCATCGATGCGGCCGAGTCGACGCCGAGCAGCACGGTCTCGCGGTCGAAGCGGTGAACGCGGAAATTCTCCGCGATCTGCTTCACCACGTCGAGCACGGCTTCCGTGCCGCGGCGGGCGCCGAGGAAGGGAAACATGTCGATCGGTCCGTAGATCGCCCAGTCGACGTCCTCGTCGAGCAGGGTTGCGAGGTCTTCAAGCTGGCGTTCGTTGATGGCGCGATGCAATGCGCGCGAAAAACGCCAGAGACTATGCTCTGTCATCGTCGTGTTTCCCGAATGGCTGTGTAAGAGACAGCAACCGTCCCGCAATGGACGACGTAAAAAGCCGGCGTCAAAATCCGACGACCGGCCGAGTTGCTGCACTAATTTTCTGTTGCGCAAAGTAGTTCATTTGTACACAAACGCAATGCATCTTTTTGCATTGCACCAATGCGACGTTTCCGTGAATTTACGGGGCGTCTACCGCCGGTTTTGCGGCTGGCTTTGTGATTCCTGGCGCCGTATCGGCTCGCGTTCGATGGCGATCTCGCTATCCCGGTAGGCCAAAAGGCCGAACAGGAAGGCCCCGCCGAGTCCGCCGAGAATGGCGCCCATGGGCATGAAGGTGAAGAACACCAGCATGCCGCTATAGCCTTCGAAATCAGTGGTTTGAAAGATTTCCACCCAGGCAAGGCCGGCGCCTATTCCAAGTGCGGCGCCACCGAGCACGCCCAAAACCAGCCCCAGCAACGCAAGCAACGCAATCTTCATGAAGTTGTCCGGCCCGCAAAATCCCATGATCTGTATCGGCTGGGGGCGGTCAGGTTCAATGCGGAGGACATCTCGTTGCGGGCATATGCGCGTGGTCCCGTTAGGCTACCCGCCCTCCGGCCTTCCCGTGAGCAGCGCGCCGAGGTCGCGCTCGAGCACCTGCTGCACCAGATCGAAGGTGTCCATGATCTCGCGGATGTATGTGATGCGGCCGTCGCGCAGCGTGTAAAAGGCCGCGATGTCGAACTGCACGACGCGGCTGTTGCTGCGCTTCTCGAAGAACAGGCGGATATTGGCCGCGACTCTCTGCTCATCGGCGACGAGGATCGGCACCTCATAACGCAAGCTGGAATAGCGCGTGTGGATGGTCTGCCACATTCCGCGTATTTCTTCCTTGCCTCGGTGGTAGCCCATATGCGGCAGGATATCGATCGGCGCGTTCGAGAAGAACTCGACGTCGTCGCTGCAGCGCGCCAGCGCTCCCTCGATGTCCCCGGCATAGAATGCTTCGAGGAAGTTCAACAAGCGTTGTCGGTTAAGATGCTCGACCATTCATGTCCCGCATATGCTTGCGTCGACTCAAATGTGCTCCTCCAAGCATGGACTGGATCGCGGCATTCGTCTGTGGTCAATCTCACAATCTCTTATAATCGCGCGAATACAATCAAGAGACGCACGTCACGCGTGATGCGCGCGGACTGTATGCACTGCAGCGGCGTAAAAGCGTACTGCGCGAATTATTCCATCGCGGCTGCATCGCATATCTTCGCTTGCTGCTCTTGTCGTGAGCTTCGCGGGCCGTATGCTCGCGACACAAAGTCGAAATCAAAGGGGCAGGAAATGAAGAGAATTGCGGGGCTCGCCGCGGTGGCAATGCTGTTGTCGCTGCTGTTATCTTGGCCGGTCGCAGCCCATACGCCGCAACAACCGCCGCATCAGCTTTATGCCGAAGGCGATCTCAAGCTCGAGAGCGGCGAGGTGATCAAGGATTTCTCGATCTCCTATGTCACGCACGGCACGCTGAACACCAGGAAGTCCAACGCCATTTTGATGGTGACGGCGATCTCGGGCAATCATCACCGTATCGATTTCATGATCGGGCCCGGCAAGGCGCTCGACCCCGACAAATATTTCATCATCTGCACCGATGCGATCGGCAATGGGCTGACGACCTCGCCGAGCAACTCGAAGGCCCAGCCGCGCATGCAGTTTCCCAAGTTCACCATCCGCGACATGGTGGAGTCGCAGTATCGCCTGGCGAAGGAGAAGTTCGGCATCGAGCACCTCGTCGCCGTGATCGGCCCCTCGATGGGCGGCATGCAGACCCTGCAATGGGGTGTCAGCCATCCCGATTATATGGACGCGCTGGTGGCGATGGTGCCGCTGACGAAGACGCCGGCCTGGTCGGTCGCGGTCATGGAAGCCTCGCGCAAGGCGATCATGGAAGACCCGGCCTGGAAAGACGGCAATTACGACACGCCGCCCGAGAAGGGCGTGCGCCTGTGGCGCGACATCGTCAGCCTGCTCGCGGCGCGTTCGCCGGAGATGTATTCGGCGCAGTTCAAGAACGGCCTGGACGCGCTGCCCTGGATGACCGAGCAGGAGAACGGCATGATGAAGGCGTTCGACGCCAATGACTGGATCTACCAGAGCTGGGCGTATGAGCAGCACGACGTCGGCACCACGCCCGGCTTTGGCGGCGACACCGCCAAGGCGCTGGCTTCGATCAAGGCGAGGACGCTGATCCTCACCGGCACCAAGGATTTGCTCAATCCCGAGTTCGAGCCGACCACGATGGGCAAGAACATTCCCGGCGTGAAGATGATGACCATCAGTCCCGGCAGCGTGACCGGTCATGCCTCCGCCGGCGGTGCCAACGCAGCCGACGTGGAGTTTCTCAACCGCGAGGCCGGGGCGTTCCTCGATGCCGTCACCGATAGTGGCAAGAAGTTGAACTAGCCAAAGGCCTATTGTTTCGAGCATTGCGCCGCGAACTCCGTTCACCTCTCCCCATCGGGGAGAGGTCGATTTGCGCAGCAAATCGGGTGAGGGGGCGCAGGTTTCTCGATCGAGCGTAACCCCTCACCCGGCGCTTCGCGCCGACCTCTCCCAAAGGGAGAGGTGAACTCTCAGGATGGTGTCGTGCGTTTCGGCGATAAGAGCGGAACCGCCATCGGCATCCGCCGTTATCGATGCGAGATTCCACTTTGGAGCACGTCATCATGAAAACCGCATTCGCCGCACTCGCCGTCGCAGCTATCGCGCTGGCTTCCACCTCTTCCGCCGACGCCAAGGGTTGCATCAAGGGTGCGATCGTCGGCGGCGTTGCCGGCCATTATGCCGGCCATCACGGCGCGCTCGGCGCCGCCGCCGGCTGTCTCTACGGCCGCCACCGCGCCAATGAGCAGGACAGGCAGGCGCAACAGCCGCAGGGTAACGCGCGCGACGCGCAGGGGAAGATGTGAGGGGCGTCCCTCACGCCGCTTCTTCGGATTCGAATTTCAAACAGCCGATCCGCGCGAAGACTGCGTAGGGTGGGCAAAGCGCACATGTCGGCGGTAGCTCAACGAGCTCCGGCGCAAGCGTGCCCACCATTGCGAGCATTGCTGTCGATGGTGGGCACGGCACAATTGCGCCTTTGCCCACCCTACGTTCTTCGCAATGACGAGAGACACGACTCCGCATTCCCGCGGCGCAAATGCGTCCGAGTGATGCATCATCATTGTCCCTCAGAAGTAAGAGGGCGCAGGGAATGCCGGTGCACCGATCGCACCCGCAGCCTTGCGTGCAACTAAGAAAAGCACGCAAGCAAGTCACTACAGGTACGTCGCATGATCCGACATTCCCTGCGCAATGGGTTACGGCTTATGACGTGCTCTCCCCGGTGTCCGGGCTTTGATAGCCACCGTCGCCCGCAATCATCTTGCGAGCTTGATCCCAGCGTCGGGAGATCAGGACCACACGCTTTCGCCGTCCGCCTCCATGCTGCTCGTCCGGCAGCCCAAAAGCGTCCATCGCATCCTGCGCTCCACGTTTCGTGACGATTGGCCGTAACGTCCCTCTTGCGAGGCGGGATGGGCGGGAGAGAAACATACATTTCTGAAAAACGGAAGCGATTTATTTTTGTGTGGGGCTCTTGAACGCGACGATCATGTTGAGGTGGTTCGTGAAAATCGCGTTTTGGCGCAGGCGATTTTTGCGTTCGAAGTGCCAGCTAACACGGCGCTAACGTGAACTGATTTGCCCGACGGGCAAATCACTCTCTCCTCGTCATTCCGGGGCAGCCCGAAGGGCTGAGCCCGGAATCCATAACCACAGGCCTTCGTCGTTCGCTTGATCGCTGACATTCGTTCCAAACAACAAGGGCTGTGGTTATGGATTCCGGGCTCGCGCTTCGCGCGCCCCGGAATGACGACGGAGTTGCGCTACTGCGGCGCGATCTTCCTTGTCACCAGATCAATCACGAACTTCCCGGTCTTCTCGCGTCCGGTCGGCACATAGGCGTCGCCTTGCGCGAGCCAGCCGGTGGCTTCCTCGGGTTTCGGATAGCCCTTGCGGCAGACGGTGGCGATCAGGTCGGCGTCGGCGTAAGTCGTATCCACGATGACAGTGGCCGGCCGGGGACCTGCGGCGAGTTTCGACACCTCGAAGAATTTGAAGCGGTCCTTGCAGGTGACGATATTGGTGCCGTAGGCGCCGGTGCCGTCCTCGGCGTTGACGAGCACGTCTGGCGTAATGCCGATGCGACCGCTCGCGTCTGGCTTGAACTGCATCAGTGCCACCCAGCTCGCCTGAACGCCTTGGGCGATATGACCGCCGAGGCAGACCAGGAAATTCTGCTGCTCGTCTTTCGCGGGCGTCACGCAGTCGTCGACCTGCGCGCCCGGCGCAAATCCCCTGAACACTGAGGTGCCGCCGCTCTGCTCGAACACGACGGAGCCGCCATTGTCGGTCGCATGCGCCTCGCATCCGCTTTCGTAGTTCACGACCAGCAGCGGATTGCCCGATGGCAGAAACCTGCCGCTGTAACGGTCCTCGTTCAGCGTGACCTCGCAGCCGCCGCGGGGCGCGTTCGGATATCCCTTGGCGCGCTTGCAGGTCGAGCCCTGGATGTCGCCGGGCGCGCAGAAGGTCGACAACAGCGCGCGGTCGGTGTCAGCCGCGTGGGCCGGCGTGGCGGCGAACGGGATCGCGGCGAACAGCAGCGCGATGGCGGCGAAGACGGACTTGGAAATGGCCTTGGACATGGTCGAAAAATGTCTCGTGGGGCGGGCAACACGGCGGCATTGCCGTGGCCGCGATATGGCTTGTCGGCGTTCGCAGTGCAAGCGTTCGAGCGTGGGACGTGATGCGTATCACGGCGTGGTGAAGCTATGCGCCGCTATCGTGGCCGGCATTGAAACAAGTCTTAGCGCGAGGTCAGTGCTGATTGGTGTGCTCAGTTCACCTCTCCCCAGCGGGGAGAGGTCGAATTGCGAAGCAATTCGGGTGAGGGGGCTCAGGTCCGACGAGAGAACGGAAGCCCTCACCCGGATTGCATCTGACGATGCAATCCGACCTCTCCCTCCGGGAGAGGTGAACCGCGGACACCAGTCAAACCTATCTCGGCACATTTCAGGGAATGCCGCCATGAACACCATCACATCAGCCAAATCGTCCCAGCAGAACCGGCTGGAGGGATATGCGCTCACCGCCATGTTCCACGGCTTTCCGATGTTCGCCGGCATCGCGCTCTGCCTGAAGCTGATGGGCGCGCCCGAAATCGTCGGCGACCGCTGGGGCGCGGCGATCTTCGTCGCGCTCGCCAGCCTCGTCCACGCGCTGCTCGTCCCCTGGCTCGCGCCGAAATTCCCGAAGCTGATCCGCCACGGCTATGAGCCGCTGTTCTTTGATCCGAATCTGTCCTTTGCCGAAAAGATCGCGCAATGGCGCATGAAGCCCACGGTCTCGATCGAACTGGTGTCGAATATGCTGATGCTGGCGTTGTTGGCGGTGGGGGTGCGAGTATTCGATAACTCACTGCGACCTTCCAAAACCGAGCGCGCCGTGGTAACGAAGCGCCGCGGCGATCGGCCGTGCCCTCAATGATGGAGGTGTGTCATGCGCAAACATCGCGATCTCGAAAACCTCCCCAGCTTTCAGCATCACGCGTAAGCGGCGGAAGTCCTTCCCCTCGGAAACCCATGTCAAGCGTGGGCGCCGCTTCGTCCATGGCGAGGTCGAGCTGACCGAAAAGTTCGGCCGCAACGATCTCTGCCAATGCGGCTCCGGACGCAGGTTTCAAAGCCTGCTGTATGAAGTCCGGCGCCTATGACGGCTCGAACCGCGATTATTACTTTTAGGGAGTGACCAAGCTGGCGCTGCTCAGGGCAGCGTCAGTTCCTCGATCGTCGGCGGCGCGCGGCCGTAATCGGCATAGCGCAGCCAGCGCGGCCGCACGCGGACGTAAGCGATATCCGGCCATCGCTCGCGCTCACGTCCGTCGGGCCACACGGCGAAATAGACTTCCTTGTACGCCGCGAGCTCTTCGCTTGCGATCAGATCAGCAGTGCCCTCGACCTGCATGGTCTTGCCATAGTCCCAGCCGGCAACCAGTGCGACGCGCGGGTCGGCGAAGAGGTTGGCGTATTTGCGCGAGCCTGTGACGGTGTCGAACACGATCTCCAGCCGGTCGGTCACGGCGATGCCGACCAGCGCCGCCTGCGGCGCCCCGTCGCGCACCGTGCTCAGGACCGCGAGCCGATGCTGGCAGAGAAAAGCGTGGAAGCCGGAGCGGGTCATACATGCCTCCGATGAAATTGCGCCGCGTCACGGGGGCGCCGCGAAAAGCGAAACTCCCAAATCATAGCCGATATCGGAAGCTTGGATTCCAGACGGAGCGGTGCGATCTCTGCAATGACGTAGATCAAGATCAGCCGTCAGCGGACAAAAATTCCAAAGCTTTTTCGCGCGATGGAAATCGGCCCAATTCGCGGTAATCAGGATCATGCTCTGCCGTCTCCGGCGACCAAAGGACCACGAACTCGGAGCCCTCCTGCTCGATCAGGGTGGTCAGGTCCTCGCTCTCATATGGGGTCATGTCGCGCGAGCCGCAGTGTGGACAGGTGTCGTCGCACATGCAGGACCACTCGTCCGCCCACCGACGCCTGCAACGATCGCACTTGTATAGGTTGAGAAACCAAGCCATCCCCGGGGCATCCTAAGATCGGAGACGATAGCTGCCGCGCGAAACGAATTCAATAAATCCGCGGTCGCGAAGGAATTGAAGCTGCTGACGTATCTTCGGCCTGACATTTTGGTTGCCAGGATAGAGTTTGCCGAGATGTCGCTCGAACGCGTAGATTTCCTCGAGCGTGAATTCGGGCTTGCCCAGAGATTCCGCGCATCGCAGGACGTCAAGCAGCCAGCCGCGTGCATCGAGCGATTGGTCCCTGAGAAAAAGCGTCTTCTGCCATTCTTGAAGGACGATGTCTTTCGGACGGATGACACCATTCTGTACGATGTGAATTTTGCCAGCCTCCGGCACTTTGCTGAGCAATATTTTCGAGCCTATCCAGCCCGCGCGTCGAGCTGTTGCCGCGAGTGGTTTGCGTTCCTCGATGATGTCCCGGACGAAGAAGTGCTTCGGTACTATGAAGAGGTTTACAACGGCAAGCGAAGTCCGGTCGTAGTTCATCAGGAGGAGATTGGGATTGTTACCAGCCGCAAGACGCTCGCACTTCGTCTTGAATGCACCGTCGATAACCTTATCACCGAACTTGCCCTTCTGGCTCTTGAGCTCGAATTCCTCGCTGCAAGATGTGCAGAGAAAATCGGCGACAGGCTTGTTGTTCGGAAATTGCGACATCTTTGCACTGCCGCAGTGTGGGCAATACGCCCATGCCTTGACCCAAGCCTCCGTCCACGCACGAGCGCTCTGCGAGTCGCTTGTGTAAGCCAATTGCGATTCTTCGAAGCCGAGTTTCATTCGGCCAGCGTAGCAATAGTCTATCGAAATGCCAGCGCCGCCAACGCGCTACCGCCGCTTCCACCCACCACGCTTTCCTGGTGCGCCACCGCTTGACCTAGGCGCTGGCCCAAACTCCGGGCCTGACTGCCGCGAGTCGGTGGGCTGGAAGATCTTGGTGCCGCCGACGGGCTCGGGCTTTTTCGGCAGTGCGCCGGTGGGGCGGAACGGGAGGGATTCCGGGCCGTGCATTTCGTCGAGGTGGGGTTTGTGGACTTTGGAGCTGCCACCGGCACCTCCCGTTGGTCGCCCGTCACCCCCGGAGAGTGCTGTCGAGGTGCGGCGGCCGCCGCCGCTTTGCTTTGAATATTTGCTCGCCTTCGCCACGGCTTCGGGGAGATTCGCGGCGTCGCCGTATTTCTTTGTGCCGGCGTAGGCTCCCGCCTTGCCCTGCACGGTGCGCTGCTTGACGGTGGGGTCGTCGACCACCGCGAGCTCCGTTGCGCGGAGGCGTTTCACCTCGTCGCGCAACCTGGCGGCTTCCTCGAAGTTCAGGTCGGCGGCGGCTTCGCGCATCCTTGTTTCGAGATCGGCCAGCACCGTCTCGAAATTGTGGCCGATGGCGATGACGTCTTCGGTCATGCCGTGGCCGCCGACTTCGACCAGCACGTGGTCGCGCTCGTAGACGGAGTTGAGGATGTCGCCGATCGATTTCTTCACGCTTTCCGGCGTGATGCCGTTGGCGGTGTTGTACTCGACCTGCTTTTCGCGGCGGCGGTTGGTTTCGGCGATGGCGCGCTCCATCGAGCCCGTCATCTGATCGGCATAGAGGATCACCTTGCCGTCGACATTGCGCGCGGCGCGGCCGATGGTCTGGATCAGCGAGGTCTCGCTGCGGAGGAAGCCTTCCTTGTCGGCGTCGAGGATCGCGACCAGCGCGCATTCGGGAATGTCGAGGCCTTCGCGGAGCAGGTTGATGCCGACCAGCGCGTCGAAGGCGCCGAGGCGAAGGTCGCGGATGATCTCGATGCGCTCGATGGTGTCGATATCGCTGTGCATGTAGCGCACGCGAATGCCCTGCTCATGCAGATATTCGGTGAGGTCCTCCGCCATGCGTTTTGTCAGCACCGTGACCAGCGAGCGATAGCCGGCCTGCGCGGTCGCGCGCACTTCGCCGACGAGATCGTCGACCTGGGTGCGGGCCGGGCGGATGTCGACCGGCGGATCGATCAGGCCGGTGGGGCGGATCACCTGCTCGACAAACACGCCGCCGCTCTCGTTCAGCTCCCAGCCGCTCGGCGTCGCCGACACCGCGACCGATTGCGGGCGCATCATGTCCCATTCCTCGAAACGCAGCGGGCGGTTGTCCATGCAGGAGGGCAGCCGGAAGCCGTATTCGGCCAAGGTCGCCTTGCGGCGGAAGTCGCCGCGGAACATGCCGCCGATCTGCGGCACGGTGACATGGCTTTCGTCGGCGAACACCAGCGCATTGTCGGGCACATATTCGAACAGCGTCGGCGGCGGCTCGCCGGGTCGGCGTCCCGTGAGATAGCGCGAATAGTTCTCGATGCCGGCGCAGCTTCCGGTGGCTTCCATCATCTCGAGATCGAAGGTGGTGCGCTGCTCGAGCCGCTGCGCTTCCAGCAGGCGGCCCTGCGCGTTCAGCTCGTCGAGCCGCAGCTTCAGCTCGCCCTTGATCGCCTTGATCGCCTGCACCAGGGTCGGGCGCGGCGTCACATAGTGCGAGTTGGCGTACATCTTGATGAATTCGAGATCGTCCTGCTTGTGGCCGGTGAGCGGATCGAACTCCTCGATGTTCTCGATGACATCGCCGAACAGGTTCACGCGCCAGGCACGGTCCTCATAGTGCGCCGGGAAGATGTCGATGACGTCGCCGCGCACGCGAAAAGTGCCGCGGGAAAAATCGGCCTGGGTGCGCTTGTATTGCAGCGCGACCAGGTCGGCGATGAGCTGGCGCTGGTCGATGCGCTCGCCTTTCTTCAGCGCGAAGGTCATCGCGGTATAGGTCTCGACCGAGCCGATACCGTAGATGCAGGAGACGGAAGCGACGATGATGACGTCGTCGCGCTCGAGCAGCGCGCGCGTCGCCGAGTGGCGCATGCGGTCGATCTGCTCGTTGATCGAGGAATCCTTTTCTATGTACGTGTCCGTCCGCGGCACATAGGCCTCGGGCTGGTAGTAGTCGTAATAACTGACAAAATACTCGACCGCGTTGTCGGGGAAGAAACTCTTGAACTCGCCATAGAGCTGCGCGGCCAGCGTCTTGTTCGGCGCCAGGATCAGCGCCGGGCGCTGCGTCGCCTCGATCACCTTGGCCATGGTGTAGGTCTTGCCCGAGCCGGTGACGCCGAGCAGCACCTGGGTGCGGTCGTTGCGGTTGATGCCTTCGACCAACTCGGCGATGGCGGTGGGCTGGTCGCCCTTGGGGCTGTATTCGGACTTGATCTCGAAGCGCACACCGCCTTCGGATTTCTCCGGGCGCGGCGGACGGTGCGGCGTCCACACTTTCAGAGAGCCGTCGTCTCTTTTGAACTCGGGACGGCCGTCGCGGATCAGGTTCTCCAGCGCTTCCGCGGTCGCCTTGACGCCGAGCGCTTCCATCTTGTTGCGCGGCGGGCGGGCGAGCGCCTCCTCGTCGTCCTCGGCGGTCGGCAGGCCGAGCTGCCGCGCTAATTCGGGATCGAGCGTGGGGATGGTGGCGGAGGTGCCGTAATTGGCCTGCAGGGCTTCCTCGAAGCCGGCCGTGTCGCGCTTGGCGACATCCTCGCTCTTGTCGCGGGTCGAGGCGCGGGCGCGATGGGCGGCGGCCTCGCCACCGGCGCGGCGGTCCCAGGAATTATCCGGCGGCGGCTGCAGCCCGGTGCCCGAGCCCATGCCGGCATCGCCGCGGTTGATCGCGGGATTGAGCAGCTCGGCCAGCGCCGGCCCGATCGGCTGAACGTCGGGGCGGCCTGCTTTGGTTTTCGGGGTTCTGCCGGGCTTTTTCGGAGGAGAGGGGTTCTTCGCCATGGGGCGAATATGGGACGAGTCCGCTGGATGTGAAAGAGCAGATGAAGGCCCGATGCCCGCGCCAGCGGGGATGCTGTCAGTACGTTGTCAGCAGGCGCCGAAGGTTCCCAATCTCCGGTCGTCATGCCCGGCTTTTATGCCGGGCACCCACGCCCTTCCCTTGGAGGCAAGAAGACGTGGATGGCCGGGACAAGCCCGGCCATGACGAAGTGGCCTAGCTCACGCCGCAGTGTGTTCCGGCGTGGGCGTGCGGGGATTGACGATGTCGAGATGGATGCCGCCGCAGCTGACGCAGCGCATGGTCCAGTATTCCGACCCCTGCCGGCTGCCGATGACCTTCATCACCGAGAGGCCGCCGCGGCAATCCGGGCAATCGGTGCGGACGTTGCGCGAGAGGGGAGAGAGCAGTCGGGGGTCAAGCGGGGGCATGGGCGTTCCTCTCAACTCGCATGATCCGGAAAGCTGTGATGCGGTTTCCCGGTGAGATCATGCGCAAAAAACTCTAGGCCGCCCGGACTTCTTCGGGTCCGGTCCAGCGATGCTTGAAGCGGTCGATGTGGTGCTTGGCGTCTGATATGGCGGAGTCGGGATCGCCCCAGGCGAAGCCGACTTCAAGCGTGGGGAAGGGGTGGTTGCCGATCATCAGCGGCCGGTCGTCGGCGCGGCGGATGCGGGCGTGCCACAGATCGCGTCCGGCTTCGAACGGCTCGATTCGGTAGCCCTGGTAGAGGCAATCCATCTGGCTCTCCCCTGCGGTTTGGACGAGGAGAGCATGAATTCGAAAGGTAACATGTGAAGCCGTTCACAAGGCTTTCTCTTTTTTGTCTTTTTTGCGATGCGGGGTTTTCGCGGCCGGCGCGGCGGCAGCCCGCATGATCCAGCGGCGGAAGGCGGCAAAATCGCGCTGCTCGGCCTGGAACGGGCGATAGACCAGGTACCAGCGCATGCCCTTCGGCACCGAGAGCGCGAACGGGGCGACCAGCCTTCCGGCGGCGAGGTCGTCGTCGATATAGGGCCGGATGCCCATGGCGATGCCGAGCCCGTCGAGGGCCGCCTGGAGCGCCTGGCCGTAATATTGAAACTCGGTGCCGCGCGCGGTGAGGCGGGGAACGCCGGCGGCCTTCAGCCAGGCCGGCCAGTCCTCCGGCGAATGCGCGACGCGGAGCAGGCTTGGTCCCCGGAGGTCGCCCGCGCGTTTGATCGACGCGGCGAGTTTTGGCGTGCAGACCGGCGTCAGATCCGCGGCGAACAGCGGCTCGGCTACCAGGCCCGGCCAGTCGCCGTCGCCGAGCTTGATGCCGCAGCTCCAGTCGTCGCCGAACGGCACCGCGACGCCGCCGGTGGTGAAGCGGACTTCGATGGCGGGCTCCTGCCGGCTGAAATCCGCCAGCCGCGGGATCAGCCAGCGCATCGCAAAGGTCGGCCCGACGCCGATGGTGAGCACGCGCAAGGCGGCCGGCGCCGTCACCTGCGCGGTGAGACTTGCGAGCGCATCGAAGATCGGCGTCAGCCCGCTCTGATAGGCGCGGCCTGCCGCCGTCGGCAGCAAGCGATTGGCCTTGCGCTCGAACAGCACGACGCCGAGCCTTTGCTCCAGCAGGTGCACCATCCTGGAGATCGCGGCCGGCGAAACATTGAGCTCGGCGCCCGCCGCGGCAAAGCTGCCGCCGCGCGCCGCCGCTTCAAACGCCTTGATGCCGTTGAGAAAAAGCAGCCGCCGCACATCACCCTCAGGAAAACTGATGCTAAGCACAAGATAACTCCGTTTGCGGGAAGCGCACAAGCGCGGCAGAAATATCGGCGGAGGATTCCCGATGACGCCCCTGATGATTGCGGCCCTTGGCGCGCTGATGGTCGCGACCGCGTTCCTGTCGGGCCTGTTCGGCATGGCCGGCGGCATGATCCTGATCGGCGTGCTGCTGGTGCTGATGCCGTTGCCGGCGGCGATGGTGCTGCACGCGATCACGCAGATGGCTTCCAACGGCTGGCGCGCCTTCCTCTGGCGCGCCCACATCAAGTGGCGGCCGGTGTCGGTCTATCTGATCGGCTGCGCGATTGCGCTCGCGGTCTGGTCGATCACGCGCTACGTGCCGGACAAGCCGATCGCGCTGCTGCTCCTCGGCATCACGCCGTTCATGGCGCGGCTGCTGCCCTCGGACGTCAAGCCCAATCCCGACAGCATCTGGCAGGGCTCGGTCTACGGCTCGATCTGCATGGGGCTGATGCTGATGACGGGTGTCTCCGGGCCGCTGCTCGACACCTTCTTCCTCGGCGGCAATTTCGAGCGCCGCCAGATCATCGCCACCAAGGCGACCTGCCAGGTCGCGAGCCATCTCACCAAGCTGATCTATTTCGGTGGCATCATCGATCAGGCCGCGACGCTCAATCCGGTGCTGGCGCTGGTCGCGATTGCGGCTTCCATGCTCGGCACCACGCTGTCGCGGCGCGTGCTGGAGGCGATGAGCGACCAGCAATTCCGCCGCTGGGCCAATCATATCATCACGACGGTGGCGAGCTATTACCTGCTCTATGGCGGCTGGCTGCTGGTCGCGAAAAGCTCGGCCGCGCCGTTCTAAAGGGAGAGGTGCGATGACGGAGATTGCCGATCCGCTGGTGCTCGATTTCGTCGAATGGATCGCGCGCGAGCCGCGTGCCTATTCGGAGGTGATCGGCACCTGGAAGACCTCGTGCCCGCGGCTCACCATCTGGGAGGACGCCGCCGAGTGCGGCTATGTCGCGCGTGAGACGATCGCGGGCTTCGGCCTGGTCGTAACGGTGACGGAAGACGGCGAAAGGCTGCTGCGCGCGCATGGCCGCGTGAGCCGATAGCGCGATCACAATTCCGCACGTTTGGGCCGCCTGCCATTGACTTGGCGACGCGCCGTGGCAACATTCATGCAATCGCATCTATCTGCGACAGCGCCAACACGGCAGCAGGACAGGAACGCCCGCCATGATCGATCTCTATTATTGGACCACGCCGAACGGCCACAAGGTCACGATGTTCCTCGAGGAAACCGGCCTCGAATACAAGATCTTCCCGGTGAACATCGGCAAAGGCGAGCAATTCAAGCCGGAGTTTCTGGCGGTCGCGCCGAACAACCGCATCCCGGCGATGGTCGATCACGCGCCGAAGGGCGGCGGCAAGCCGATCTCCATTTTCGAGTCGGGTGCGATGCTGCTCTATCTCGCCGAGAAGACCGGCAAGTTCCTGCCCGCCGATCTCCACGGCCGCTATGACGTGATCCAGTGGACGTTCTGGCAGATGGGCGGACTCGGGCCGATGGCCGGCCAGAACCATCACTTCCGCAACTATGCGGTCGACAAGATCCCCTACGCCATCGACCGCTATGTCAACGAAACCAACCGCCTCTATGGCGTGCTCAACAAGCGCCTGTCGGACCGCGAATATATCGGCGGCGATTATTCGATCGCCGACATGGCGAGCTATCCCTGGGTCGTCGGATACAAGAACCAGGGCCAGGACATCGACCAGTTCCTGCATCTGAAGCGCTGGCTCGACACCATCAAGGCCAAGCCCGCGACCGAGCGCGCCTACGCCAAGGCCAAAGAGGTCAATCCGAATTTCGGCCAGCCGGTCAATCGCACCGAGGAGGAGCGGAAGATCCTGTTCGGGCAAACGGCGTCGGTGGTGCGGTAACATTTTCACGCGAAGACGCGTATACTCGTCATGGCCGGGCTCGATCGTAGGGTGGGCAAAGGCGCGCTAGCGCCGTGCCCACCATTCAAGCCCGGTGCAAGCCATGGTGGGCACGCTACGCTTTGCCCACCCTACGAACCGTCGTTGCGGGGGCCCCATGAATCTCCGACTCTTCGAACTGGTCGGCAACGACGCGGCGCGTCCGTTCAGCCCTTATTGCTGGCGGACGCGGATGGCGCTGGCGCATAAGGGGCTCGACCACGGCTCGATCCCATGGCGCTTCACCGAGAAGCAGACGATCGCGCCGCATGGCTCGGAGAAGGTGCCGGTGCTGCTGCACGATGAGAACCCCGTGGTCGATTCCTGGGTGATCGCCAATTATCTCGAAGACAATTTTCCTGCTTCTCCCTCGCTGTTCGGCGGCGAGGGCGGCCGCGCCGCGATGCGGATGATCAATTCCTGGGGCGACATTGCGATCGTCGGCGGCATCTTCCCGCTCATCGTCGCCGATATCCCGGAGCATCTCGGCCCGGTCGATGCCGACTATTTCCGCACCTCGCGCGAGGCGCGGCTGGGTCGGAAGCTGGAGGAAGCCGCCGCCGAGCGCGACAAGGCCGTGATCGGCTTTCGCCGCTCGCTGGAGCCGCTGCGCATGACGCTGCGCGCGCAGCCCTATCTCGGCGGTAGCGCGCCGAACTACGCCGACTACATCGTGTTCGGCGGCTTTCAATGGGCGCGCGTGGTGAGCCCGTTCAAGCTGCTCGCGGCAGATGACCCGATCTACGCCTGGCGCGAAAAGCTACTCGATTCGTTCGATGGCCTGGCGCGCAAATCGCCGGGCTTTGCGGTCTAGTGTTAAAGGCGCGTATCGATCGGCGAGCAAAACAATAAACAAAAAATAGTATTCGTGGGCTGCGCGCCGCTGCGCCGTCTCCCGTGAATTGTGCGCGGCCTTTCCATCAGCCTATAAGCCGAGCGGGCGAGCCGGCGATTGGATGGGAGACAGCATTGTCGCGTGAGAGATGGATAATCGGCGTTGCCGCGTGGCTGCTGTTTGTAGGCATGTCCGCTGCGCTGGCGCAATCAGCGCCGCCGACGGATGCGATGCTCAACAAGGGACCGCCGAGCTGGGACGCCAATCACGACGGCGTCTACACCTGCGACGAATGGAAGTCCTACATGGACCGCCTGTTCAAATCGGCCGACCGCAACCACGACGGCAAGCTCGATCCGGCCGAGTTCGCGACGGTGCAGAAGGCCGATGCAACTTTGGCCGATGCGGATTTCGGCTATTTCGACGAGAACCAGGACGGCAAGATCACGCGGGCCGAGTTCGTCGAAAAGGAGAGCCCGTTCATCCTGCGCTTCGATGCCAATGGCGACTGCCGCGTCACGGGCGATGAGATCAAGGCCGGCCTCGCGCCGAAAGGTCCGCAAGGGCCCGCGGAGCGGCCGCGCGACCGGTTTCACTGATGCCTCATGCGCCGCGATAGCTCGGCGCGCGGCGCTCCTTCCAGGCGGCGAGGCCTTCGCTCAAGTCGTGGCTCGGCACCAGCGCCGCGAATTGCTCGCTCTCGACCAGCAGCCCTTCGGCGATTGCCATGTTGAGCCCGCGCGTCACCGCGGTGATGACGCCGCTCACCGCAAGCGGCGAGTGGCGAATGATGCGCGCCGCGAGGCGTCGCGCGGCCGGCAGCAATTCGTCATGCGGCACGACGGCGTTGACCAATCCGATTTCGAGCGCCTGCTGTGGCGAGAAGGGATCGCCAGTGAGGAGGTGCTCCAGCGCGCGCTTGCGGCCCGCGAGCCGTGGCAGGCGCTGCGTGCCGCCGAAGGTCGGCGGCATGCCGAGATTGATCTCAGGCTTTGCGAACGTCGCGAATTCGCTCGCCACCGCCAGATGCACCGCTTCCGTGATCTCGCAGCCGCCGCCGAAGGCAAGCCCGTTGACCGCGGCGATCACGGGCTTCCTGAAAGCTTCAAGCCGCGCCGTCATCGCCTGTCCGCGCCGTACGAAATCGCGCACCGCAACGCTGGCGCCGCGTGATACGCTCTCTGAAAATTCATGGATGTCGGCGCCGGCGGAGAAGGCGCGCTCGCCCGCGCCGGTCAGGATGACCACGCGTACGTTTGCGTCGACCTCGATCGCATCAAGTGCTGCCATCAGTCGGTCGATCAATTCATAGCTCAGCGCGTTCAGCCGCTCCGGCCGGTTCAGCGTGATCAGCGCGATTTCGCCCCTGACGTCGAGCAAGATGGGTTCGGACATCGTGGCCTCCGGTATGATGCGCACGCTAGGCCGGAGGCGGCATTGTGTATATTCACTGGTCGGTATACATGGAGCCATGACCGGCACCCAGAACGCCACCCGCGAGCGCATCATCTCGGCGGCGAGCAAGCTGTTCTACAGCGACGGCATCCGCGCGGTGAGCGTCGATGCGGTGGCGGAAAAAGCCGGGCTCACCAAGCGCACGCTGTACTACCACTTCCGCAGCAAGGACGATCTGGTCGCGGCCTATCTCGAAGCGCGCGACCAGCCGAATTTGGCGCTGTTCAAGCGCTGGTTCGATGAGGCGGCGGGCGAGCTGCCCTCAAAGGTGCAGGCGATCTTTGACCAGCTCGCGCGCAACGCGGGTCATCCGAAGTGGAAGGGCTGCGGCTTCCTGCGCACCTCCGCTGAGCTCGCCAATCTGCCCGGCCATCCCGCGATCAAGATCGGCGCCGCGCACAAGAAGAAGTTCGAGGCCTGGCTGCGTACGATGTTTGAGGAAGTCGGTATCGCGAGCGCAGCTCGCCTCGCGCGGCAAATTCTGCTGCTGCTCGACGGCTCCTTTGCGGTCGTGCAGCTGCACCGCGATCCCTCCTACATGGAGACGGCGGGCGAGGCGGCATCTTCGCTGGTCGAGATGGCGCTGAGGGCGCGCCTGAAAGGCACGCGCCCCCGGTCTCGCGCCTGAACCGGCAAGCCTGCCGATCAGGACGCCTTGTGATCAGGAAGCCTTGTCATCAGGACGCCTTGGCGCGTTCGCTGGCGGGGCCGAAGCCGCCGCCGCCGGGCGTTTCCAAGGTCAATCGCGAACCGGGCGCCGCGACGACCGTCTCGCGCGGATCGATCGGCTCGCCGTTGAGCAGCACGCGGCCGGTGGCGCCGGCTTCGCCGCCGCGCATGCCCGGCGCTGCGGTACGTAGGCGGTCGGCCATGAAGGTCATCGTCACCGGCTCATCGGCCAGCAGTTCAAGCTCGAAGACCTGCCCGTCGCCGCCGCGCGTTGTGCCGGCGCCGCCGGTGCCGTGTCGCAAGGCGCGCCGCGTGATCCGGATCGGCGCCTGCGACTCGATCACCTCGATCGGCGTGTTGGCGAGATTGCTGGGGAAGCTCAGCGACGGCAGCCCGTCGCCCTTCGCGCCCGCGCCTTGGCCGCCATTGAGGAACAGCGTCGAGGCAAAGCGCCGGCCCTCATGCGCGCCGGCGAGTTGCACGCACCACAAGGGCGATCCCGCCGCGGCGCGAACACGGTCCGGCACCACATTGGCGAGCGCGCCCATCACGGCGGTCGGCAGCAGGTGGCCGGTCATGGCGCGCGCGCTCACCGCCGCGGGGTATTTCGGATTGAGGATTGATCCCGGCGGCGCCGTCGTGGTGATGGGGCGGAACGAACCGTCATTGTTCGGGATGGTCGGCGCCAGCACGCATTTGAGCGCATAGGCCGTGTAGGCAAAGGTGTAGATCGGCACGACATTGATGGCGCGCGGCAATTGCGGCGACGAGCCGGTGTAATCGACGGTCAACGCATCGCCCTTGACGATGATTCGGCAGCGAATGGTGACCGGCTCGATGAAGCCGTCGGTTCGGGCCTCGTATTCGTAGTCGCCGTCCGGTAGCGCCCGGATGGCATTGCGCATCGCCGCCTCCGACCGCGCGTACATTTCCTTGCCGACCTCGACCAGATCGCATTCGGTCTCGTCGAGCATCTCGAGCAGGCGCTGCGACAACATGCGATTGGCCGAAACCTGGGCCCACAGATCGCCCATCACCTGTTCGGGAATGCGTACGTTGTTCTGGATGATCTGAACCAGCGTTTCGTTGATCGAGCCGGCCGCAACCAGCTTCATCGGCGGGATGCGCAATCCCTCCTCATAGAGGTCGCGATTGCCGGGCGAACGCAAGCGCCCTCCGATGTCAGGCGAATGCGCGACGCTGCCGGCGAATCCCACCAAAATTCCGTCGCGGAACACCGGCATCGCGATGTTGATATCAGGGAGATGACCCGTGCCGAGCCACGGATCGTTGGTGATCATGATGTCGCCGGGCTTCAGCGTCTCGCGCGGAAACACCTTCAAGAAGTGCCGCACGGTTTCCGGCAAGGTGCAGATGAAGGAGGGGATGCTCTGGCTCGATTGGGCCAATAGCTGCGCATCGCGATCGAGCAACACAACCGCATAGTCGTTCGACTCGCGGACGATCGTCGAGAACGAGGTGCGCACCAGCGTCGCGGCGGCCTCGTCGACGAGGCTGACCAGCCGGGTCCAGAGGATTTCCAGCGAAATCGGATCAATCATCATTCGGCTCCCAGATGGATCAGCACGCTGAGGTCATCGAGCACTTCGACATCGGCTTCGATCGGCACCACGATGGTCGATTCCGATTCTTCAAGAATCAGCGGACCGCGCAACCGCGTCCTACCGCCGAGCGCGTAGCGGTCGTAAACCGGCACTTCATTCATGGCATCGGCCTGCGTGCAGAAGATCGCGCGATGTGCCTTGGGCTTCGCCTCGGACGACCCGTCACTTGCGGGCCAGACGAAGCGTTTGACGTCCTGTCGGGTCGCTCCGACGATGCGCCAGGTCACGACCTCCAGCGATCCCGCCGGCAGCACGCCGCCATAGTTGATTTCATAGGCTTTGCGGAAGGCGGCATCGAGCTCAGCCGCAAAAGCGGGGCCGACCTTACGCCAGGGGAAGGATACCGCGAGGTTCGCGCCCTGTCCGACATATCGCATCTCGACGAGAATTTCCCAGGTGACGTCGGCGGGGATCGTCAACGCCGATTTCAGTTCTTCATCAGCGTCGCGCTTGAGGTCGGCGAGCGTTGCCTCGATTTCGCGCCAGTCGACCGTTTCCAGGCCTTGCGGCTTGGACCAGGATCGATCGACGCGCAGCGGTGCCGCCAGGAATCCGAGACAGGAGCCGGTGCCGGCCGCGATCGGGAACAGCACGCGGGGCACGCGCAGCTTGCGCGCGATCTCGACCGCATGAACCGGGCCGGCCCCGCCGGTCGCGACCATGGTGAAGCGCCGCGGATCCTGCGCCTTCTCGGCAATGTGGACGCGCGCCGCGGCCGCCATCGCTTCGTTGACGACATTGAAAATGCCCTTGGCGACATCAAGCCGCGTCAGCGACAGGCGGTCGCCGAGCCGCTGCAACGCCTTGCCGGCGGCTGGCGCATCGAGCGCCATCCGGCCGCCAAGGAAGAAATCCGGATTGAGGTAGCCGAGGGTGAGGTCGGCGTCGGTGACCGTCGCGCTTTCGCCGCCTTGGCCATAGCAGGCGGGCCCGGGATCGGCGGCGGCGCTGTCGGGCCCCACGGTCAACAGACCGAGGTCGCTGATGCGTGCGATGCTGCCGCCGCCGGCGCCGATCTCGATGAGGTCGATGCTGGCGATCAACAGCGGCAGGCCGCTGCCCTTCTTGAAACGGCGAACCCGCGCAGCCTCGAAGGTGTGAACGACGGATGGGCTGCCCGCTATCACCGTGCAGATCTTCGCGGTGGTGCCGCCCATGTCGAAGGCGAGCACGTCGTCGAAGCCCGCCGCACGTCCTGCATTGGCCGCGCTCAGCACGCCGCCGGCCGGGCCCGATTCCAGCGTCGTGATCGGCACCTCGGCTGCGATGTCGGCCGAGGTCGAGCCACCGCTCGACACCATGATGCGCAGCGGCGCCTCGATTCCGGCCTGGCGCAGCCGCGCCGACAGCTCGTTGAGGTACTTTGCGACGATGGGCTGAACGAACGCATTCGCTGTCGCCGTCGTCGTCCGCTCGTATTCGCGTATTTCGCGGGCAACCCGGGATGAAACCGAGATCGCCATATCCGGCAGGGCACGCCGTATCGCGTCCGCCATCCGGATCTCGTTTTCCGGATTGACGCAAGAATGAAGGAACGAAACCGCGACGGACTGCGCGCCGGATCTCTTCAGCTTCTCGATGACGGCATCGATCCCGGCCTGATCCGGCGCCGCCAGGATGGCGCCATCGGCGGCGATCCGTTCGCCGAGCTCGAACCGGTGCTCGCGATCGACCAGCGGCTTCGGCATCTGGATGTCGAGATCATAGAGGTCGTAGCGCACCTCGCGGCCGATATCGATGATATCTGCGGTGCCCTCGGTTGCGATCAGTGCCGTTCGGGCGCCCTTGCGCTCGATGAGCGCATTGGTCACCAGCGTGCTGCCGTGCACCACCTCGGACACGGCGCCGGCCGGGGCGCGGCTTCCATTGAGCGGACGGACGGCCGCGAGCAGGTCGTCGACCACGTCGGCAAGGGCCTGACCGGGATCGGCCTGGGTGGTGAGACGTTTCGCCAGCCGCACTTCTCCGGTGGCGGCGTTTTCGATGACGCCGTCCGTGAACGTGCCGCCAATATCGATCGCAATCCGGTAGTTCATGAGTTCGCCCGCAATCCTTGTGGCATTAACGTCCCTCAAACCGCGGCTTGCGCTTTTCTGCAAAAGCGGCGCGGCCTTCGATGTAGTCGTGGCTGGCATACACTTCGTCAGCCAGCTTCTTGCAAAGCGCGAGGTCGGGCGCGGTGTCGCGCCGCAACGCCTCGTTGATGGTCACCTTGGCTGCGGCGAGGCTGAGCGGCGCACTCGCGGCAAGCTCGCCTGCCAATTCCACGATGTCGCGAACCAGCGCGTCGCGCGAGGGCGCGAGCTGGTGCACGAGACCGATATCCGCAGCTCTCGCGCCGTCGATCCGCCGTCCGCCAAGCACCATCTCCTTTGTGCGCGCCGGGCCGATCACATCTAGCAGCTTGACGATATCTTCATGCCGGTACGGCAGGCCGAGCTTGACCGCCGGCACGGCAAACCGCGACGCCGGCGTGCAATAGCGAAAATCGCACAGCAGCGCGAACTCCAGTCCGGCGCCGAGGCAATATCCGTCGATCATGGCGATGGTCGGCTTGGACAGTTTCGCAAAACGTTCGCAGACCGTGCGCTGAAGCTCGTTATAGTGCTCGATCTGCGCTCGTGTGCTGCGCACCTTGTCGAACTCGGACACGTCATTGCCCGAGCAAAAGGCGCGTTCGCCCGCGCCGGTGAGAATGAGGACTCGTGTCGCGCGATCGTCGCCGGCTTTCTGCAACAGGTCGGGCAGCGCCTGCCACATCGCGAAGTTCATCGCGTTGTGTTTTGCGGGATTGTTCAGCGTCAGCGTCGACACGCCGTCGTTGGTACTGAGCTGCAGGAACTGTGAGGTCATGTCTGCGATCCGCCTAAATCACATTCTGGGCGCGCAACGTCGCGATCTGTTCGGGGGCCACGCCGAATTCCTTCAACACCGCATCGGTATGCTCTCCCCGTTCCGGGGTCGGTTCGGCCCGCCGTGCACCGCGGCTCAGCGAAACGGGGCTGCGAAGGAGATTGAGAAGACCGAGCCGGCTGTGTTGCACCGGCAGGCGCATGTCGAGCGCCTCCACATGGGCATCGGAAAACATCTCGTCCACGCCATAGACGGGGCCGCATGGCACCCCGGCTTCGTTGAGCAGGGTAACCCAGTGGCCGACCGTGTTCTGGATGAAGCGCTCCTGCAGGACCGCGTTCAACGCGTCGCGATTTTTTGAGCGCAGCCCTTCAGACAAAAATTCCGCCCGATCCACCACGTCGCCCAGCTCCAATGCGGCGCAAATCCGCCGCCACATGGATTCGCCGCCGCCGGCGAGATTGAGCAGTCCGTCGCGCGCGCGAAACAGCCCGGTCGGAATGCTGGTCGGATGGTTGTTGCCGGCCTGGCCCGGACGCTCCTCGTCGATCAGCCAGCGCGTCGCCTGGAAATCCAGCATGGCGATCTGCGCCTCCAGCAGCGAGGTGTGCACCCACTGACCTTCTCCGGAGACGTCACGCTCCAGCAGTGCAATCAGGATGCCGATGGCGGCGTAGAGGCCCGTCGACAAATCAGCGATGGGAATGCCGGCCCGCACCGGGCCCTGGCCCGGCAATCCCGTCACTGACATCAGCCCGCCCATGCCTTGCGCGATCTGATCGAAGCCGGGACGGCGCGCATAAGGCCCGGATTGGCCGAAGCCCGAAATGCTGGCGAGTACGATGCCCTTGTTGACGGCGCGCAAGCGTTCGTAGTCGATGCCGAGGCGGGCCTTCACGTCGGGCCGGTAATTCTCGACGACGACGTCAGCCTTGGCGACGAGCGTGTAGAACAGCTCGCGCCCTTCGGGTTTTTTGAGATTGAGGGTGATGCCGCGCTTGTTGCGGTGCGTGTTCTGGAAATCGGAGCCGTCACGTTCACCGCCCATGCCCTTCGAACCGTCAACGGCCTCGGGCGCCTCGATCTTGATGACGTTGGCACCCCAGTCCGCGAGCTGGCGGACCGCCAGCGGACCCGAGCGAACGCGCGTGAGATCCAGGACGGTGAAGCGCGACAAGGGCATGGGCATGGGCACGGCGTATTCCTGCTGACGAGTTTGCGCGATCAGTCGATCTTGATATGCGCGGTTTCGATGACGTTGTTCCACTTCGCAGTTTCGCTGACGAAGTACGCCTTTGCGTCCGCGACGCTGTTGCCGACGATGACCGCGCCGAGCGATTTGAAGCGCTCGATCACGTCAGGCTCGGCGAGGACCTTGCGAATATCGGCGTTGAGCTTCTCGACCGTGGCCGGCGGAACGCTGCCGGCAACCGCGATGGTGAACCATGCCGTCGCCTCATATCCGGGCACGCCGGCCTCCGCGATCGTCGGCACGTCAGGCAGGCTGGGCGACCGCGTCGCGCTGGTGACGCCCAGCGCCCGGACGCTGCCGGCCTGGATGAACGGCAATGCGGTCGGCAGATTCTCGAGCATGACCTGGATCTGGCCCGCGATCAGGTCGTTGAGCGCCGGCGCGCTGCCGCGATAGGGGACGTGCGTCAGGTTCACGCCGGCCTTCAGCTTGAAAAGCTCCGCGATCATGTGGGTCGACGAGCCGTTGCCGGCCGAGCCGAAATTGAGCGAGCCCGGCTTCTCCTTGGCAAGCGCAATGAACTCCTTGACGTCCTTGGCAGGGACGGAGGGATTCACGATCAGCACGTTCGGCACCTCTGCGAGGATGGTGACCGGCTGAAGCTCCTTGTCGGGGTCGAACGGCAGGCTCCGGTAGATCTTGCTGGCGGCGTGAATGCCGATCGTGCCGAGCAGCAGCACCGAGCCGTCGTCGGGCCCATGCGCCACCACGTCCGCGCCGATATTGCCGCCGCTGCCCGGGCGGTTTTCGACGACGACCGTATTTCCGGTCAACGTACCGAGCTGTTGGGCGACGATGCGTCCGAGGACGTCGGCGGTCCCGCCGGCGGCGAACGGAACGACCATCCGGATCGGACTGGCTTGGGCCGACGGGGCATTGAAGAGAGCGCAGATGGAGATGGATAGAACAGCAGCAATCAACCTCATGGTTGAGGCACCTCTTGAAGGAGTGACATCTATCCCGGCGCGATCACGATACTAGACATGACGTTGCTATGACGGCCAATCGATTTATGCGGCTGCTCTATGCAGGAATGATATACATGGCCGAGCGAGGCGGCGTCGTTCGCGAAGAACCAGTGGCGCTCAGCGTTTGCCGCTCCGGGGAGGGCGCGTGTCGGTCTTGAAGTGATCGCTGATCTCTGTGATGAGCGCGGAGGCGAGCGCCGATATCGAGACATGACGCGGATAGGCCACGAAGACCTTGACGCCGATCGTCGGCTTCAAGGGCACCACGCGCAGTACGTTTGAAAACACCGACGCGATATAGGGATTCACTACGCCGATGCCGGCTCCGACTTCAGCAAGGCGACAGATGGTTGCCGAATAGGTCGTCTCGATCACCGAGCCCGGCGTCACTTTCGCTTGCGCCAGCGCCCGCCGCCACTCGTCGCTGAGCTCGTCCGCGCGATCCAGTGTCAGCAATGTCTCCGACTGGAAATGGCGCGGCGTGATATGCGCGTTTCCCGCCAGCGGATGCGAGCGGCCCATGACGCAGACCGCGGCGACCTGATCGACCACCTTGGTCTGCAGTTGCGCACCCTCGAGCTGGAGCGAGTTGGTCGTGATGCCGAGATCGTAAAGCCCGTTCAGCAATCCCTCGCGGACATCGTAGGAGCTGATGGTCCGCAAGGTGATGTGAACGTCGGGCTGGCGCGCCTTGAACTTGGCCATGACGGCA
>DATHMA010000198.1:0-17551 GCA_035487555.1 Bradyrhizobium sp. | reverse complement strand
CGAGACGATGCCGGTCCGCGGCGGGCTGGCATTGACCGGAAACGCGCCGAAGATGCCGGCCAGAATACTGCCCGCGCCAACGCCGAGGAAGTCACGGTCGACATCGGCGGGCTTGTCGGGATCGGAGAGGAAGGAGCGCGTGGTCGCCGCCGTCTGCACCATCACGACGATGGCGATCACGAAGGCGAGCGGGACGAGCCGTGCCCATTGCTCCGGCGCGACATCGGGAAGCGTCGGCTTCGGCAAGGCCGCCGGCACCGCGCCGACCACTTTCACGCCTTTGCTTTCAAGTCCGACCAGGATCACCGCCAGCGTCGCGGCGACGAGGCCGATCAGCGCGCCGGGAATCTTGGCGCTGACAGTCTCCGAGATCAGCACCACCGCCAGTACGCCGAAGCCGATCACGACGGTGTAGAGGTTGGCCTGTCCGATCTCGCGCGCCAGCTCCGCGAAGCGCTGCAGTGTCGGGCCGCCAGGCTGCTCCAGCCCGAGCACCCCGGGCAATTGCGAGACCAGGATGTGCACGGAAATGCCGGCAAGGAAGCCGACGGTCACCGGCACCGACAGCAGATTGGCGATGGCCCCCAGCTTGAAGATGCCGCTCAACACCAGCATCGCGCCGACCATCAGCGCCAGCGCAATCGCGAGCCCCTGATAGTCGGGCGAGCCGGTCGCGGCGAGCGCCGCAAGGCCTCCGGCAAAGATCGGCGTGATGGTGGAATCGGCGCCGCAGGAGAGGAAACGGTTGCCGCCGAGCATCGCGAAACCGAGCGAGCCCGCCATGAAGGCGAAGAAGCCGATCTGCGGCTCGAAGCCGCCGAGGCGCGCGGTCGCCATCTGCTCGGGGATCGCGATCGCCGCAAGCGTCAGCCCCGCGATCAGGTCACCCGGCAGTGCGGCAAAGGAATAGGAGGCGAGCGAAGGAAACAGCGGCCAATGTTTGCCAGCCCGTGCGTCTTGCGCCATTGCTGCGAATCCTCCCTTCAACTGATTTGAAGGACAAGATTACAGCATTTCCGCTGCTGACAATGGCGTCGTCAGTATTTGCGGACAATCGGTGTTGCCGTCGGGGGCGGCTCGGGCGCCTTCGGCGAAAGAACGAAGGTCACCTAGCTCGACCATCCTTTCGGCCGGTTCTCAACGTCGAGATCCTCGTATGCCTTCAAGTTCAAATAGCCCTGCATATCGCCGACCGGAAACAGGAATCCGATTTGCGGGCCAAGGCCGACCGCCATGCCCTTCAAAGGCACCCAGCTTCGCGCCGGGGCCGCTGTCGCCTGGCCGCCGAGCACCGGCAGCGCCGAGGTGTAGGTGACGCCTTCCACGAGCGCGTCCGCGTGCGCATTGAGGCCCGCCACCACCGACCCGGGGATGCCGTTAGCGGTCACGAAATTCTTGCCCGCCCCCGCGCTCATCTGGAGATGGATATAGATGGTCTCGTAGGCCCATCCCGGCACCGCCGGGGTTGCCGCGAGGCTGCCAAGAGTTCCCGGAAGCCAGAAGCTGACGCCGCCGGCGTCGGCGAGGGCCGCGCGTGGAAGCGCAAGCAGCGCCATCGCGCACAGGCCCGAAGTCACGACGTGCCTGCGTTGCTTGATATATCCCATCGCCGTCCCCGGTTCCGGGCGGGCGCCCTTCAGCGCCCGCCCTTACACCATCTTCACGTTCCGATCCGCCGACTCAGTCTCGATCCTAATCCCGTTCGCGTCACCCCGTGGTTGTATGCCACGAATGTTTCGCCATGTGGCTCATGGGTCACAAATTGTGGTTCCGGCCGCCTTACATGCGCTTCTCTCAATTCGCCGTCTGGCCCAGATATTTGAACAGGATGTCCTTCCACCAATCCGACTGCGCAGCCTCCAGCAGTGCGATGTTCAGCCGCTTGCGCAGGCTACGGTCATTGCGGAGCGCGATGGCGTAGTCCTGCGGCTCGAAGGTGACATCGGTCAGCTCTGCCGAGAGGCCGTCCTGGCGGATCATCCAGCCGAGGATCGGCCGGTCGTAGGCGAGGGCATCGATCGCTCCGTTCTGCAGCGCCCGGAAACCCTGCGCAGGCGTTTCCACGGTGCGGTAGCTGATCCGCATGCGCGACAAGGCGTCCTCGGTCGCCGTGCCCTGCACCACGCCAACGCGAACGTTTGAGAGATCGCCCAGCGAATTGACCGCCCCGTGCAGGCGCTTGGTCGTGAGCGCCGAGGTGATGCCTGCCGTGAACACGGCGATCGCGATCACGGAGACGACCATCCAGATGATCGCGACGACGCGGCCGGCGAGCGTGGTCGGCACCATGCCGCCGCCGACACGCTGGGTCATCGTATTGGCCGACCACCACACGCCGGAGCTGAGGCCGTGCGCCACGCCGCCGCTGAAGCCTTCGTTGCTATTGTGCTCGAACAGCCAGATCAGGAAGCCGGCAAGGAAGGCGAGGCCAAGCAACGCGAGCGCCGCCTGGGCGAAGCCATAGGAGGCGATCGATCGGATCACCGGCATCCAGTTCGTCAGACGGTCGGATTGTACGGCGACGCCGGTCCCGGTGCGGAAATAGGGTACCGTGAAATCGACCAGTTCTTCGCGCGCCGGGGTCACCGTGATCGCGGCCACCGCCACGTCGAGATTTCCCGACTGCAAATCTTCCAGCAGCGAGGTGACCGAGCTCGCCTCGGCAAAACGATATTTCAGCTTGAGCTGGTCGGCGATCTTGCGCCAGAGTTCGATGCTGACGCCGCTCCATTCGCCCTTGTCGTTCTTGATCGCAAAGGGCGGCGCTTGCTTGGTGCCGACGACGAGCTCGCGTGCGGCGGGGGCGTCCTGAGCCGCTGCATTGGTCGCGCCGAAAAACGCGGCCAACATCAGCAACGCTGGAGCCAGCACCACCGCCGCTACGATCGATCGTGAGCTGTGCTTCATGCCCTCTGCTTCAGTGTGTGCTGACCGTCCCGCCTGCCACGCATCATCAATTCACGGCTTGCGGTTCCGGGAACTTCCACTTGCCGTTCAGGATTTCCGCGCGCGGGCGATAGAGCCGCACGGTGTAGTTCCAGCCCTTCATGATCGGCAGGCAGTTCGGGATTTTGCCGTCGCAGCCGCCGAACTGGATCGCGATCGATCCGTCGGCGCTCTTCTTGCCGGTGATGCTGTTGATCGAATAGGCGTCGTACGGATTCTTCTCGTAATAGCCTTCAGCGTTGTAGAGACTGACCGACCAGAACGCGTCGACCGGCACGTCCCTGACGTCTAGCTTGTAAATTGTATTGCCGTCGTTCTTCGCGGGTGTGATGTTGAGATAGGTCGCGTCCTTGTCGGGATTGCCACCCCACGCCGCCGCGGTTCCGATCAGATGACGGATCGGATCGACTTCGGCCTTGGTGCCGAAGGCCTTGCTGAAGTCCGGGATGGTCGTCGCGAGCACCAGCAGCGCATCACGCAGCTTTTTCTGGCTGGCCTGATCCCAATGCGGGGCTTCGAATTGTCCCGCGGCTTTCTGGTCGACCTTTATTGCATCCTGCAGGGCGTGGACTTGTTCGATGTCTTTCGGATCCTGGGGATCGACCAGTGTCCGGATCCCGACCACAACATAGCGCGTGCCGACCTTATCCGTCGTCAGCGTGTAGTTGCCCTGGCCGTAGATAACTTCCGGCACATAATGATCTTCATTGATGACCTGCATCGACATGAAGCGCTTGCCCGCGTCGGGCAGCGTGATCGTGACCGGTCCGGCGTCCAGATCGAACACGGCCGACGAATAGAGCGTATCGCGGTTGAGTCGGATGACGGTCTGATTGTCGATCCGCGCCGGTTCGCGGCGATGGTTGAACTTCCCGATCGCGCCGCTGTCTTTCAGGACGCCGGCAAAATACAGATCGGATTCGGCGCGGGCGAAGTTGTCGACGGTGACCGGCACAGCGTTCTGCGCGATCGCCGATGTGACAATGCAGCTCAGGGCGACCGCAGCCAGCATGATCGATCTCATTGCTTTGCTCCCGTGGTTGCAACGGAGATGTTCTCCACGTCCGGCAGCGCCCATACCTTGTCGAAGAGCTCCTTCTTCGGACCGTACAGCCGGAACATCAGCTCGAATTTGCGGGCGGGATCGGTCGGAATCCAGTTCGACTCCTGGCCGGCGGGCGCCTTCGCGCCGAGGTAAAGGTCGACCGATCCGTCGGCGTTCTTCTTCACTTCAGCATTATTGGAAGCGCGGCTGGCGCGATCGACGTTCTTGACGAGTGCGTGGGTGTCGCGGTCATAGACGGTCAGTGACCAATACTGTTCGATCGGCACATTCGGCGGCACGTGCAGACGATAGATCTTCGAGCCGTCGTAGCTCGCGCCGTCCTTGTCCTTGATGTTGATGAGGTAGAACTGGCCGGCGCCCAGTCGCTTGATGCCGATATAAGCGTAGGTATACGTGATCCCGCGCCAGTCCACGGGATAATCGTTTGCGCCCTCGAAGTTCTCGCTCGCTGCTTTGAGCAGTTCGGGATGTGCAGGGAACGTCCAATGCGTCCCCTCGAAGAATGGCGGCAGGCCGGCATCGTATTTCGCGGCCATCCACGCATGCGCTTCGGCCACGCCGTCCGCGAGGGCCTGCTTTGTCGCGGCATCCGGTGCGAATGGTTTGCCTTTCTCGATACCGATCGAGCGCAATTGGTCGATCATTACGCGATCGCGGCCTAGCCACGGCTCGCGCTGCACCATCCGGTCGAGATGGATAAAGAAGCTGTCGTCATACCGGATGGTCGAGTCGAACAAGACGTCCTTGACGTCGGTGAAGACTGTGGCCTGCGGGCTTGACGCCTGGGAGAGCGGATAGACTTTGATCTGCTTGGCGTACGTGATCGATTTCGCAACATCGGCGTCAGCATGGCTCTTCAGGTTCGACCTGATCAGGGCGTAGCTGCCGAAGGTGCCCGGTTGCAGCGGCTCATAGCCTGCCGGCACCTGTTCCTTGTAACCGGGCGGCAGCATCAACAGCTTGACGCCCGCGCCCTTGTCCACACCGAGCAACCCGGCATCCTCCAGCGGCGCCTGCCAGACATTGACGACGTTGGCGTTGAGGGAGCCGTTGGCGTCCGCCGGCGGAATCTCGATCACCATCGGCCCAACGTCCCTGGTGTCGAGAAACGTCATGAAATAGAGCGTGTCGGGATTGGGTGTCAGCGTCTGGTTCTTCCAGTCGAGCGGCTTGCCCCAGTAGATCACCTGGTTCACCTTGCCCGGCGTCTTGGTCAGCATTTCCTGCAGCATCAGGTCGTAATTGACGGCGGGCATGCCCCAGATTGCGGCCTCGACGGCACGGCTGTGCGCGAGACGATTGTCGGGAGGAGCCGTTTGCGCGGTCGCGACGGCCGGGAGGCAGAACAGGGCGAGTACGATAAGGAGCTCTTTTCTCATCGCGATCCTCCTCAGGGCTTTTCCGGAAACACCACTTTCCAGTCCTGCTTCATGTCGACCACGGTCCAGCCGCGTTGCTTTGCCTCGCCCCAGGCCTTGTCGAGCTTGCCGATCTGCGATTGCCGGTCGTAGGCGTATTCGCGCTCGGCATCGGTGTGATGCACGATGCCGGCGCCGCAGGCCCGCGCGCCTTCCGTTAGTTGCTTTGCGTGCTCTCGAAGCTTCGTTGCATCTTCTCGACCAACTGGTCGATGCTGAAGCTCGGTGGCCGCTGGCTTGGCGGATAGTCCTTGAACGTTGCCAGGAACTGGCCGACGACCGAGGACGAGGCCAGGAACGGGCCGGCAGCGTCGGACATAAACCAGTCGTAGTAGGTGTTCGAAGTGACGTCCGCGCGCTCGTAGGGGTCGGACCGCAGGTTGAACATCTTCGGTACACGCAGCTTGGTGAAGGGCTCGGCCCAGATGTGCATCGTGCCGTTGACCCGCTGCTCCTCGAACACGGCTTTCCAGTTCAAGTAACGCATCGCGACCACGTCGCCGTCGTCGTTGAAATAGATGAACTCCTTGCGCGCGCTGTTCGGCTGCTGGCCGGTCAGGTAGGGAAGCTGGTTGTAACCGTCGAGATGCACCTTGAAGGTCTTGCCGCCGGCCTGATGGCCATTCAGCAATTTTTGCGTGATGTCGGTGTCGCCGGCGGCCGCAAGGAGCGTCGGCATCCAGTCGAGCCCCGAGATCATCTCGTTCGAGACCGAGCCGGCCTGGATACGGCCGGGCCAGCGGATCAGGCAGGGCACGCGGAAGGCGCCTTCCCAATTGGTGTTCTTCTCGCTGCGGAACGGCGTCGTGCCGGCGTCCGGCCAGGAGTTCTGGTGTGGGCCGTTGTCGGTCGTGTAGAGCACGATGGTGTCGTTGGCGATGCCGAGATCGTCGACCGCCTTCAAGATCGAGCCGATGGTCGCGTCATGCTCGATCATGCCGTCTGCATATTCCGTACGCGAATTGAGGCCGGGCTTGTCGCGATGTTCCGCGCGCACATGGGTTCGGAAATGCATGCGCGTGGAGTTGAACCAGCAGAGGAACGGTGTGTTCGCCTGCGTCTGCCACATCATGAAGTCGATCGCCGCGGCAGACGTCTCGTCGTCGACCGTCTCCATCCGCTTCTTGTTGAGTGGACCGGTATCCTCGACGATCTGCTTGCCGACCCGGCCGAAGCGCGGATGCTCTGTCGGGTCGTCCTTGTCGGACGCCTTGCAGCGGAGCACGCCGCGCGGACCGAGTTTTTCGAGGAAGCCCGGGTCGCGAGGATAGAACCAATTCTCGGGGTCCTCTTCCGCATTGAGGTGATAGAGATTGCCGAAGAATTCGTCGAAGCCATGCACTGTCGGCAGATATTCGTTGCGGTCGCCGAGATGGTTCTTGCCGAACTGTCCGGTGGCGTAACCCATCGGCTTTAGCAGTTCGGCCATCGTGACGTCGCGGGCCTGCAAGCCGACCGTCGCACCGGGAACGCCGACCTTGGACAGTCCGGTGCGCAAGGTGCATTGGCCGGTGATGAAGGACGAGCGTCCCGCGGTGCAGCTCTGCTCGGCATAGTAGTCGGTGAACATTATGCCTTCTTTGGCAATGCGATCGATGTTTGGCGTGCGGTAGCCCATCACTCCGAACGAATAGGCGGAAATATTGGTCTGGCCGATGTCATCGCCGAAGATGACGAGGATGTTGGGTTTGCGGCCTGAGGCCGAGGTACCAGGGGTGGCCGCGGGCGCAGCCTTTTGCGCCTGCGCCAGCGCCTGCGAGGTCAGTGTTGCGGCCGCGACCAGCGTTGAGGTGCCAAGCAGGAGATTCCTGCGATCAATCGCGCGGTCGTTTGAATGTGCTTCGTTCGTCTTCTTGGTTTCGTTGCTCATTCGACGTTCCTCACATGCTGAAAAGTCCTTCATGGCGATCAGGCAGAAACAGCAGCCGGTTTGCGCGCCACGCATCTGAATCCGACGTGGCTGGTCGACGTATCGACCGGCTCGGCGTGGCGCGCGGCCGGGCGATAGCGACGGCAGTAGTTCGGCGCGCAGAGGTGCGAGCCGCCTTTGAGAACTTTCCGCGGAATGCGGATGTTGGGTTGACATGGATCAAAGCTGGCGCTCTCGGGCCCGCCGCGTGGATTTGCCGGAATGCAGCAGGCTTTCGGCGCGTCGGCTTCGTGCTTGTCCGACCACCAGTCCGCGGTCCATTCCCAGACATTGCCGATCATGTCGTGGACGCCGTAATCGTTCGGCGGAAAGGCCGTGACGGGTGAGGTGCGCTCGTATCCGTCCTCGCAAAGATTCTGGTTCGGAAAGATTCCCTGCCAGGTGTTGGCCATGTGCTTGCCGCAAGGTGCGAGCGCATTGCCCCAGGCGAATTCCTCGCCATCGAGGCCGCCGCGCGCGGCAAATTCCCACTCGGCTTCGGTCGGCAGCTCCGTGCCGGCCCATTTTGCGTAGGCTTGCGCATCGGCAAAGGAGACGTGCACGACGGGATGATGGTCGAGCACGTTGATATTGCTTCTCGGTCCGTAGGGGCGCCGCCAGTCGGCGCCCTTCATGAACGTCCACCACTGGCTCCAATCCCTGAGATCGGTGACCCGCCGCGGCGGCGCGAACACCAGCGATCCCGCATAGATCATCTCCGGCAGCGCGCCCGGATAGTCCTTCGGGTCCGGCGGGATCTGCGCTGTCGTGACGTAACCGGTCGCCTTGACGAAGGCCTTGAATTGCCGGTTCGTCACCGGCGTGCGGTCGATCCAGAAACCCTCGACCGACACGCGATGCTCCGGCGCCTCCTCGGGATAATGATGGTCCGAGCCCATGCGGAATGTGCCGCCGGAAATCCAGACCATGTCGGAGGTGTCGGCGTCACCCTCTTGTTCGATCCGTTCGATCTCCTGCTGTGACATCGTGATTTCCCCCGCCGGTGGCGTCGCTATTGCGAGCGGCCGTCCCGCAAGCTCGGGGGGCGGGATGGATCGGCGTGAGGGTTGAAGGCGGGCATTCGTTTGCTCCGGCTCTTGGCAAGTGTTGTTTTTGGCGAGTGTTGTTTTGAACAGCCGCTTCCGTTCGGCTCCGCGAGGCGACGCCGTCAAGACCCAAAAGCCCCGCCCGAGAAATCAGGCAGGCAGCAGTTGGCTCTTTTCTAGAGTACGGTCGCTCGGACCGATCGCTTCTGGCGCACTCGATCTCGATCCGCGCTTTTGCGCGGGCCAATCAGCTCGGCAATATTCCGGTTTGTCGCATGATCACCTTCACTTTCCGCGATCGCTCGATCGCCCTGAAGGAAACGTTTGATTCAACGTTCGATCCGCCTGACGCGACGATTACGCTAGGTTGAAACACCGGCATTGGCAAGCATCGAAGGTCGATGCGGTTGCGGCAAGGCGTCGCTAACTCTCTGCAATATTAGCTCAATTGCGTGAGCCGCGATGGCGTGAGCCGGTCAATCGGAGGTAGGCAACCTGCTGCGGGGCAGCATCAGATGCGCAGGGCGCGTGCATGCTTCGCGCCGTCCCAAAGCCCCGCCATCAATGTCGAAAATGAATTGATCGATGCTCAATCAAAACTCGATCGCCCCAGGGATGTCTTCTAGATAGAGTGCATCCATACGCAAGGGGCGAGCGAGCTCCGGCAAGAACCCGGACACGGGCAGCGCGTTGGACCATCACAATTCATAAGGGGAATCGCCGGGAGGAGTTGATGAGCGAGTCTAGCCTGCATGCCTTCACCAAAGGCACGACCCATTATCGCTGGGTCATCTGCGCATTGTTGTTTGCGATCACCACCGTCAATTACATGGACCGCAACATCCTCGGCGTGCTGAAGCCGACGATCCAGGGCGATCTGCATTTCAGCGAAACCGATTTCGGCAACATCATCTTCTTCTTCTCGATCGCTTATGCGATCGGCTACGTGGGAATGGGGTGGTTCACTGACAAGGTCGGCATTCGCCTTGGCCTCGCCGCGGCCGCGATCCTGTGGTGCTTCGCATCCACCGCGCACGGGCTGGTGGCGTCCGTCTCTGGTTTCATCGTCGCCCGCATCGTGCTCGGCCTCGGCGAAGGCGGCAACTTTCCGACCTGCATCAAGACCATCGCCACCTGGTTTCCGGTGCGCGACCGCGCGCTGGCCACCGGCATCTTCAACAGCGGCAGCAATGTCGGCGCGATGGCAGCGCCTCTGATCGGCGCCCTGGTCGTCAGCCTGTCTGGCTGGCAGGCGGCCTTCTACGTGACCGGTGCAATCGGTTTTGTCTGGGTCATCTACTGGCTGATGACCTACAAGAACCCCGCCGAGCATCCGCGGGTGTCGCCGGGGGAACTAGCCTATATCAACAGCGACCTCGAAATTGCAGTAGCGAAAGTGCCGTGGGCCAAGTTGCTGGCCTATCCCGGCACCTGGGTCTACATCGTCGGCGCGGTGCTCACCAATCCGGCCTGGTGGTTCTACAACAACTGGGTTCCGAGCTTCCTCAACAGCAAGTTTCACGTCACGCTGTTCGCCGTGGGCTTGCCGCTGGTCGTGATCTATCTGCTCACCGATGTCGGCTCGATCGTGGGCGGCTGGATTTCGTCCAACCTGATCAAGCGCGGCACCGAAGTGTTCACCGCCCGCAAGATCACGCTGCTCATCTGCGCGGTCTTCACCCTGCCGGTGTTCCTGGCGCCGCAGCTGGACAGCATGTGGGCCGCGGTGATCCTGATCGGACTTGCCATGGCCGCGCATCAGGGCTTTTCCGCCAACCTGTTCACGCTGGTCTCGGACACCATGCCGCGCGGCGCGGTGGCATCCGCGGTCGGCCTCGGAGGCGGCATCAGCTCGATCGCGTCAGCCTTCTCCGCCGCGGCTGTCGGTCGCGTGCTCGATGCGACGGGCAACAACTACACCATCGTGTTCTTTGTCTGCGCCAGCGTCTATGTGATTGCGACCGCGATCATCCACTTCATCCTGCCGCGCAGCAGGGCGTCGATGGTGATGGCCGACGACGCCCTGGTGCCGGTCGGCTGAGGCCGCATCTCGTCGTCAACCGATCACGCAACACGGAGTGATTTGCCCGACGGGCAAATCACTTCGATTGGCCAAAATGATTTTTCCAGCCCTGATTGCGACGGAATCGTAGGGTGGGCAAAGCGCAGCGTGCCCACCGATCTTCGCCCGAAGCTGAGGGATAGTGGGCACGGCGCATGCGCGCCTTTGCCCACCCTACGCACTACCCCCGCAGAGACAGCCTGGATTGCTTCGTTGTGGAGCCTGTCATCGGGCGCGCGTTTGCGCGACCCGTCGGCTCGCAATGACGACAATCCTCGAATTGTCCCTGCGGTTTAACGTCCTGCCTGCCACGCGCGGGAGGCTCTGGACAATCGCGGCGCATCAGGCTCAACTCCGGCCCGCCAGAACAATGCGGCTCCAAGCCGAAAATAAGAGCAGCGACGCCCGCGGACACCAACGACGGGCGCCGAAGAAGGAAACAAACGGGAGTTTTCGATGGTTATTTCGCGTCGTGGTGTTTTATTGGGCAGCGCCGGAGCATTGGGCGCCGCATCATTTTCTTCTTTTCCCGCTCCCGCCATTGCCGAATCCGAACCGATCAGGATCGGCTGCCTGGCTGCGATCACCGGGCCTGCCTCGGCGCCGACGCAGGGTTTTAATCGCGGTGTCAATTTCGCGGTCGACGCCATCAACGGAGCCGGCGGCGTCAAGGGACGCAAGATCGAGCTCGTGATGCGCGACACCCAGGGCGATCCGAGCAAGGCTGTGAACGCCACGCAGGAATTGATCTCCTCGCAAAAGGTGCATGCGATCTGGGGCCCGCTCAATTCCGGCGAGGCGCTCGCCACGACGCCGATCATGGCGCGTGCGAAAATGCCGGACATTCACCCCTGCGTGGTCGAGACTCTGATCGATCCGGTGAAGTTTCCCAACGCCTTCCGCATGGCGCCCTCGAACGGCCAGTGGGACGACGCGGTGCGCAACTATGCGCTCAACATTCTCAAGGTGAAGAAGGTCGCGGTCATCGGCGACACCACCGGCTACGGCGTCACCGCCGTCGGCGCTTCGGTCGCCGCCTTCAAGAAGGACGGCGCCGAGGTGGTCTATCAGGCCAATATCGATGCGACCCAGCCCGACATGACCCCCGACATGCTGCGCATGAAGAATGCCGGCACCGAGGCGATCATCATGTGGACGGTCTCGACCGGCATGGAGGCGCGCATGTTCAACGTCCGCGCCACCATGAACTGGGACGTGCCGTTCGTCGGCCATCCGTCGCTGGCGTCGGGTGAGATCGCCGGCCTCGTCGAGAAGCCGGAGAACTGGAAGAAGGTCTACGCCATCGGCTACAAGAGCTGCAGCTATGACGCGTCCGGCAAGCTGCCGCCGAAAAGCGAGGATCTGGTCGCGCGGCTGAAGAAAGCCAATGTCGCGCTCAACGATACGCTGCTCTGGTGGGTCGCCGGCGGCATCGACGTGATCGAGCTGTTCGCCAAGGCCGTCGAAACCTCGGGGTCGACCGACCCGCAGGGCATCATCGCCTATCTCAACACGCTGAACAAATATCCGGGCTATTTCGGCGACTACACCTTCACGCCGACCCAGCACAATGGCTATCCGACCGACGAGATCGTGATGTCGGAATCGAGCACGGCGAAGGACGGCACCTTCGCGCTGGCGCCGGGATATTCCTGATCGAAGGCGAGGGGACTAACCCATGCTCGCCTCCATCATGGCAGCAGGACTGGCGTCGGGCGCGATCTACGCGCTCGTCGGCGTCACCTACAACACCATGTTCTCGACCTCGCGGGTGATGAGCTTCACCGCGGGTCAGCTCGCCATGCTCGGCGGCGTGTTCGGCTCGATGTTCACATTGAAGCTCGGCATGCCACTCGTCGTCGGCTTCCTGCTGACGCTGGTTTGCTGCGCCATCATCGGCATCATCACCGAGTTCATCGCGGTGCGGCCCGTGCTCAAGAGCCTCGACCAGCACCTCTACGTGCTGTCGACGCTTGCGGTCGCGCTGATGATCCAGCAGATCGCGGCGATCAAGTGGGGTACCGAGCCGCAGCCGTTCCCGCGGCTGATCGGGCTCGGCAGCGGCGTCTGGGACGAAAAGTTCTGGCTGCCGGTTGCGGCCTGCGCGATCACGATCCTTGGCCTGGAATATCTCTACCGCCGCACGCTGGTCGGCCGCGCGTTCCTTGCGATCGCCGAGGATAATTTCGCCGCGCGCGCGCTCGGCCTGCCCGAGCGTAATTTGCGCATTGCGAGCTACGCGCTCGCCGGCGTCATCGGCGGCATCGCCGGTTTCTCCGGCGGCGAGTTGCTGCTGGCCTTCTTCGCCAACGGCGCGCTCCTGAACTTCTACGGCTTCGTGCCGGTGGCGCTGGGCGGGCTCGGAAACAACCGCGGCGCCATCATCGGCGGGCTGGCGCTCGGCCTGTTCCAGCAGGCCGCGAATTTCCTGGTCGGCGGCATCTTCTCGTCCGTTGCCGTCTTCACCTTGTTTATCGTGGTCCTGCTCGCGGCGCCGCAAGGCCTGTTCGGCGGCGCCACCGCGCGGAGGGTGTGATGGCCGTGGTAACGACATCACCCGAACGTGGCGTAACCGCGGTCCACGACAGCGGAACCTGGCGCGCGGCGCTGACCCACGCCGCGCCGTTCCTCGGCATGCTGGTGCTGGCGCTGTTGTTGCCGCTGGTCGGCAACGACTACTGGGCGCTGATCGGCACCCGCATGGCCATCTACTGGGTGCTGGTCTCCGGGCTCAATCTGGTCGTCGGCTACGCCGGCCATCTCGCCATCGGCTATGTCGCGCTGCTGACGCTCGGGGCCTACACCACCAGCGTACTGGTCGCCGGCAATGTCATGCCGGCGGTGCCGGTGTTTCCGGCGCTTGCGGTGGCGGCCATCGTCGGCGCGATCTTCGGCGTCATCGTCGGCCTGCCGGCGTTGCGGCTGCGCACCTTCTATTTCGCCATGTCGACGCTGGGCTTTGCCACCATCGTCACGCAGATCGCGCTGGCCTGGCAGAGCGTGACCGGCGGCGGCATCGGCATTGCCGGGCCTGAGTTTCCCGCGCCGTTCAACACCGCCTGGGGCTTCTACTTCCTCTGCGTCGGCATTGCCGCCTTCACCACCTGGCTCAGCGCCAATGTTGCGCGCAGCCGCTTCGGCCGCGCGCTGATTGCGGTGCGCGACGCCGAAGTCGCGGCGGAGGCAACCGGCATTTCCAAACCAAAGATGCTGATCGCGATCTTCCTGCTCGCCGGCGCCTGTGCGGCGGTGGCGGGCGGGCTGTTCGCGAGCCTGCAGACCTACATCACGCCCGACGCCTTCACTTTCGATCTCTCGGTGCTGTTCTTCATCGCGATCCTGATCGGCGGCCGCGGCTCGATCATGGGGCCGATGCTGGGCACCATCATCCTCACCATCCTGCCGGAGATCGCAGCACCGCTGGCGGCATGGTCTACCTTCCTTTACGCCGTGTTGCTGCTCCTGATCGTGCTGGTCATGCCGGGCGGCATCGCGGCGTTGCTCGATTTCCGTAACCGCAAGCCGCTGGCGAGCAACCGCGCCATCGTGCCGCGGCCGGCCGCGCTCGCCGATATCGTGCGGCGGAGCAAGGGCGACAAGGCGCTGGCGCTGCGCGGCATCGCGCTCAGCTTCGGCAATGTGAAGGCGATCGATGGTCTCGACCTCGATGTCGCGCCAGGCAAGATCCACGGCCTGATCGGTCCGAATGGCAGCGGCAAGACCACGACGCTGAACGTCATCTCCGGCTATTACGCGGCCAAGGCCGGCGCCATGACGCTCGGCGGCGAGGCGTTGCCGCCGGGGATGCCGGCACTGCGCGCCGCGCGTGGCATTGCGCGCACCTTCCAGACCCCGCGCGTGATTGGCGAAGCCTCGGTGCTGCAGAATGTCATGATCGGCGGCACGGTGGAGGGCAGGGCAACCTTCATCGAGTCGCTGCTCGCTCTGCCGCGCAATGCGCAGGACGAGCGCATGCTGGCGGCGAAGGCGCGGGCGCTGCTCGGCGTCGTCGGCCTGGAGGCCCTCGCCGATGTGCGGGCGGACCGGTTGCAGCACAGCGAGCTCCGCTTCATCGAAATCGCGCGTGCGCTGATGCTCGATCCGGATTTCCTGCTGCTCGACGAGCCGGCCGCGGGCCTCTCCGGTGACGAGATCGACCGGCTCGGCGAATTGATCAAGGCGGTTTCTGCGCGCGGCGTGGGTGTGCTCCTGGTCGAGCATCATGCCGACCTGATCTTCGACATCTGCCATCAGATCACCGTGCTCAATCTTGGCCGCATCCTTGCGGCGGGCACGCCGGCTGAAATCCGCGTCCACAAGGAGGTCGTCAGTGCTTACCTCGGCGGATGAATCCCTGCTCACCGTGCGTGCGCTCGAATCCGGCTATGGCAAGATCCGCGTGCTCCACGGCGTCGACATTTCGATCGCGGCCGGCGAGGTGGTGGCGCTGCTCGGGCCGAACGGCGCCGGCAAGACGACGCTGCTGCGGGCCTTGTCGGGCCTGTTGCCGGTCAATGCCGGCACGGTGCGATTCGACGGCCGCGATTTCTCGCGCATCACGCCGCGCGACGCCGCGCGTGCCGGCCTTGTGCATGTGATCGAAGGCCATCGGGTGTTCACGCAGCTTTCCGTCACCGACAATCTCCTGCTCGCCGGCTATGACGTGCCGCGGAGCGAGCGCGCCACGCGGGTCGAGGAAGCCCTGTCGTTCTTCCCGGAGATCGCCGAGAAGCGGCACGAGCGCGGCGGCGCGCTCTCCGGCGGACAGCAGCAGATGTTGACGGTGGCGCAAGGGCTGGTGCGGCGGCCGCGGCTGTTGATGCTGGACGAGCCCTCCGCGGGTCTGTCGCCGGTGCTGGTCGATCGCGTGCTCAATGTGATCGGGCAATTGAAGAAGCAGGGCACGGCCGTGCTCCTGGTCGAGCAACTTCTGGAGAAGGCGCTTGCCGCGGCCGATCGCGTCTATGCGCTGGTCCAGGGCAGCATCGCACTGGAAGCGCCGACCAGCGAGAGCGATCTCGCCAAGCGTCTGGAGCGCGCCTATTTCGGCCATGAAAGCCACGCGCTGGAAGCGTCGTAGCGGCGGTTCGCCCCCGAAATCGGACATCGGGGCGAGACCTTTTCGACGTGATCGCCGATTTCAAATTTGCATGCGATGATGTCGCCTGTCATGATACCAGTACCATCGCGAGAAAGATAATCGCGCCCCAAAGCAGCGCGTTCACGCAAAGCGCAAGCGTCCAATCACTCATGCCTGCCTTAGCCGTCATCGCGCTTCCTTCCGCAAGAATGCATTTCTCGCTTTCTCCAGCTTGCTTCGATCAAGGGATGGCTGCGTGCCCAATAAGTCCGCGCAGCCCTCGCATGTCCGTCAAGTTTTCAGTGTGAACTTTTTGCGAAGTTCGGCCACGACGGTCTCAGCGCGTTCCTGAATGGCTTTGGCATGCTTGGGCGCGGTAATCACCGTAGCGCGCCAACCGAGGATCGGGTCTTGGCGAACCGACACATACACGCCGCCAATCAACAGCTTCTCATGGACCATGTCCTCAAGTTCAGCACTGGTTTTCTCCAGCTTTGCCAAAGGGGCATCCTATCTGTCGGCGTTGGAACAGCACGCGCTCGAGGGTACCTTGACTGTTTCGTGACGAATGGTGCTTGCCTCTTGTTCACCATCCCATTTCGTGCGCGCGTGAAGAGCGCGTTTTGGCATTGTAATGTTCTGCCAAACATTGCGGCGCAGATGGACGCCGCGCGCAGAGCTTGCTCTCGTGTGCCTAGGGTCCGGAGGGGCCCGTCTTCCGGCAGCGTACATAGGGTATGCCGGCCGCTTTGCTTATTCCGCTCAAAGGAACAGCAGCCACCTGCAATCGGGGTCTTCCGATTGACAGCGAGACTAACCGCATTGAGACCGCTGGCTCAATCGCACGAAGGTAGGCGACGTGTATCCAAAGGATTGAAGTGGTTATACCGAGGTTTGTCGCCGGCGCGCCCTTGCGCTGGTCCAGGGCAACATCGCGCTGGAAGCGCCGAGAGCGACCTGCCGAAACGACTGGAGCGCGCCTATTTCGGCCACGAAAGCCACGCGCTGGAGGCGTCGTAGCGGCGGTCCGCCCCGAAATCGGACATCGGCGCGAGACGAGGGCATATTTGGCCCGCGTCCCCAGAACGTCGGCTTTGCCTCCAGAACGACGGCAACCCACGTCATCTTGGCGCACCGCGTTTCGCGCCTTTAGGGGACAAGGAGCACCTTGCCGATGTTGCGTCGATCTTGGATGAAGTGATGCGCCTTCGGTGCATCATCAAACTTGAAGCTCGCCGCCACCTTCGGTCTGACGATACCGCGTGCCGCAAGCTCCACTAATGTTTCGCCCCATTCGCGCAGGCGATCGATCTCGTCCCACATATGGCCGAGATTTACGCCGAACACGCCTTTGTTCGCGTTCATGAGACCAAGCGGATTGAACTGAAACCATGGAGTGTTGGCGAGCACGGAAAGCATGGACAAAATATTGCGTTCCTTGCCGCTCGCGAGCGAAGAAACGCCGAACATGCCCAGCCGGCCGGTAGGGGCAAGCACGCGGTATCCTTTTTTCCAAGACTCGCCACCGACCGCGTCGAGGATCAACTCGACACCGCGACCACGGGTGATTTCGCGGGTCCGTGTCTCGAAATCTTCGGTACGATAGTCGATGAGATGGTCGACGCCTAACGCGCGCATTTCGTCATGCTTGCCGGCCGATGCCGTGCCGATCACACGCGCTCCGACGTGCTTCGCGATCTGCGTCGCGGCGATGCCAACCCCGCCCCCCACTGAATGGATGAGTACGGTCTCGTTGGCTTTGAGCGCCCCCATGACCACGACAAGCTGCCAGGCGGTAAAGTAATTCACTGGAATTGCGGCGCCCTCGAGGGCCGACAGTCCGGCCGGTCGCGGGAAGATTTGCTTCACCGGCACGCAAACCACGTCGGCATATCCGCCAAAGCGGGTCATGGCGATTACGTCTTGGCCGATCCAGCTCTGGTCGATGCCAGAGGCGACAGCGTCGATTCGACCGCTGACTTCGTAGCCAGGCACAACCGGAATGGGCGGCAAATCGGGATATA
>DATHMA010000197.1:0-17847 GCA_035487555.1 Bradyrhizobium sp. | reverse complement strand
TGCCGCTGCTGCGGGAGACACTCACGAAAGTTCGTCCGGGGACGACGTCTGCAGAGATCAAGACGTTGCTCGATGGGCTCGCGACCGGCGAGACAGCCGGGCCTGTTGCGGCGAAGCAGGCGCGGATCGATGCCTGGTTCGCCCATGACCGCATGCAAGACATCTTCGCCGCGCTGAAGCAGGATGGCTCCGAGCTTGCGCAGGCGACGCTGAAGACGCTGGCTGAGAAATCGCCGCGCGGCATGGTGGTGACGCTGAAACTGCTGCGGCTGGCGCGCAAGACGTCGACTCTGGAAGAATGCCTGGTGCGGGAATATCGCGCGGCGCTGGAAGTGTTCCGCAGCGACGATTTCCGCGAAGGCGTGCGCGCCGCCGTGATCGACAAGGACCGCAATCCCCGATGGTCGCCGCCTGACATCGAGGGCGTAACATCGGAAATGCTCGCGCCTTACTTTGCCGAGATCGGCGCGGATGAATTGAAATTCCCAAGCAAGACCTAAAACACAGAAACGGCCCCAGCGGAGGAAACGGACATGGCAACGATTGCATTCATCGGTCTCGGCAATATGGGCGGGCCCATGGCCGCCAATCTGGTGAAGGCCGGCCACAAGGTGGTCGCGTTCGACCTGGTCGCGGCTTCGCGCGATCAGGCCAAGGCCGATGGCGCAGGGATCGCCGAGAGCTCGATCTCCTCGGTGAAGGGCGCCGAAATCGTCATCACCATGCTGCCGGCCGGCAAGCATGTGCTCGGGGTCTGGAATGAAGTCGTGCCGGCGATGGGGAAGGGCGCGCTGATCATCGATTGCTCCACCATCGATGTCGAAAGCGCCAAAGAGGCGCATAGGCTGGCGGCCAAGCATGGCGTGGCCTCGGTCGACGCGCCGGTTTCCGGCGGCACGGGCGGCGCCAGAGGTGCGACGCTCACCTTCATGTGCGGTGGCGAGGACAAGGCATTCGCCGCGGCCAAGCCCGTGCTGGAGAAAATGGGCAAGAAGATCGTGCATTGCGGCGGCGACGGCGCTGGCCAAGCGGCCAAGATTTGCAACAACATGATCCTCGGCATCTCCATGATCGCCGTCGGCGAAGCCTTCGTGCTTGCCGAAAAGCTCGGGCTGTCGCATCAGGCGCTGTTCGACGTGGCCTCGACCTCGTCTGGACAGTGCTGGGCGCTGACGTCCTATTGCCCGGTTCCAGGCCCGGTGCCGGCGTCACCTGCCAATAACGGCTACAAGCCGGGCTTTGCGTCCGCGCTGATGGTGAAAGACCTGACGCTGGCGCAGGACGCCGCGAACACCTCGGGCGCTACGACCCCGCTCGGCAGGCATGCGCAGGAGATTTACAAGGCATTCGACGCGGCCGGCCATGGCGGCGTGGACTTTTCCGGAATTATCCAGCACGTTAGAGGACTTGCCGGGAAAGCTTGATGACGACCTTCAAGGCAGCGCGTGCCTTTCTGCTTGGAAACCGCACGGATTACGACGCCGCGGTCAAAGGCTTCCGCTGGCCCGATCCGGTTCCCTTCAACTGGGCGCTTGACTGGTTCGATGCGGAGCTCGCGCGCGATGCAGAGAGTCGCGACCGCACCGCGCTCTGGATCGTCGATGCCGGCCACGACCGCGAAACAAAACTTTCCTTCGCGACGCTGTCGCGCCGCTCCAACCAGGTCGCCAATTTCCTGCGTGCGCAGGGCTTGAAGCGCGGCGATCATCTGCTGCTGCTGCTCGGCAATGTGGTGCCGCTGTGGGAGACCATGCTGGCGGCGATGAAGCTCGGCGTCGTCGTGATCCCCGCAACCACGTTGCTGACGCCGGATGAATTGCAGGACCGGCTCGACCGCGGCCGCGCGCGGGTGGTGGTCGCGACCCAGGATCAGGTCGGCAAGTTTGCCAGCCTGAAAGCCGACAAGCTCATTCGCATCGTGGTCGGCGCGAGCGCCAAGGTCGATGGCTGGTTGCCCTTCGAGCAGGCTGCGGAATTTCCGGAAGCCTTCACGCCGGATGGTCCGACCGGCGCCGATGATCCGATGCTGCTCTATTTCACCTCGGGCACCACGGCGAAACCAAAGCTCGTTCGCCACAGCCAGCGCAGCTATCCCGTCGGGGCGCTGTCGACGATGTATTGGCTCGGGCTGCAACCCGGCGACGTGCATCTCAACATCTCTTCCCCGGGCTGGGCCAAGCATGCCTGGAGCTGCTTCTTTGCGCCCTGGAATGCGGGGGCGACCATCTTCATCGTCAACCAGCCGCGTTTCGAGGCCAAGCAGTTGCTTGCCACCATCGGCCGCTGCGGCGTCACTACGCTCTGCGCGCCGCCGACGGTGTGGCGGCTGTTCATCCAGGAACGGCTGGCCGACTTCAAGGTCAGCCTGCGCGAGGTCTGCGGCGCCGGCGAGCCGCTCAATCCCGAAGTGATCGACCAGGTCCGCACGGCTTGGGGGCTCACGATCCGCGACGGCTATGGCCAGACCGAGACCACGGCGCTGGCCGGCAACTCGCCGGGACAGAAGGTCAAGGTCGGCTCCATGGGCCGTCCGCTGCCGGGCTATCGCGTCGCGATCATGGATGTTGACGGCCATGTCACCAAGGAAGGCGAGGTGACGCTGGTGCTCGGCGCCGATCGTCCCGCGGGCCTGATGCAGGGCTATCAGGGCGAGGACGGCAAGCTCTCGGGCGCCGACGGCGATCACTATCGCAGCGGCGATGTCGTGTTCGTCGATGAGGACGGCTATCTCACCTTTGTCGGCCGCTCCGACGACGTCTTCAAATCCTCCGACTACCGCATCAGCCCGTTCGAGCTGGAAAGCATCCTGATCGAGCACGAATGTGTGGCGGAAGCCGCCGTGGTGCCGAGCCCCGACCCGATCCGGCTCGCAATTCCCAAGGCCTATGTCTTGTGCACGGCAGGCGTCGAGCGCTCGCCCGAGACCGCGCTGTCGATCTTCAAGCACTTGCATACGCGCCTGGCGCCATTCAAGCGCATCCGCAGGATCGAGCTGGTGACGGAGCTGCCGAAGACGATTTCCGGCAAGATCCGCCGGGTGCAACTGCGCCGGCTGGAGCATGACGACAACCGCGAGGATTCGCTGCGCGGCAAGGAGTTTCGCGAAGAGGATTTCCCGGAGCTGCAGAAAATACGCACCGCCGGGTCGGAGCATCACTAAATGAACGAAGTCTGGAAGAAGCCGCCGGTGTCGCTTGCGACCTATCAGGCGATGGTCGGCAAGGAAGTCGGCGTCTCCTCATGGCATCTGGTCGATCAGGTCAGGATCAATGCCTATGCCGATGTGATCGAGGATCACCAGTTCATCCATGTCGATCCCGAGCGCGCCAGGCGCGAAACCGCGTTCGGCTCGACGGTGGCGCACGGCTTTCTCACGATGTCGCTGATGTCCATCATGTCCTATGAGGTGATGCCCGTCATCGAGGGCACAACCATGGGCGTCAATTACGGTTTCGACAAGCTCCGCTTCATCTCGCCGGTGAAAGCGGGCAAACGCGTCCGCGGCCGCTTCGTGCTGGCGGAAGCCAAGCTGCGCAAGCCGACGGAATTGCAGTCGCGCACCAACGTCACCGTGGAGATCGAGGGCGAGGACAAGCCGGCGATTGTGGCCGACTGGATCGGGCTGATTTATTTTGCTTAGGCCATCGAGCGTAGACCCTTCCGCTCGTCATTGCCGGGCTTGACCCGGCAATCCATCACTGCTCAAAAAAGCCTGTCTTTTTGGGATGGATGCCCGGGTCAAGCCCGGGCATGACGAGAACAGCAATCCGGGAAATAACGTATGACAATCAGATTCGACGGACGCGTCGCCATCGTGACCGGTGCGGGCAATGGTCTCGGGCGCGCGCATGCGCTGGGGCTGGCGAGCCGCGGCGCCAAGGTCGTGGTCAACGATTTCGGCGGTGCGCGCGACGGCAGCGGCGGCTCGCTGTCGCCGGCGGAGGCCGTGGTCGAGGAGATCAGGAAGGCCGGCGGCACCGCGATGGCCGACGGCGCCGACGTCTCCAATTTCGAGCAGGTCACGGCCATGGTTGCCCGCGCGACCAAGGAATGGGGCAGCGTCGACTTGCTCTGCGCCAATGCCGGCATCCTGCGCGACAAATCCTTCGGCAAGATGGAGCCGGCTGATTTCGCCAAGGTGCTGGAAGTCCATCTCGTCGGCAGCTTCTATTGTGCGAAGGCGGTGTGGGACGGCATGCGTGAGCGCAATTACGGGCGCATCGTGCTGACGACCTCGTCCTCCGGCCTCTACGGCAATTTCGGCCAGGCCAATTACGGCGCGGCGAAGTCCGGCATGGTCGGGCTGATGAACGTGCTCGCCGACGAAGGCCGAAAATACAACGTTCGCGTCAACACCATCTCGCCGACCGCGGCGACGCGGATGACCGAAGAGTTGTTGCCGCCGGAGCCGCTCAAGTTGATGCGCCCCGAGGCGATCACGCCGGCCGTCGAGTTTCTCTTGAGCGAGGACGCGCCAACCCGCACCATCATGGGCGCCGGTGCCGGCTCCTTCGCGCTGATCCAGGTCATCGAGAGCGAAGGCATCAACCTGCCGCCGTCCGAATGGACGCCCGACGCGGTCGCGGCCCGTTTCGCCGAGATCAGCGACATGTCGAAGGCGAAAGCACTGGAAGGCGCGTTCCAGCAGACCCAGAAATATGTCGAGCAGGCCGCCAAGCGCGCCGGGATAAAGCTGTAAGTGATGGACGTCGCCGTCATCGGTGCCGGCCCGGCCGGGCTGATGGCGGCGGAAGTGCTGGCGCAGGGTGGCGCCGGCGTCACGGTCTATGACGCCATGCCGTCGGCGGGCCGCAAGTTCCTGATGGCCGGGCGCGGCGGGCTCAATCTCACGCACAGCGAGCCGTTGCCGGCGTTTCTCGCGCGCTATCGCGAGGCGGCGCCGCGCCTCGAACCTGCGATCTCCGCCTTTCCGCCGGAAACCTTGCGCCAATGGAGCGCTGCGCTGGGACAGCCGACCTTTGTCGGTTCGAGTGGACGCGTATTTCCGGAAAGTTTCAAGGCATCGCCGTTGCTGCGTGCCTGGTTGCGGCGGCTGGATACGCAAGGCGTGCGGTTCGCTTTTCGCCATCGCTGGACCGGCTGGGACGAGCAGAGGCGATTGCGATTTCAAACGCCGGACGGAGAGCGCCTCGTTGAAGCGCAAGCAACCGTGCTGGCGCTCGGTGGCGCGAGTTGGCCGCGACTCGGCTCGGACGGAACGTGGGTCGAGGCGCTGGCCGCCAAGGGCATCGCCATCTCATCGTTGCGTGCCGCGAATTGTGGTTTCGTCGTCGCGTGGTCCGATATCTTCCGCGACCGGTTCGAGGGACAACCGCTCAAGGGCGTGGAGTTCAGGTTTGGATCGCAGACCATCCGCGGTGAGGCCATGATCACGCGCAGCGGCATCGAAGGCGGGGCGATCTATGCGCTGTCGGCCGAACTGCGCGAGACTATTCTGAAGTCGGGCGACACGACGTTGCATGTTGCCCTGCAGCCTGATCTTCGACCGAACGAACTTGCCGTGCGATTGTCGGTTTCGCGCGGAAAGCAGTCCATCTCCAACTTTCTCCGCAAGACCGCCAACCTCTCTCCTGTGGCGATCGGCTTGCTGCAGGAGGCGGCAGGCGGAAAGCTCGCGGCTTTGTCACCGGAGGCCTTGGCCCGTCTGATTGGGGACGTGCCGATCAAACTCACCGGCGTTGCCCCGATCGCGCGCGCGATCTCGACCGCGGGCGGTATCGCGCTCGACGAGCTCGATGAAAGCTACATGCTGCACCGTTTACCCGGCGTGTTCGCCGCCGGCGAGATGCTGGATTGGGAGGCGCCGACCGGCGGCTATCTGCTGCAGGCGTCGTTTGCGACGGGAGCTGCGGCGGGCAGGGGGGCGTTGAGGTGGTTGAGATTGTAGGGTGGGCAAAGCGAAGCGTGCCCACCATTTCTTGCTCGCTCGTGATGGTGGGCACGGCGCAAGTGCGCCTTTGCCCACCCTACAAGGTCACCGCAACTTCCCGCGTGCCGCGACCGGCAGCACGCCCACGATCTCCTCGCCCCGCACCATCACGACCTCGTCCATCATGTTGACAACGACGCAGACATGGTTCGGCACGATGCGCACGACGTCGCCGACATTGGGACGCGTGTTGCTGCGCGTGAGATCGAGGAAGCCGTGCTCCTCGGCGAACTTGGCGATCTTCGCCTCGGGATGTTCGAGGATCAGGCCGTAGCCGTCGAGCCCGCCGCCGGGGTCGGAGGTCAGCGTCTTGGAGCCGGCATCCAGAATGCCGCGTTCGGGGCCGGCGCGGCTCACGACCGTCGAATAGATGTTCAGCGCGCAATCGTCCCAGCCCGCAACACCAGCCGCGACCTGCATGCGGTCGTTGTAGATGTAGGTGCCGGGCCGGTGCTCGGTCGCGCCCTTGAGCTTGCCGAGATTCTTCAGGTTCGGCGAGCCGCCGGTCGAGACCATGGTGGCGTCGAGCCCGAGCGCGCGCACGCCGGCCAGCGCCTCGTCGTAGAATTTCTGCGCGTCGGCCCAGCCGGTCTCGGTCGGGTAGAGCATGAAGCCAGCAAATTGCAGGCCTTTCGAGGCCGCGATCTCGCGCGCCAGGGCGATCGCTTCCGCAGGGGTCTCGACACCGGCGCGCTTGCGGCCGGTATCGCATTCGACCACGACTGAGAGCGGCCGGCCTGAAGCGGCGGCTGCCTTCGGCAGATCGGCGACGACCACGGCGTTATCAGCGGCGACGGTCATGTTGGCCTTGGCCTGCAGCGCGCCGAGGCGCGCCATCTTCTCGTCGCCGAGCAGATTGTAGGAAATCAGGATGTCGTCGATCCCGGCGTCCGCCATCACCTCGGCCTCGCCGAGCTTCTGGCAGGTGATGCCCTTCGCGCCCGCCCTGACCTGGAGCTGTGCTAGCAGCGGGCTCTTGTGGGTCTTGATATGCGGCCGGTTGGCGACACCGGCAGCATCGCAGGCGGCCTGCACCCGCGCGATGTTGCGCTCGACCTTGTCCATGTCGATGACGGCGCAGGGCGTGCCGTATTCCTTGGCGATCTTGGCGGCGAGGGGTGTGGTCATGATCTGTCTCTTGCATCGTAGGATGGGTTGAGCGAAGCGAAACCCATCAGGCTATCTCGGCGTGTTCAGATGGGTTTCGCTGCGCTCTACCCATCCTACGTTCAGGCTTGTTCGATTTCCTCGCGCAGCACCTCAAGCTCGAGCCAGCGGTCCTCGGCTTCCTGCAATTCCTTCTGAGCCGTCGTCAGCGCATCAGACGCCTGGTCGAATTTCCTCCGATCCTTGTTGTAGAGATTGGGATCGTCAAGGAACCGCTGCTGCTTGGCGATCTCGGCCTGCAGCTTGGCTATCGTCTTCGGCAAAGTCTCCAGCGCGTGCTTCTCGTTGAAATTCAGCTTTCGCTTCGATGTGCCTGAAGCTCCGGCAGCCTTGGCCGCTTTGGTGGTCTCCGGCGCGGCATTCTTCGCCGCCTCGCGCTTTAGATCGGCGCCGCGTTGCGCCAGCATGTCGGTGTAGCCGCCGGCATATTCGATCCAGCGGCCATCTCCTTGGGGCGCGATCACCGAGGTCACGACGCGGTCTAGGAAATCGCGGTCATGGCTGATCAGGATCACCGTGCCCTCGTATTCGCCGAGCATCTCTTCCAGCACATCTAGCGTCTCTAGGTCGAGATCGTTGGTCGGCTCGTCCAGCACCAGCAAATTGGACGGTTTTGCCAGCGCGCGCGCCAGCATCAACCGACCGCGTTCGCCGCCGGAGAGCACTTCGAGCGGCGTACGCATCTGTTCCTGCGCGAAGAGGAAGTCCTTCATGTAGCTGACGACATGTTTCGGCTTGCCGCCAACCATGACGTGATCGCCGCGGCCGCCGGTCAGCGCTTCCGCCAAGGTCGATTTCGGATCGAGACTTTCACGGTGCTGGTCCAGCGTCGCCATTTCGATGTTGGCGCCCAAGCGGATCATGCCACTATCGGGCGGGCTCGCGCCGGTCAGCATCTCGATCAGCGTGGTTTTGCCGGCGCCGTTCGGGCCGACGATACCGATGCGGTCGCCGCGCTGGACGCGGATTGAAAAGCCATCGACGATCTTGCGATCGCCATAGGTCCTGGAGATGTTCTTGGCCTCGATCACGAGCTTGCCGGATTTGTCTGCTTCCGCAGCGGTCAAGTTGGCGTTGCCGGCCGCGCCGCGATAGTCACGCCGCTGCTCTCGCAGGGCATAGAGGTTGCCGAGCCGCTTGACGTTGCGCTTACGGCGTCCGGAAACGCCGTAGCGCAGCCAATGTTCTTCGTTGACGATCTTGCGGTCGAGCTTGTGCTGGTCGCGTTCTTCCTCCGCCAGCACCTCGTCGCGCCATGCCTCAAAGCCGCTGAAGCCACGGTCGACTTGCCGGATTTGGCCGCGATCGAGCCACGCGGTCGAGCGCGAGAGATTAGAGAGGAAACGGCGGTCATGGCTGATGATCACGAGCGCGCTGCGGCGACTATTGAGTTCGCTTTCCAGCCATTCGATGGTCGTGAGATCGAGATGGTTGGTCGGCTCGTCCAGCAACAGGATATCCGGTTCGGGCGCCAGCACCCGCGCTAGCGCCGCGCGGCGGGCTTCACCGCCCGAGACATGCGCGGGGTCTTCGTCGCCGTGCAGGCCGAGTTGCTCGAGCACATAACGGGCCTGATAATGATCGTCGCCCGGCGCCAATCCGGCTTCGACATAAGCCAGCGTTGTGGCAAAGCCCGAAAAATCCGGCTCCTGCGGCAGATAGCGGACGGTCGCACCCGGCTGCACGAAGCGGGTGCCGCCGTCGGGTTCGACCAGGCCGGCCGCGATCTTTAGAAGCGTCGATTTGCCGGAGCCGTTGCGGCCGATCAGGCAGACGCGCTCGGAGGTCGATACGGATAATTCGACGCCGGCCAGCAATGGCGTGCCGCCAAAGGTCAGCGCGATGTCTTTCAGCTGGATCAGCGGCGGCGCCATGGTTTCAACTTCACTCTTGCTTGACGGCGGGCTGGGTGGCCCGCTGGCGCTGGATGCGGCGGATGGTCTGGTCGAGCGCGGAGATGAAAGCCGAGCGGTCGCGCGGCGAGAATGATCTTGGTCCGCCGGTGATTTCACCGGACGAGCGCAGATCGGTCATCAGGTTTCGCACCGCAAGTGTCATGCCGATCGACGCTTCCGAAAACGGCTTGCCGTTCGGCGCGATAACGTCCGCGCCGGCTTTGACGCAGCGGCTCGCCAGCGGAATATCTGATGTGATGACCACATCGCCCGCGCGAGCGCGTTCGGCGATCCAGTCGTCAGCGGCATCCATTCCGGAACCGGCAGCAACCCGTTCGATCAGCGGGTCCTGCGGCACGCGGATGAATTGGCCGGCGACCACGCTCACGGGCACGCCGAGCCGCACCGCGACGCGATAAATTTCGTCCTTCACAGGGCAGGCATCCGCATCGACATAGATGCGCGTGGTCTGGGGGGCTTCCGTCATTGCCCCGGCGTGTACTCCATCGGGCGGAAAATTGCGAGGGAAAGGCTGGTCTTGCCACGCCCTCGGGTTTGATTACGATCATGCCCGAAAACCATGGAAACAAGGCAAAACCCATGACCGGCCCGCAAACCCACCGCGTCTCGGCCTACAACACCTCAAAGTTCTCCGAGAACAAGATCCATGACGATACGGTGGCGCGGAAATACGGTTTTTCCGGCGGCCTCGTGCCCGGCGTCGATGTGCTCGCCTATATGCTGCACATGCCGGTTGCGAAATGGGGCCGTACGTTCCTTGAGCGCGGCCTGATCGAGGCGCGTTTCGTCAAGCCGGTCTATGACGGCGAGTACGCCGAAGTTTCCGCCGTCGAGGAGGTTGATGGCCTCACCGTCGAAGTGCAGAGCAAGGGTGAGCTCTGCGCGACCGGGACCGCGTCACTGCCGGTATCGGTGCCGACTTTCGCGCTGGCCGATTATACGGCCGTTGCGCCAGTGAAAGAGCGCCGGCCGGTGAACACGGCTTCCTACGAGGTCGGCAAATGGCTCGGCACCGAGCCGCGCCGCTGGGCCGGCGAAGCGGCAAACGAATATCTTGCCGATATCAGGGAGACGGATGCGATCTATGGCCGTGAAGGCCTCGGCCATCCGGGCCTGTATCCGCGGATCATGAACAAGGTGCTGGTCGACAACGCTATCCTCGGCCCCTGGATTCATGTCGGCACCAGGATGCAGCTTCTCGCGGCGGCCAAGCCCGGCGATGAATTGACCGCGCGGGCAAAAGTGATCGGCAATTACGACAAGAAGGGCCACCGCTTCGTCGAGCTCGACGCGCTGGTCGTCGCCAACGGCACCACGCCGCTCGCCCATTGCTGGCATATCGCGATCTACCAGCCGCGGGAGCTGGCGGCGGCTTAGCTCTTTCACCTCGCCCCGCTCTTGTCGCCGAAGCCCGCCTTCTGGCGAAGGCGGATGCGGGGAGAGGTCGGATTGCGAAGCAATCCGGGTGAGGGGGACTCTCCGCGATTCCGTCTCTCACCATCTTTGCGGAAGCAGCCCCTCACCCCAACCCTCTCCCCGCGAAGAGCGGGGCGAGGGAGAAGAAAAGCACTACGCCACCTTCTTCGCGTCCTCAATCGCGCGCCAGATCTTCTCCGGCGTCAGCGGCATGTTGAGGTCCTTGATGCCGTAGTCGGACAGCGCGTCGATCACCGCATTGACGACGACGACCATGCTTCCGGCGCAGCCGGCTTCGCCGCAGCCCTTGGTGCCGAGCGGGTTGCTCTTGGTCGGCGAGGGGTGGTCACCGAGCTGCATCGACGGAATGTCTTGCGCGCGCGGCAGTGCGTAGTCCATGAACGAGCCGGTGATTGGCTGGCCACCGCCGTCGTAGCTCACTTCTTCCATCAGCGCCTGGCCGATGCCCTGCGCGACGCCGCCATGCATCTGGCCGGCGACGATCATCGGATTGACAATGGTGCCGAAATCGCTGACGCCGCTGTAGCGCACGATCCTGACGACGCCGGTTTCGGGATCGACCTCGACCTCGGCGACATGACATCCGTTCGGGAAGGTCGAGATGGTTTCCTTGGTCGCGTGATCGACATCGAGCGAATTGGGTACATCCTCGGGCATCTTCCCGTCGCGCATGCGCTGCGCCAGCTCCATGATGCCGATCGAGCGGTCGGTACCGGCAATGGTGAAGCGGCCGCCGGCAAATTCGATGTCGGCCTCAGAGGCTTCCAGGAAGTGCGCCGCCGCCTTCTTGCCCTTCTCGACGACGAGGGCGGAGGCCTCGACGATGGCCTGTCCGGTCGCGGTGATCGAGCGCGAGCCGCCGGTGCCGTTGCCGAAACGCACCAGGTCGCTGTCGCCCTGTTCCAGCTTGATCTTGTCGAAGGGCACGCCGAGCTGCGCGCTCAGCACCTGCGAGAACGGCGTGGCATGGCCCTGGCCGTAGTCCAGCGTGCCGGTCGTCAGCGTCACGGCTCCGTCGGGATCGAAGGTGATCTTGCCGAGCTCGCCGGACGGCGGCGCCGTCACTTCGAGATAGGAGCCGACCGCGATGCCGCGGAGCTTGCCGTTTTTGCGGCTCTCACGCTTGCGCTTGCCGAAATTGGCGTGGTCGGAGAGTTCCAGCGCCTTGCCGAGCACGCCGGCGAAATCGCCGCAATCATAGGTGACGCCGGAAGCGGCCAGATAGGGGAATTGCGCCGGCTTCACGTAATTGCGCTTGCGCAGGGTGAGGCGGTCGATGCCCATCTCGTCGGCGGCGCGATCGACCAGCCGCTCCATGTAATAATTCGCCTCGGGCCGCCCGGCGCCGCGATAGGCGCTGAGATGCGAGGTGTTGGTGACGACCACCTTCATGTCGACGGCAATGAGCGGCGTGCGATAGACGCCGGAGAGATTCTTGGTGGTGTTGGCCGACAGCGGTCCCGGCCCAACGCCGGCGATGAAGGCGCCGATATTGCCATAGCCGGAGAGGCGCACCGCGAGGAATTTGCCGTCGGCCTCGAGTGCAAGCTCGGCGTGAATGAGCTGGGCGCGGCCCTGGCTGTCGGACAGGAAGCTGGTCGAACGCTCATCCGTCCATTTCACCGGCCGGTCCAGCACCTTCGCAGCGTGCAGGATGCAGGCGTATTCGGGATAATTCACGTTCTTCATCCCGAACGAGCCGCCGACATTGGCGGTCAGTAAGTGGATCTTCTCCGGCGGCACGTTCAGGATGCGCGCCATCATGGCGCGGTTGCCGGAAACGCCCTGCGTCGGGGCCTGCAGCGTGTAACGCTCGGCCTTCTTGTCGTAATGCCCGAGCGCAACACGCGGCTCCATCGGCACCACGGCGACCCGGTTGTTGACGATGTCGAGCCTGGTCACATGCGCGGCGCTGGCAAAGGCTGCTTCGACCTTGGCGGTGTCGCCATAGTGATAGTCGAGGGCGACGTTATTGGGGATGTGATCGTAGAGCTGCGGCGCGCCGGGCTTTGTCGCCTCGGCGGCGTCGGTCACGGCGGGCAGGGCCTCGATATCGAGCTCGACGGCTTCCGCGGCGTCGCGCGCCTGCGCGGCCGTCTCCGCCACGACAAAGGCAACGGCATCGCCGACATAACGCACCTTGTCGGTGACGAGCGGCGGGCGATTGGTCTGCAGGATTGGCGTGCCGTCGCGGTTCTTCAGCGGCAGTCCGCAGAAGAACGGCTTGTAGCCCGCTGCCTCCATGTCCGCGCCGGTCCAGATTCCGAGCACACCCGGCATCGTCCGGGCCGCGGAAGTGTCGATCCCCTTGAGGATACCGTGGGCGTGGCTGGACCGGACGACCCAGCCATAGGCTTGGCCGGGCAGGTTGAAATCGTCGGTGTATTTGCCCTTGCCGCGGACCAGCGTGTCGTCTTCCTTGCGCCGGACCGGCTGGCCGACGCCGTATTTTTGCATCGCAATAGCGTTTTCGACATGGATGGACGAAGTGTAATCTTGCATCAGAAGTGCCTAATTCCGCGCGTTTTCGGGGCTGTTTCGTTGAAATAACGTCTCGCTCAGCGAGCCACAATGGCAGATTAGGCATAGTCCTATGTGGGGCTTGTTGCACACCCCTTGGGCGCTGCTAATGTTTGCCCTGAAAAAGACATTCCAAGCCGGGTCGACCACGGCCCGCGGAAAGACAGTTTGAATGAACGATGACACGCGGCTTCGTAACGGCCCGATGCCGTGCGAGGACCTGCAGGGTGATGGCGCCGTCATGGCGCCTGCCCAGCTCTCGCAGGCTAACGGAACCGAGGTGTATGCGGCGCTCGACCTCGGCACCAACAATTGCCGGCTCCTGATCGCCTGTCCGGCCGGCGATGGCTTTCGCGTGGTCGATTCCTTCTCCCGCATCATCCGCCTCGGCGAGGGGATTTCGGCGACCGGCTGCATCAGCGATGCCGCGATCGAGCGGGCGATTGCTGCGCTCTCGATCTGCCGTGACAAGATCCAGACCCGCAAGGCGCGGCGGCTGCGGCTGATCGCAACGGAGGCCTGCCGCGCGGCCTCGAACGCCGACGGCTTCCGCGATCGGGTCGCGGCCGAGACCGGCATTCACCTGGAAGTGATCGACCGCGAGACCGAGGCAGCGCTCGCCGTGATCGGCTGCTCGCCGCTGCTCGACCCCAGGGGACGCGGCGCGATCCTGTTCGACATCGGCGGCGGCTCGACCGAGCTCGTGCGGATCGAGCGCGATCCGGCGGAGAGGCATTGCGAGCCGCTGACGAAAGCGTGGATGTCGATCCCGCTTGGCGTCGTAACGCTGGCCGAACATTTTGGCGGCCGCGACGTGACGCGGGAATTGTATGCGCGGATGGTCTCCGAGGTTGCCGGCCATATCGCGCCGTTTGCGGCCGAGCATGGCCGCGATATCGACGGCATGCACCTGCTCGGCACCTCCGGCACGGTGACGACGCTCGCCGGCATCCATCTCAACCTCGCCCGCTACGACCGCCGCCGGATCGACGGCATCTGGATGGACGATGCCGACGTCACACTGACTATCGAACGGCTGCTGGCCATGAGTTATCAGCAGCGCGCCAACAACAATTGCATCAGCGTCGACCGCGCCGATCTCGTGCTCGCCGGCTGCGCCATTCTCGACGCGATCCGGCAGGCGTTCCCGCTGCCGCGGCTGCGGGTCGCCGATCGCGGCTTGCGCGAGGGGATGCTGGTCGAGATGATGCGCGAGGATGGCGCGCTCGGCGCCTGGTGATTCCCCATGGCTAAAGACAAGACCGGCCGGCTCCATGTCCAGGTGAAGACCGGCGGCAAGCGCAAGCTGTCGTCAAAACTCTGGCTGGAGCGGCAGCTCAACGATCCCTATGTCGCGCAGGCCAAGCGTGACGGCTATCGCTCGCGCGCCGCCTACAAGCTGATCGAAATCGACGACAAGCATCGCCTCCTTAAGCCCGGCATGACCGTGGTCGACCTTGGCGCCGCGCCCGGCGGCTGGAGCCAGATCGCGGCCAAACGCGTCGGCGCGGCCGACGGCAAGGGCAGGGTGATCGCGATCGATCTGTTGGAGATGCCGGAAATTGCCGGCGTGCAATTCGCCCAGCTCGATTTCCACGCCAACGACGCGCCGGAGAAACTGACCGCGATGATGGGCGGCCGCGCCGACGTCGTCATGTCGGACATGGCCGCCAATACCACGGGCCATCGCAAGACCGACCAGTTGCGCATCGTCGGCCTCGTCGAGATTGCCGCCGCCTTTGCCGCAGAGGTGCTCAATCCCGGCGGCGCGTTCCTGGCGAAAGTGTTTCAGAGCGGGGCGGATACGGAATTATTGGCGCAGCTGAAGCGCGATTTTGCTGTCGTGAAGCACGTCAAGCCAGCCGCGAGCCGGCAGGATTCAGCCGAGCGCTACGTGCTGGCAACGGGGTTTCGGGGCGGCTCGAAAGCCGAGGCCTAACCGTTCGTCATTGCGAGCGCAGCGAAGCAATCCATGCCTCGGCATGCGGACAGGTGGATTGCTTCGCTTCGCTCGCAATGACGAGGAGAGGGTGCTGCCCAGCTACCCCAGCCTCTGATCCCTTGCGTTCTGAGTGCCCTCGGTGGCGACCACCCGCGCTTCCTGGGCGGCTTCCTTGGCAGCTCCCTTGCGGCTCGAGATCGCGATCGCCTTGCGGCCGGAGATTTCGTGGCCGGCGTCGTCGGGCATCTGCCAGAAGAAATAGCACGACGCGGCCGAGATCAGCGAAACCACGATGAAGGCCGGTGCGAACACGGTCGCGCTCAACTCGGTCTGGCCGTGAAACCACAGCGTCGTCTCGACCGAGAATGCGCCGACCGCAACGCCGGCCGAGACCGCCAATTGCTGATTGACGCTGACGAGCGTCGTGGCACGGCTCATCTGGCCCGGTTCGACCTCTGCATAAGCGACCGTGTTGATCGCGGTGAATTCCAACGAACGGAAGAAGCCCCCGACCACCAGAATGATGAAGATCAGAGTCAGCGGTGTGCTCACTGTGAACAGCGCGCAGGCCCCGAGGAAGAAGGCGCTGATGACCGCATTCGCCGTCATCATGTTGCGGAAGCCGAAGGTGCGGATGATGCGCGAGGCAAGCGTTTTCATGCCCATGGCGCCGACGGCGGAGGCGAAGGTGACGAGGCCCGACTGGAAAGGCGAGAGGCCGAATCCGACCTGCATCAACAGCGGCAGCAGGAACGGCAGCGCGCCGATGCCGAGGCGGAACATGAAGCCGCCAATGATGGCGGCCCGCATCGTCGGCAGCCGCAACAGCGAGAAATCGAGCACTGGCGATCCCGTCTTCCGCGCATGTATCACATAGAGCGTCATCGAGATGGAGCCGACGCCGACGAGCGCGGCAACCACGCTCCATGGCAGGAGGTTGAGGCCGGCGACCGAGAGGCCGAAGGCGATACCGGCGAGACCGATGCCCGCCAGGAGCAGGCCGTAGAGATCGAAGCGCTCCGGGTCGATGCTCTTGATCGGGTCGATGAACTTCATCGCCATGAAGATGCCGAGCAGCCCGATCGGGATGTTGATCAGGAAGATCCAGTGCCAGGAGAAATAGGTGGTGATGAAACCGCCGAGTGGCGGCCCGATCACCGGGCCTATCAGCGCCGGCACGGTCACCCATGTCATCGCATTGACCAGCGCGCTCTTGTCGACGCTACGCAGCAAGACCAAACGCCCCACCGGCGTCATCATCGCCCCGCCCATGCCCTGCAGGATGCGGGCGAAGACGAAATTGGTTACGGAATGGGAAAGCGCACAGCCGATTGATCCGACGATGAACACGCCAACCGCGAGCGCAAACACCATGCGCGCCCCGAAGCGGTCCGCGGTCCAGCCGCTCGCCGGGATGAATACCGCGAGCGACAACAGATAGGACGTGATCGCGAGCTTCAGCGTCAGCGGGCTCGTCCCGATATCGGCCGCAATCGCCGGCAGCGAGGTCGCAATCACGGTCGAGTCCATGTTTTCCATGAACAGGGCGGTGGCGACGATGAGCGGGATAACGCGCTGTTTGTTCATCTATCCGGAGGAAAGGCCAAAAGGCGGGCAAAAGAGGCTACGGGCGCTGTATCACCCTCCCGTCTGACTTACTATTGCGGAAGGCGCTACAAAACCTACATCCTGCTGGACGCTTTTCGCATTGGTCGGGGAGTTCGCAAGATGATTTACGTGCTCGCTGTGCTGGTGCCGCCGCTCGGCCTGCTGCTGAACGGGCAGCCTTTTTCGGCGATTTTCAACGTGGTGCTGCTGGTAATTTGCCTCGTTTTGGGCCTGTTTTTCCACTTTCTGCTGCTGGTGCCGTCGGCGCATGCCGTGATCGCGGTGCACATGAGGCGGGAGGAGCGGAGGCACCGCGAGATGGTGGAGGCGATCCGCCGGCACGGCCCGCCGCCGGGCTATCCGCGCTGAATTCGACCCCTACGGCCCTGTAATGAAAAGGCTGTGTATGGTGCTTTGATTCGTCACAGCACCATGCTATCGACCAGCGTCAACCCCACCGATGGGCCTCGATTCGACGGCGGAACAGCTATTCTGCCGACGGCGATGTTCATCCCAAAACGAATCAATGGCGGCCCAAAGGGCTGCCGGAAAAGGAGTTGGCGATGGCGCAGGGACTTCAAGGCTTTCGCGAAGCCTACACGTTCGACGATGTGCTGCTGAAACCCGGCCATTCGGATGTGCTGCCTTCTGAGGTCGACATCCGTTCCCACGTTACCCGCGCCATTGCCCTTAATATCCCGATTATCGCCTCCGCGATGGACACCGTCACCGAGGCGCGCATGGCGATTGCCATGGCGCAGGCGGGTGGCGTCGGCGTGATCCATCGCAATTTCGATCCCGATGCGCAGGCCGCCCAGGTGCGGCAGGTGAAGAAGTTCGAGTCCGGCATGGTCGTCAATCCGCTCACCATCGGACCCGACGCAACGCTCGCCGATGCGCTGACGCTGATGAAGGATAACGGGATATCGGGCATTCCCGTCGTCACCGGCGGCGGCGGTGGCAAGCCCGGCAAGCTCGTCGGCATTCTCACCAACCGCGACGTGCGCTTTGCCACCGATCCGCGCCAGAAGGTGTCGGAGCTGATGACGCACGAAAAGCTCGTCACGGTGCGGGAGGGCGTGAGCCAGGACGAAGCCAAGCGGATGCTGCATCAGCATCGCATCGAGAAACTGCTGGTGGTCGACGACCAGTATCGCTGCGTCGGTCTGATCACCGTGAAGGACATGGAAAAGGCCGTCACCCATCCGCTCGCCTGCAAGGACGCGCAGGGGCGGCTCCGCGTCGCCGCCGCCACCACCGTCGGCGAGGGCGGCTACGAGCGTACCGAGCGGCTGATCGATGCCGGG
>DATHMA010000196.1:0-6618 GCA_035487555.1 Bradyrhizobium sp. | reverse complement strand
GTATCGACCGGGAAGAAGCCGCAGGTTGCGCCATATTCGGGGGCCATGTTGCCGATGGTCGCCTTGTCGGCGACGGAGAGGAAGTCGAGACCAGGTCCGAAGAATTCGACGAACTTGCCGACCACACCCTGCTTGCGCAGCATCTGGGTCACGGTCAGCACGAGGTCGGTCGCGGTGACGCCTTCCTTCAACTGGCCCTTCAGCTTGAAGCCAACCACGTCGGGCAGCAGCATCGACAGCGGCTGGCCGAGCATGCAGGCTTCCGCCTCGATGCCGCCGACGCCCCAGCCGAGCACGGCAAGGCCGTTGACCATCGTCGTGTGCGAGTCGGTGCCGACCAGCGTATCCGGATAGGCGACTTCGAAGGTGCCGGTCTTCTTGCCGACGGTCATCTTCTCCTTGCGGGTCCAGACCGTCTGGGCGAGATATTCGAGATTGACCTGGTGGCAGATGCCGGTGCCGGGCGGCACGACGGAGAAATTCGAGAACGCGGCCTGGCCCCATTTCAGGAATTCGTAGCGCTCCTGGTTCTGCTTGTATTCCTCGACCACGTTCTTGGCGAAAGCCTTGTTGTCGCCGAAGAAGTTCACGATCACCGAGTGATCGATGACGAGATCGACCGGCACCAGCGGGTTAATCTTCTCGGCATCGCCGCCAAGCTTCTGCATCGCGTTACGCATCGCGGCGAGATCGACCACCGCCGGCACGCCGGTGAAATCCTGCATCAGGACGCGCGCCGGGCGGAACGCGATCTCATGTTCGAGCTTGCGCTTCTTCAGCCATTTCGCGAACGCCTGGATGTCTTCCTTCTTGACCGAGCGGCCGTCCTCATTGCGCAGCAGGTTCTCGAGCAGCACCTTCATCGAGTAAGGCAGCTTCGAAATCCCCTTCAGACCATTCTTCTCGGCGGCGGGCAGGCTGTAATAGACGTAGGTCTTGCCGCCGACCTTGAGGGTCTTTCGGCTCTTGAAGCTGTCGAGAGAGGTCATGTGAGGAATCCCAATTGTCAGTTATACCCGGCAAGGGGTATTATAACACCATCAGCGAAGGGCTGGCCGCAGCGCGCGATTGTGTGCTGCATCAAGTTCCGGCTTATAGAAGCTTTCTAACGACATCGCCATATCGACAACCATCCGCGAGCGCGTGGCAGCCATAAAATTCTCACGCGGTAGCATCGAATTTCTGAGGGCTAAGGAAAGGGGCGACATGCGGCTCTCGGGGCGCGGGGTGACATGTGTGCGGGGCGGGCGCGAGGTGTTCGCCGAGCTCGATTTCGAGGTCGCCTCCGGCGAGGCGCTGGCCGTCACCGGCCACAATGGATCAGGCAAGACCTCGCTGCTGCGGCTGGTCGCGGGGCTGTTGATGCCGACCGAGGGGACCATCGCGCTGGAGGGCGGCGAGGCCGAGCTGACCCTGGCCGAACAGGCCCATTATCTCGGCCACCGCGATGCGCTGAAGCCGGCGCTGAGCGTCGAGGAAAACCTTTCCTTCTGGCGGAATTTTCTCGGCGGCGAGGCCGCCGAAGCGGGCGCCAGCCTCAAAGCGGTCGGGATCGACCACGCCGCCCATCTGCCGGCGGCTTATCTCTCAGCCGGGCAGCGGAGGCGGCTGTCGCTGGCCCGACTCCTGGCGGTGCGCCGGCCGGTCTGGCTCCTGGACGAACCAACCGCTGCACTGGACGCAACCGGGCAGGAGCTGTTTTCTGGGCTGATGCGCGAGCATCTCGCCCGCGGCGGGCTGATCGTCGCCGCCACCCACGGCCCACTCGGGATCGAGACCCGGGAACTCAAGATGGGAGGCGTCCAGTGACCTCACTCGCCGCCCTGATTCGCCGCGACATCCGGATTGCGCTGCGCGTGGGCGGCGGGGCGCTGATTGGCGTGCTGTTCTTCCTCAGCGTGGTCGTGCTGATGCCGTTTGCGGTCGGACCTGACCTGAAACTGCTGGCGCGGCTGGGGCCGGCGATCCTATGGCTCGGCGCGCTGCTCGCGAGCCTGCTCACGCTGGACCGGCTGTTTACGGCCGACCATGAAGACGGCTCGCTCGATCTCATTGTCATGAGCCGGACGCCCCTGGAACTCGCCTGCGCCGCCAAGGCGCTGGCGCATTGGATCGCCGCCGGCCTGCCGCTGATCGTCGCGACCCCCGTGCTTGGCCTCCTGCTCAATCTCGACGGGTTGTCGACCTCGGCGGTGGCGCTGACGCTGCTTGCGGGAACGCCGGCCCTCACCTTCACCGGTATGATCGGCGCGGCACTGGCGGTGACGCTCCATCGCGGCGGGCTGTTGCTCGCCGTGCTCGTGCTGCCGCTCTCGATTCCGGTGCTGATTTTCGGGGTTGCGGCGTCGGAAGCAGCGATATCTGGCCCCCAGACGTTCGGCGCGCCGTTTTCGATCCTGTGCGCGCTATCCCTGATCAGTTTCGTGATCGGGCCGTTCGCGGCCGCGGCGAGCCTGCGACAGGGGCTGGATTGATGCCGATCAACTCTTGCCGAGCGGCACGATGTCAATTGCCTGTAAAGCTTGCTGCGATTAACAGGGTGCCATGACGCTCTCCGAGCTTGCCAACCCCACCAAATTCCTGGCGCTGACCGCGCGCGTGCTGCCGTGGCTTGTGGCAGCGACGGCGATCCTGCTCGCATTCGGTCTTTATCAATCGGCGACGGCGCCGGACGACTACCAGCAGGGCGCCACCGTCAAGATCATGTTTATCCATGTGCCGAATGCGTGGTTGTCGATGTTCGTCTGGGGCGTGATGAGCGTTGCTGCGCTGGGAACGCTGGTGTGGCGGCATCCGCTCGCCGATGTCGCGGCGAAATCCGCGGCTCCCATCGGGGCGGCCTTCACCTTCCTCGCACTCGTCACCGGCTCGCTCTGGGGCCGGCCGATGTGGGGCACCTATTGGGAGTGGGACGCGCGGCTCACCTCCGTGCTGATCCTCTTCTTGATGTATCTCGGCCTGATGGCGCTGTGGCGCGCCGTCGAGGATCCCTCGCGCGCGGCGCGTGCGGCGGCGGTGCTGACGCTGGTCGGCGCGATCAACCTTCCCATCATCAAATTCTCGGTCGACTGGTGGAACACGCTGCACCAACCGGCTTCGGTGTTCCGCATGGACGGCCCGACACTCGACCGCGCCTTCCTGATTCCGCTGCTGGTGATGGCGATGGCGTTCACGCTTCTATTCCTCACGCTGCATCTGGCCGCGATGCGTAATGAAATCCTGCGCCGCCGGGTGCGCAGCCTGCAGATGATGCAGGCCGGTCGCCGAGCAGCCTGACATGTCGCTCGGACCCTACGCATCCTTCATCGTCGGCTCCTACGCGCTGGTCGCGCTGGTGCTGGCCTTTTTGATCGGCTGGATCGCGCTCGACTATCGCAGCCAGACGCAGCGCCTGCGCGAATTCGACGAGAGCGGCGTGACGCGCCGCTCCGGGCAGAGCGCAACGGAGCTGTCATGAATCAACCGATCACCACAGCTGCCGCGCCACGCCGCCGCAGCTTCCTGATGCTCCTCCCGCTGATCTTCTTTGCAGGGTTGGCGATATTGTTCTGGTTCGGGCTCGGCGCCGGGGACCCATCGCGAATTCCATCCGCCCTGATCGGTCACCCCGCGCCTCAGACGTCGCTGCCGCCGCTCCAAGGCCTCACCGTCAACGGCCAGGCCGTGCCGGGGCTCGATCCTTCCGCGTTCACGGGCAAAGTCAGTGTCGTGAATGTCTGGGCATCGTGGTGCGTGCCATGTCGTGACGAGGCACCGCTCCTGACCGAGCTCGGCAAGGACAAGCGGCTGCAGGTGATCGGCATCAATTACAAGGATGCGCCTGATAACGCGCGGCGCTTCCTCGGCCAGTACGGCAATCCGTACGGCATGGTCGGCGTCGACGGCAACGGCCGCGCTGCGATTGAATGGGGCGTCTATGGCGTGCCCGAGACCTTCATCGTCGGGCGCGAAGGCAAGATCGTCTACAAGCTGGTCGGGCCGGTTACGCCTGACAATCTCGACAGCGTGGTGCGGGTCGAGATCGACAAGGCGATGAAAGCGGGTTCTTAATTCTCGTCATTGCGAGCGAAGCGAAGCAATCCATCTCTCCGCTTGCTGAAGCATGGATTGCTTCGTCGCTATCGCTCCTCGCAATGACGATTACCCCTTCCGCACGTCGCCTTCCGCCGCCTCGCTCGCTTCCAGCGACGCCGGCTCGAGATGATGGCGCTTGATCAGCGACATCTGGCTGAGGGCAAAAGCCATGCTTAACGGCGTCACGCCGAACAGCTTGAAGTTCACCCAGAAATCCGTGCTCTGGGTACGCCAGATCACTTCGTTCAGAACCGCCAGTGCTGCAAAGAACAGCGCCCAGCGCCACGTCAGAATGCGCCAGCCCTGCGGGGTCAGGTTGAACATCTGATCGAACACGACGGCAAGGAACGAGCGGCCGAACAGCAGGCCGCCACCGAGCACCAGCGCGAACAGGCTGTAGATGATGGTCGGTTTGACCTTGATGAAGGTCTCGTCGTGCAACACGAGCGTCAAGGTTCCGAATATGAGCACGACGATGCCGGTGACCAACGACATCAGCGGCACATGTCTGGTCACGACGTATGAGGCGATCATCGCCACCGCGATTGCGGCCATGAAGGCACCGGTCGCAACGAACAGATGGAATTTGGCATTCACCGCAAAGAACACGACCAGCGGACCGACCTCGGTCGCGAACTTGAACAGCGGGTGCGGCTGGGTCTTGTCCATTACGCTCGACTCTCATTTTGAGGCATGACCTTATCCGAAAACCGGTTTCCACTTTTCGGGGTCATGCCTCTAATCCCGCGATGGCTTTGGCAAAGTCCCTTGCCGCAAATGGCGCGAGGTCGTCGACGCCCTCACCGACGCCGATGAAATGCACCGGCAGCTTGTGCTTTTCCGCGAGCGCCACCAGGATGCCGCCGCGCGCGGTGCCGTCGAGCTTGGTCATCACAAGACCCGTGACACCCGCGGTGCGATGAAACGCCTCGACCTGCGACAGCGCGTTCTGCCCCACGGTGGCGTCGAGCACGAGTAGCACGGCATGCGGCGCCGTCGCGTCCACCTTTCGGATGACGCGCACGACCTTCTCCAGCTCTTTCATCAGCTCAGCCTTGTTCTGCAGGCGGCCGGCGGTGTCGATCAGGAGCACGTCAATCTTCTGCTCTTTCGCCGCCGTCAGCGCATTGAAGGCAAGGCCCGCGGAATCGGAGCCCTGCGCGCCCGCAATCACCGGCGATTTGGTACGCTCGCCCCAGACCTTGAGCTGCTCGATCGCCGCCGCACGAAACGTGTCGCCCGCGGCCAGCATCACCTTGCGGCCTTCGGCGGCGAATTTCGCCGACAATTTGCCGATCGTGGTGGTCTTGCCGGAACCGTTGACGCCGACCACGAGAATGACAAAGGGCGAATGCGCCGTATCGATCACCAGGGGCTTCGCCACCGGCGACAGCACCTTCTCGACTTCGGTCGCAACGACGTCCTTCACTTCGTCCGCCGAGATCGCCTTGTCATAGCGCCCGGTGCCGACGGCTTCCGCGATGCGCGCGGCGACATCCGTGCCGAGATCGGCGCGCAGCAGCACATCCTCGATATCCTCGAGCATGGCGCGGTCAAGCTTGCGCTTGGTGACGAGATCGGCGACCGCGGTGCCCAGCGACGTCGAGGTTCGCTTCAGCCCGCTGGACAGCCGCCGCCACCAGCTCAATTTGGGTGTATCCGTCGTGTCATTCATTGCGCCGGTGTGTTAGCCGTTTCGGTCAACAAACGAAAGACTTGCTATTGCTGGATGTTGCCCAATTGACCGCAGATGAAATCCTGGCGCGCGTGCTCCATCGCGACGGGCTGATGCTGGTCATCGACAAGCCGGCCGGGCTCCCGGTGCATCGCGGGCCCAAAGGCGGCGCCAATCTCGAAGCTTCCTTCGACGCGCTGTGCTTCGGCCTGCCGCGGCCACCGGCGCTGGCCCACCGGCTCGACAAGGACACGTCCGGCTGCCTGGTGCTCGGGCGGCATCGCAAGGCCACCGCCTCGCTCGGCCTGTTGTTCAAGCACGGCAAGATTGCAAAGACCTACTGGACCCTGGTCGAGGGTGGCCCGGCCGAAGAGGAAGGCACCATCGACCTGCCGCTCGGCCGCCTCAACGCCGAGCGCGGCTGGTGGCAGAAGCCGGATCCGGAAGGACAGCAGGCCATTACAAATTGGAAAGTGCTCGGCCGGAGCGATGGCCTCACCTGGCTCGCCATGGAACCCGTCACCGGCCGCACCCATCAATTGCGCGTGCATGCGGCAAGCCAGGGCTGGCCGATCGTCGGCGACAATATCTACGGTACAGGGCCGCGTTTCGGCGAGCCGAGGCTGCACCTGCATTCGCGCGAGATCGGGATTCCGATTTCGAAGAACAAGGAGCCGGTGCATGTCGTGGCCCCGGCGCCGGAGCACATGCGCGAGCGGCTGACGGCATGCGGGTGGAATGGGGAATAGCTCGTCATTGCGAGGAGCGAAGCGACGAAGCAAATCCATAGTGCGGCAAGCGGCGAGATGGATTGCTTCGCTTCGCTCGCAATGACGGGAGTAGCGGTTAAACGATCAACCTTGTGCCAT
>DATHMA010000195.1:0-28164 GCA_035487555.1 Bradyrhizobium sp. | reverse complement strand
ACTCCCGGCTATCGCGAGCTCGTCACCGCGCTCTATCTGCGCGACGATCCGCATCTGGACGACGACGTCGTGTTCGGCTCTTCGGACGATCTCGCCGTCGATATCGTTCCGAACGATCCGGACTGCCCAATTCCTGATGTGCCGAGCATTCGCTTCGACCTCAAGCTGTCGCGCGAAGGCGAGGCGGACAAGACCAGCGGTCGCGTCGGCTCCGACCCGTCAGCGATCCTGAAGGAAGCGAAAGTTGCCGCGCCCGCGGCAAGTTAAGGCTGCTCGACAAGACTCCAAAAATCGACCAAGAAATCGACCAAGAAATCGGCCAAGTACCAATCATCAAAAAAACTGCGTAGAGGGGAACATGAATCGTAGGACGCTGATCGGCTGGGCAACGGCCGTCGTTGCGCTTGGGCTAACTTCAACGGCCTATGCCGAGGAGCAGCCGATCAAGATCGGCATGTCGATGCCGCAGACCGGCGGTCTTGCCGGCGGCGGCAAGCCTTCGCTGCTCGGAATCGAGATCTGGCGCGACGACGTCAACGCCAAGGGTGGTCTGCTCGGCCGCAAGGTCGAGCTGGTCGTCTATGACGACAAGTCCAGCGCTTCGGAGACGCCGGCGCTCTATGCGAAGCTGATCGACGTCGACAAGGTCGACCTGTTGTTTGCGCCCTATGCCACGGTGCCGACGGCTCCGATCTTGCCGCTGGTCAAGCAGCGCGGGCTGCTCCTGATGGGCAATTTCTCGTTCCAGGTGAACAGCAAGATCCATCACGACATGTGGTTCAACAACGCGCCATGGGGACCGGCCGATAGCTGGGCGACCGGCTTCCTCGGCCTCGGCCAGAAGGCGGGTGGCAAGAGTGTCGCACTGCTCTCGGCCGACCAGGAATTCGCCCAGAACCTGATCACGACGGCGCGCGACGTGGCCAAGAAGAAGGGGCTGAACATCGTGTTCGATCAGTCCTATCCGCCAAGCACGGCCGAATTCTCCGGCATCATCCGCGCGCTCAATGCCGCCAAGCCCGACATCGTGTTCGTCGCGTCCTATCCGCCGGATTCGGCAGCGATCATGCGTGCCGTCAACGAGATCGGGGTCGGCGACAACGTCAAGATCTTCGGCGGCGCCATGGTCGGCCTGCAATTTGCGTCCGTGATGGAGAACATGGGGTCGCTGCTCAACGGTGTCGTGAACTACAATACCTGGCTGCCGGAACCCAGCATGAACTTTGACGGCACCAAGGAGTTCTTCGAGAAGTACACCAAACGCGCCGCCGAAGCGAAGGTCGATCCGCTCGGCTTCTACATCGCACCCTATGGCTACGCCATGGGCCAGATGATCGAGCAGGCGGTCAACGCCACCAAATCGCTCGATCAGAAGACGCTTGCCAAATATCTGCGCGAGCACACGCACAAGACCATTGTCGGATCGATCACCTATGCGGATGACGGCGAATGGAAGCAGAGCGCGACACTCGAAGCGCAGTTCCGCGGTATCAAAGACAAGAACATGGACCAGTTCCGCCAGGCCGGTAAGCAGGTGATCCTGTTCCCCGACAATCTGAAGACTGGCGACTTGATCACGCCCTTTGAGGACGCCCGCCAGTAACACGCGGCCGGCTTCGAGACGCGAGGAGGGGCTTAGTGTTCTCGATGGACTTGCTGCGCGACGCTGTCGTGCTGGGCCTGCTGCTCGGCTGCTTCTATGCAGCCGTCAGCATCGGCCTGTCGATCTCCTTCGGGCTACTCGACGTGCCGCATGTCGCCCATCCGGCCTTCCTGGTGCTGGCTTCCTACGGCGTGTTCCTGCTCAACGACAGCTACGACATCGATCCGCTCGTGGCGGGGCTGATCATCACGCCGGTGTTCTTCGTGCTGGGGCTGATCACCTATCGCATCTATTACGAGACCTTCGAAAAGCGAGGCAGCGATGCCGGCGTGCGCGGCATCGCCTTCTTTTTCGGGGTCGCCTTCATCATCGAAGTCTTGATCATCCTGCATTTCGGCGTCGATCAGCGCTCCGTGACGGCGTCCTATATCGGCAAGGCCTGGCGGATCGGCGCTATGCGCATCCCGATCCGGCAGCTTGTCGCCTTCGGCGTCGCGCTGGCGCTGACCGGGGTGCTCGCCATCTATTTGTCGAAGACCTTCATGGGGCGGGCGATCCGCGCCGTGGCACAGGACGAGGAGGGGCTGCGCCTGATGGGCGCCAATCCCGTCCGCATCAAACAATTTGCCTTCGGGATCGCGACCGCCGTGCTGGGGCTCGCCGGTGCGCTGCTCATCATTGTCGCGCCGGTCGAGCCGACGCTCGACCGCGTCTATATCGGCCGCACCTTCTGTGTTGTGGTGATGGCCGGGCTCGGCAGCATCTCCGGCACGCTGATTGCGTCCCTGATCCTCGGTGTTGCCGAGACGATCGTGCTCACCATGTTCGGCGCTTCCTGGGCGCCGGCGATCTCGTTCACGCTGCTGCTGGCCGTGCTCGCGGTGCGGCCGCAGGGCCTGCTCGGCAGGTGATCCATGCAGCGTAGCTCGATTGCCTTCTGGCTCGGCGTGGCGATCTTCCTGATCGTCGTCCTGCTGATGACGCAGTTCATCCGCAATGAATATCCGTTCTTTGCAGGCTACGTGATCCTGCAATTCGTGGTGTTGTCGGTCGCCTGGACCATCCTCGGCGGCTATGCCGGCTACGTCAATTTCGGCACCAACGCCTTTTTCGGTGTCGGGGTCTATACCTCCGTGCTGCTGATCCAGGCCTACGGCGCGCCGCTTGGCGTGCAGATCCTGGTGGCTGCCATCATGGGCGGCCTGCTCGGCCTCGGCGTCGGCCTGCTGACACTGCGGATGCGCGGCATCTTCTTCTCGATTGCCACCATTGCGGTCGCCATCATCATCGAAACCACGATCACGAACTGGCGCTTTGTCGGCGGCGCCGCCGGCATTCAGTTGCAGCGGCCGCCGGTGATGCCGCCATTCGACAGCTATGTGAAGATGCTGTTCTTCGTGCAGGCGTTGCTGGTCGTCGTCGCGATCGCCGTGGCGCGATTCATCCAGAACTCGCGGATGGGCCGCGGTCTGCAGGCGCTGCGCGACGATGAGCTGGCCGCCGAATGCACCGGCGTGCCGACGCTGCGGCTGAAGCTGTTGGCCTGCATGATCTCGGGTGCGCTGATCTCGGCCGGCGGTGCGCCGGCGGCGTTGTATCTGTCATTCGCCAATCCGGACTCGGCGTTCAACCTGAACTATTCGGTGTCGGTGCTGGCGATGTCGCTGATCGGCGGCACCGCGCACTGGATCGGCCCGGTCATCGGCGCGGTCCTGCTTGCCACCACACAGCAATTTTTGGCGGTGACGATTTCCTCCGAGGTCAACGTGCTCGTGCTCGGCATGATGCTGGTGCTGTTTGTCGTGGCCGCGCCCAAGGGCATCATTGGCCTCGTCAGCCGCTTCATGGGCAAGGGAGGGCATGCATGACCGGCCCCGCGGGCGAAGCGCCGCTGCTGCGCATCGACACCCTGACCAAGACCTTTGGCGGCTTTGTCGCGCTCGACAACATCAATGTGGAAATCCGCAAGGGCGAACGGTTTGGCCTGATCGGGCCCAATGGCTCCGGCAAGACCACGCTGGTCAACTGCATTTCCGGCGCGCTGCGTCCGAACAAGGGCGCGGTGACGTTTGCGGGCGAGGACATCACGTCCTTGCCGGCCAACCAGCGCTCGCATCGGGGCATTGCCCGCAGCTTCCAGCTGCCGCGGCCCTTCCGCAGCATGACGGTGCTCGAGAACCTGATGGTGGCACTCGACTTTGCCGCCCACGGCCATCTGTTCGAGACCGAGGCGCACCGGCGTGACGAGGCAATGTCGATCCTGACACGCATCGGGCTCGCTCCCAAGGCCCTGTCGGCGACCAGCGCGCTCACGCAAGTCGAGCTGCGCAAGATGGAGCTGGCGCGCGCCATGGCGACGGGACCCAAACTGCTAATCTCGGATGAAGCGATGGCCGGCCTGTCGCACTCCGAAGTCGACGAGGTGCTGGACCTCCTGCTCAGCCTCGGTGGCCAGGACATCGCCATCATCATGATCGAGCACATCATGCAGGCGGTGATGCGTTTCTCCGAGCGGGTGATGTGCCTGGATGCCGGCAAGGTGATTGCGGTCGGTCCACCCGGCGAAGTGATGGCGAACCCGCATGTTCAGGAGGCCTATCTTGGCACTTAGGCTGTCGATCGAGGGCCTCGATGCCGGCTATGGCGCGGTCAAGGCGCTGCGCGGTGTCTCGATGCGTGTCGAGAGCGGTGAGACGGTGGCGCTGCTCGGCACCAACGGCAACGGCAAGAGCACGCTGATCAAATGCGTCATGGGACTGGTGCGGCCCGCGCGCGGCAGCGTGTCGCTTTCGATCGACGGCAAGGCACATGATCTGACGCGGCTGACACCCGAGCAGATCGTCGATCTCGGCGTGGCGCTGGTGCCGGAGGGACGGCGCCTCTTTCCCAAGCTGACCGTCGTCGAGAACCTCATGCTCGGCGCCTTCCGCAAGGCCGCCCGCAGCGCCATCCAGCGCAATCTCGCGATGGCCTTCGAAACCTTCCCGGTGCTGAAGGAGCGCAAGAACCAGCTCGCCGGCACCCTGTCCGGCGGCCAGCAGCAGATGCTCGCGATCGGCCGCGCGCTGATGTCATCGCCGCGCCTGTTGCTGGTCGACGAGCCCTCGGTCGGGCTGTCGCCGCTGCTGGTGTCGCAGACGATCTCCAAGATCGGCGAGCTCAAGCAAAGTTTTGGCCTGACCGTGCTGATGGCCGAGCAGAATTTCAACCAGGCGATCCGTATCGCCGACCGCGGCTACATCATTGTCCATGGCGAGATCGCGGTATCGGCCGCCTCCGTCGACGAGCTCAAGGCCAACGACATCGTCAAGCGGCTGTACCTGGGTGGAGCGGCCTGACCGGGCCATCGTCAATTTGACGGCAGCTGCGCCTCGAAGTTGAAGCGGTCGCGCAGGTTCTTGCGCTGATCGAGGATGTCCTTGAGGAACGCGCGGTCGGTGTCGCTATTCATCATCGGCTCGATCAGGTCGAGCTGGTTCGTCGCGACGAGCTGAAGGATTTCGGTGCGCGGCTTGCCGGCGGCGTCGCGCGGCAAAGCGTGCACCACCTGGATGTGCTCAGGCGGCTTGGGGCCCTTGGCGGCGGCGAGATCGCGGCGTAGCTGGTTTTCCAGCGCCATCTTGTCGGCCTCGACAAAGGCGTAGAGCCCGACGCCGGTCTTGCGATCGGCAAAGGCGACAATCGCGGTGTCGCGCACCTCGGGGTTTCTGCGGATCAGATCGACCAGCACCGGGGCGTCATTAACCAGCCTGCGGCCGCCGCCCTCGCGGTCGGTGAAGTTGAAGATGCCGCGCGTGATGGCGCGGTAGACCTTCTTGCCCGTCATCAGCCAGATGCTCGCGACCGCGGATTTGCGCGCCAGGATCTTTCGCTCCATCGCCGTCAACGCGTCCGGCGCGTAGCTCCGCTTGTGCTTGAGCATGTGGCGCAGATCTTCATAGGCCGCGATGCGGAACAGGCGGCTGCGGCTCTTGAAGCAGGCGGCGAGTTGGAAATCGGTGACATAGCAGCGTCCATCAGCGCCGCGCAGCCAGTTCTGCTCCTTGGCGAGGTCGTTGTGGCAGATGCCGGCGCGATGCAGCCGGCGCAGCGCTGCCTTGGCGGAACGGAAATAGGCGACGTCGCCATGGGGCTTGGCCAGATGCAGCGCGACGCCGTCGATAAAGCCGCGCACCAGCGCGCGGCGGCCGGCCCAGAGCAGCTCGGGGCCGACATTGAGGCCCTTGGCAAGCGTCAGCGCCCGCCGCTCGCGCGCGAACAGATGCAGCGCCAGGCCAAACGACCACCACGGCACCTGGTCGAGCCGCCGCAGCACCGCATCGACCTCACCGTGATCGCTGCGAAAGCGCCCGCGCTCGACCGTCGAGAACACGTCGCGCTTGAGCAGCACGCCTTCTGTCCAGCGCGCCGACAGCGTGGCGGCGTCGTTCTTCGGCAAGCTCATGGGCCTCTCACGCCGCCGCCGGAACGCGCAAATGATCCGCTATCCAGCGGTCGAGATCGGACAGCGCCCGCGCGCTGATCGCCTGCCTCTTGGCGACCGTCTTCTCGTTGCCGCGGAGCCGGCTGCCATCGGGCTTTTTGGTCGGCGGCGAGGCAAGTGGCGGAAACAGGCCGAAATTGATGTTCATCGGTTGGAACGAGCGGCTCCCGGGCTCGATGGTCTCGATATGCCCGCCGGTGATGTGGCCGAGCAGGGCGCCCAACGCCGTGGTCGCCGGGGGCGGCGCCAGCGACGCGCCACGGACGTCGGCGGCCGCATAAAGACCGGCGATCAGCCCGACGCTCGCCGACTCCACATAGCCCTCGCACCCTGTCATCTGTCCGGCGAAGCGCAGACGCGGCGCGGCGCGCAGGCGGAGTTGCCCATCGAGCAGCTTTGGCGAATTGAGGAAGGTGTTGCGATGCAGCCCGCCGAGCCGCGCAAACTCCGCCTTCTCCAGGCCGGGAATGGTGCGGAAGATCGCCTGCTGCGGCCCGTATTTGAGCTTGGTCTGGAATCCGACCATGTTGTAGAGCGTGCCGAGCTTGTTGTCCTGGCGCAGCTGCACGATGGCGTAGGCTTTAACCGTCGGATTATGGGGGTTGGTCAACCCGACCGGCTTCATCGGCCCGTGCCGCAGCGTCTCATGGCCGCGCTCGGCCATCACCTCGATCGGCAGGCAGCCGTCGAAATAGGGCGTGTTGGTTTCCCACTCCTTGAAGTCGGTTTTTTCGCCCGCCAGCAGCGCCGCGACGAAGGCGTCATACTGCTCCTTGGTAATGGGGCAGTTGATGTAGTCGGCGCCGGTGCCGCCGGGGCCCACTTTGTCGTAACGCGACTGGAACCACGCCACCGACATGTCGATCGTGTCCTTGTGCACGATCGGCGCGATGGCGTCGAAGAAGGCCAGCGCATTCTCGTCCGTCAGCGCGCGGATGCCATCTGCCAGCGGCGCCGAGGTGAGGGGACCGGTCGCGACGATGACATTATGCCAATCGGCCGGGGGCAGCCCCGCGATCTCGCCACGGCTGATCTCGATATGGGGGTGCTCATTGAGCGAGCGCGTTACGGCAGCCGAAAAGCCCTCGCGGTCGACGGCGAGCGCCCCGCCTGCCGGCACTTGGTTGGCATCGGCAGCACGCATGATCAGCGAGCCGAGCTTGCGCATCTCGGCATGCAGCAGGCCAACCGCGTTGTTGGCGGCGTCATCAGAACGGAAGGAATTGGAGCAGACGAGCTCGGCGAGCGAATCGGTGCGATGGGCCTCGGTCATCCGGACCGGCCGCATCTCATGCAGCACGACGCGGCAGCCGGCCTCAGCGACCTGCCAAGCGGCTTCCGAGCCGGCAAGGCCGGCGCCGATGATGTGTACGGGAGAGGATGGGGTCGCTGTCATGGCCGGCAGCGTTACCGCGTTTTGGTCCGCGGCGCACCACTCCGAAAGATCGAAACCCCAGAAACGACAACGCCCGCGATTCCCGCGGGCGTTATCCGTTCATTGGATTTAGCTGGAAAGATCAGCCGTTATAGGAGCCAGCCGCAACGCGCGGAATATCCGAGCGATCGAGGCCAATGTCGGCCAGTTCGCGATCGCTGAGCTGCGAGAGCTCGTTGACGTTGCGCTGATAATCCCGGAACGCCTGGATCATGCGGATGAGCGAGAGCAACATGGTAGTCTCCTTAGTATCGACGATTCAGCCCTTGGAGGAAGGCCTCATCGTTGAAATGAATATAGAATGGGATTCTCGGGGTCGGTAGTTCCGATGTTGCGGTGCAGCTAAGTGTAAAACGCATGGCATGGGTAAGAACCGATTAACCTTTTGGCATAGCTGCCGCAAAACCCGCCGCTGCGTTAGTAAATCGATAAAAACCACGTGAAATCACGGGATTGTGGCAAAAGCGACGGGTTCGCCTAGAACCCTGAAATGGGGCGAAACCCGTTTGTTTTCAAGGCCTCAGGGAGACGATGGAGCGTAGGATTTGACCAAGATGCATGCACGATTCGCATGCATTTTTGCCATAAGACTGAATTTTAGATCATTTTTATTTTGCGTCGCAGCGTAATGCCCGGTTTCGTAAGCCCGGTGAAATGCACATCAGTTGGGATCGTCCGTCCACCGCGCTCAGGGCATCTGAAGGTCGCTCCCAAGAGATCACGCAAGAGATCACGCAAGAGATCGGGCAATCAGCGCAAGGTCCGGCGATCGAGATACGTTGAGCGCGAGCGGCATGCGTTCGGGCGCACGGCTCGGATCATTACGACGCTGTAATCAAAACGCGTCCGCGCGCATGAGGCCTTGCTCCACATGCCGATCACATTTTTCTCGCGCGGATTTCATTCCGCAACTTTCGGCCGATCAGCGATCAATCATTTCGCAGAATCCGGCAATGACGTCGGATCTGCGTCTTAAGAAAAAAAGGAACGTAACATGCTCAAGAATTTGATTGGGGCTGCCGCCATCGCGGCCGTGGCATTCGCAGTTGCTCCCGCGCAGGCTGCTCACATGGGCGTCGGCTGCAACGGTGCTGGCTTCGCCAAGACCGAAGGTGCGATCGAGTCCATGGCTGACGGCGACAACAAGTGGGCGGCCGAGAAGGAGATCGCGGCGGCTCAGGACGCCATGCTCAACAACAAGGGCGGCTGCGCCATGCACCTGAACAAGGCCATGCGCGACACGATGGCGAAGTAAGTTCGTCGCTGAGAATTAGGGGCAGGGGGCCGGTCGCAATCGCGATCGGCCCTTCGTAGTTTTTGAGAGATTTTTTACGGGGCCTTCGCGAGCTGGCTCGCGAAATAGGCGACGGTCTTGGTGTAGACTTCGCTCTTGTTCCACTGCTGCAGCACCGCGAAATTCGGCGCGCCCGGCTGATAATCTTGGCCCTTTTTCCAGCCGTAATTCGCAAGGTAATTAGCGGTCGACGCCAGCACATCAGGCACATTGTGCAGGAGGTCGCGGCGGCCGTTACCATCGAAATCGACGGCATATTTCATCCAGGATGACGGCATGAACTGGGTCTGGCCGAGCTCGCCGGCCCAGGCGCCGCGCATTTCCTGCGGCGAGAGATCGCCGCGGTCGACGATCCGCAGTGCATCCAGGAACTCGCCACGAAACTCGTCGGCGCGCCGGCAATCATAGGCGAGCGTTGCCAGCGAGCGCAGGGTCTGGAATTTGCCGATGTTGACGCCGAAATCGGTCTCCAGCCCCCAGATCGCAACCAGCACTTCGGCGGGCACGCCATAGGTCTGCTCGATACGCGACAGCACCGAGCCATATTGCTTGAGCATGTTGGAGCCGCGGGTCATCCGCGGCGGCACCATCCGCCCCGAAAACTGCTCGAAGGTCTGGTCGAACACCTTTTGCGAATGGTCGCGATTGAGCACGCTTTGATCGAGGGTGATGCCGGTCAGCGCGGTATTCGCGGTCTGCTGCGAGATGCCCTTGGAGACGGCCTCACTCTTGAAGGCGGCGAGCCAGGCGTCAAAATTTCCGGTGTCGCAGGACGCCGCCGCAAAGGCCGGAGCCGCGAGAAAAGAAAACGCAGCGCCAAGCGCCATGCTTATGAGACGACGAGAGTTGATTGCTGTCACGAATGCCGGTTCCGACTCGAGATATCCTGATCGTGCAGTGCAAAATGTCGGTGTCAACCGCGGCCAAAACAAGGCTGGAACATTTTGCATCCTGAACGCCAAACCGCCGGCTGAACCGGCGGTTTGGGTAGTTTTCTAGCTAATTGTCGTGTCGATCAAGTGTCATCCTTCCGCCGCCAGGGAAACAGGTTGGCCGGGAAGTCGGCCGCCGGCCGGCGCTGGTGTGGCGGACGCGGGGGGATCGGCTGGGCGTTCGGGTCAATCGCGACCGCCGCGCGGTAGAGGTGCCAGGTCGCGTGGCCAAGCAGCGGGATGACCACCGCAAGGCCCAGGAATAGCGGCAGCGAGCCGACCACCAGCAAGGCCGCGACGATCAAGCCCCAGGCGGCGATGGTGACCGGGTTCTTGGCGACGACCCGGAGCGAGGTGACCATGGCCTGACCGGCGCTGGCATGGCGGTCGAGCATCATCGGGAAAGACACCACGCTGACGCAGAGCGCGACCAGGGCGAACAGGAAGCCGACGCCGCAGCCGACGATGATGAGCCACCAGCCTTGCGACGTGGTCAGCACGCGTGTGACGAAATCCGAGGCGCTTGTGGCGCCGCCATAGCCAAATACGGCGACATAAATCGTCTGAGCGGCCGCAACCCAGGTGACAAACAACGCGAGCAGCAGCGTGCCCAGCCCAAGCATGGCGCCGAACGAGGGCGAACGCAGCACGTCGAGGGCGTCCCAGGCGGACGGCTCTTCTCCACTTTCCCGGCGCCGGCTCAGCTCATAAAGGCCGAGTGCCGCGAACGGACCAAGCAGGGCAAAGCCCGCGGCCAGCGGAAACAGCAACGGGATCACGGCATAGCCAAAGGCTGCGCGCGCCAGAAGGAGGCCGAGCACCGGATAGATCACGCAGAGGATGATGGCGTGGCTTGGCACCGCCTTGAAATCCTCCCAGCCAAGCTTCAGCGCGTGGTGCAGATCGGCAAGGCTGATGGTGCGGATCTCAGGTGCCGCCTCTGGCGCGGTCTGCACCTGCGGGCCGACATTGTCGTGGTAGGTTGAGGCCATGGTCGCGTACTCCCTTGCCGAAGCGGCCGGAGTTCGCGCCACTTCGGGGCGCGAGCGGCCGCCGATGGAACGATCACGATTCTTGGCCAGACGCGAAAACCTTTCTTGTTCTGGCCGCGTCGCGAGCTGAACGTTCAGCATACTCTGAATTCGTTCCACCGTCCCTCACGCCTGGGTGAAAAATAAATGCCGCAGCGCAAACGCTTATGCGTCATTCCGCCGTCATTTCGCCTCGGCTAAGCTCCACATCTGTGCCGGGTCGCATTGGCAAGCTTTGCCGCCATGGTTAAGCTGAAGCAATTGATCCGCACCGGCATTGCCGGGCAACAAAGACCGTTTCCATTTGGGGAGCAATCGATGAGCATTTTCGGAAAAATCATGGGCGCCATCTTTGGCCACTCGGCTGCGGCGACGCCGGCCGGTGGGGCTGCCGCTCCTGCGGGTGGCGGCGCTGGGCCGGGGACCGCTTCGGCTGCGCCCTCGGCGGCGCCGGCGCAAAGCGTCGATGTCGCGGCGATCGTGGACAAGGCCGCCGCTGCCAAGCATGAGAAGCTGGAATGGCGGACTTCGATCGTCGACCTGATGAAGGCGCTCGACATCGATTCGAGCCTCGCCGCGCGCAAGGAACTTGCCAAGGAGCTGGGCTACACCGGCGACACCAATGATTCCGCCAGCATGAACGTCTGGCTGCACAAGCAGGTGATGGCCAAGCTCGCGGCGAACGGCGGCAAGCTGCCCCCGGAAATCAAGCACTGAGCATGATCCGGAAAAGTGGAGGCCGGTTTTCCGAAAAGATCATGCTCCACTAAAGAATCTAGAGCGCGCCTCGCGCTCTAGTAGATTTCTTAAAGCTCTGGCGTTAAAGGCCCGTGTCTTCCGGACACGGGCCTTTTTGCGTAAAACAAGAACAACAGAAGGGAATACGCCATGAAACCAGTCGATCGCCGCACCTTGCTCGCCACCGGCGCTTTGGCGCTTGCTGGGGCGGCAGCGGATAGCGCGCCGGCCGCGGCGCAAGCGGGGCCGAAGCCGATCTTCCCGGTGCCCATGACGACGATCCCGATCGTCGGCGAGAACGACGTGTTTCAGGTCCGCCGCATCTATTGCATCGGACGCAACTATGCGGCGCATGCGATCGAGCGTGGCTCCGATCCGAATCGCGAGCCGCCGTTCTTCTTCCAGAAGCCGACCGATGCGATCCAGAACGTCGCGATCGGGCAGGTGGCCGACCATCCCTATCCGTCGCTGACCAAGAACTATCACCACGAGGTCGAACTGGTGGCGGCGCTGAAATCCGGCGGCACCAACATCGCGCCCGAGCAGGCGCTCGACCATGTCTATGGCTACGCGCTCGGCCTCGACATGACCCGGCGCGACCTGCAGAATGGCATGGCCGCGGAGAAGAAGCCGTGGGAGATCGGCAAGAGCTTTGATCATGCCGCCGTGCTCGGCCCGATTCATCCGGTAGCCAAGATCGGCCATCTCACCAAGGGCGCAATCTCGCTCGCGATCAACGGCACAGTGCGGCAGAGTTCCGATCTCGACAAGATGATCTGGAGCGTCGCCGAGCAGATTGCCAAGCTCTCTGAGGCGTTCGAATTGAAGGCCGGTGACATCATCTATTCCGGCACGCCGGAGAATGTCGGCCCAGTGGTCAAGGGCGATGTGCTGCTGTGCAAGCTCGAGGGCTTGCCGGATATGTCGATCCGGATCGTCTAGTACAGTCGTTCCGGGGCGCGAAAGCGAACTATGGTGCGCAATTGCGCAACCTGAGAACCTCGAGATTCCGGGTCCACGCTGCGCGTGTCCCGGAATGACGAACGCGCCTACGCCACCAGGTCGGCGTATTCCGGATGCTTGTCCAGATAGTCGACCACGAAGCCGCAGCCGGCGATCACTTTGTGACCGTCGGCGCGGATCATCTCCAGCGCACCCTTCACCAGTTCGGAGGCTATGCCGCGTCCGCGTAATGCGCGCGGCGTTTCGGTGTGAGTGATGATGACGGCATCCGGCTTCTGCCGGTAATTGGCAAAGGCGGTCTGGTCTCCGACATCGAGCTCAAAACGCTGCAGGGCTTTGTTGTCGCGGACGCCGGCCATGGTCGTAACTTCCCTTCAGATTTCACCTCTCATCTAAGCCTGTGAACCCGTTGATGCAAACCGGCGACCAAGCGGAGATTGGCGCGGAGACGTCGGCGATATGCGCAGCTTTTCCCGAATTGCCGTTGGGCTCGCCTTCGCTGCGCTGACATTGGCATGCCCCAAGCCCGCCGCAGCCGAAGGCGAGGAGAATTGGCAGCTGACCGCGCGTGAGGCGCTGCTGAAGCTCGGCGTCAAGCTATGAAGCTCGAGCCTGCAGCAAATCCTTGTACTCCGGATGCTTGCCGATCCAGGCTTTGACGAACGGGCAATCCGCGATCACCTTCGTTCCGCTTGCGCGCACCTGATCGAGCGCGCCTTGCACCAATGTCGAGCCAACCCCGCGTCCGCCGAGTTCCGGCGGCACCTCGGTATGCATGAAGGTGATGACATTGCCGTCGATCTTGTAGAAGGCCGCGGCGAGGTGGCCGTCGACCACGAGCTCGAATCGGTGATGTGCCTTGTTGTTGACGATGTCGCCCATCCCATTGCCTCAATTCTTCAGAGAGTCGGTGAGCATGGCGCGGATCGACCAGGCTTCGCCGTCGCCGGAGCCCTTGATGTCGTCGATCTTCCATCCGGTCGGCTCGCGAACGAAGTCGTAATGGATAATGGCGTCGGCCGGCTTCTCCCGCTTGCCGCGATGTCCATCGAGTGTCACGGCAATTGACGCCTGGTTGCCGTCGAGTTTCTCGGTGTCAACCTTGAACGACTTCACGTCCGGATCCTGTGAATTGGTGACGGGATCGAAGTCGACCGGTCCGACATCGCCCTTTGGCGTATGCGCATCTGCCTTGGCCCACAGCGCGATAAGCGCCTTTGACAGATATTTCGCTTTCGCCGCCTTGTTTTCGATGACAAAGCCACCGCCGCCATCACCCTTGCCCTTTGCGACACGGGTGTAAATCGCCGTGACGATCGCAACGGGATCGTCCGATGTGGCGGGCTCGGCGCGCGAGAGTGGGGCATCGGTCGCAATGAGCAAGCTCGTCAAGACCAGGCTGCGGCGTGTGATCATTTGAGTCCTCGGATTGCTGATGGCAATTTATAGAACGGAATATTCGCCAACGCCGTGACTATATTTTTGCGCAGCGTCGGTGTTTGGATCGAACCTCATTTCCGTCGGCGCGCACCAACGGCGATGTCGTTTCGCAAGCGCATGGTTGCAGTCGTTGCCCCCCTCACGCTTGCTGAATGGCTTGATCGCGACGCGGGCCTTGCGGGGCCTTGGGCGAAGGCGATAAACAGGGCGCAACCAACCGCTCCAGAACGGGTGTGCCAAACGCCCATTGATGAGGAAGCCCCATGAAGCTTGTGCTGACCCTGCTTGGCGTTGTCCTGGTTGTCGTTGCTGCCGTTTATTTCCTGGTTCCCGCTGACCAGTTGCCGGGCTTCTTCCCCGGACATGAGGACGGTGTGGCGCGGGTACACATGAAGCACGGGATTATCGCGGGCGTGATCGGCCTGGTGCTGATCGGGGCCGGTACCTTCATGGGGCGCCGCTGAACGTGGCCGCGGCCCCGCTCAACGCCGAGAAGCCGCTCGGCAGCCAGGCGCGGATGTCGCGCCGGGTCATGAATCTGGCGCACATGCTGACCCAGAATGCGCGCCGGCATGGCGATCGCGCCGGTTTCATCTGGGCCGAGCGGAGCTGGAGCTGGCGCGAGATCGACGCCCATGTCTCGGCGCTGGCGGCCGCGCTTGCCGCGCGTGGTATCGGAAAGGGTGATCGCATCCTTGTGCACTCCAAGAATTGCGAGGAGATGTTCTTCTCGATGTTCGCCGCCTTCCGACTGGGTGCGGTCTGGGTGCCTACCAATTTCCGCCTGATGCCGGATGAAGTGGCGTATCTCGCGACTGCTTCCGGCGCGAAGGCGTTTCTCTGCCATGTCGATTTCCCTGATCATGCCAAGGCCGCGACCGGCGCTGATTTCATTTGGCGCATCGGCGAAGAAGGCACCTTCGGCGAGACCTCGCTGCGCGAGGCGATGGCTAAACACGCTGGTGCAGCCGTCGCCAATGTCGCAGTCGAGCATGACGATCCCTGCTGGTTCTTCTTTACCTCCGGGACCACCGGCCGCTCCAAGGCCGCGGTCTTGACCCAGGGGCAGATGGCCTTTGTCGTCACCAATCATCTCGCCGATCTCACGCCCGGCACCACCGAGCAGGACGCTTCACTCGTGGTGGCGCCGTTGTCGCATGGCGCCGGCGTGCATCAGCTGATGCAGACCGCGCGCGGGGTTGCGACCATTCTGCTGCCGACCGAGCGTTTCGACATCGCGGAAGCCTATCGGCTGATCGCAAAGCATCGCGTCAGCAACCTCTTCACGGTGCCGACCATTCTCAAGATGATGGTCGAGCATCCCTCCGTCGACCAGTTCGATCATTCCTCGCTGCGCCACGTCATCTATGCCGGCGCGCCGATGTATCGCGAGGATCAGAAGTTCGCGTTGAAGAAGCTCGGCAAGGTGATCGTGCAGTATTTTGGCCTCGGCGAAGTCACCGGAAACATCACGGTGTTTCCGGCCGCGCTGCACGAGGAAGAGGATGGCGCACAAGCGCGGATCGGCACGTGCGGCTTCGAGCGCACAGGCATGCAGGTCTCGATCCAGGACGATAATGGCCGCGAGCTGAAGCCGTTCGAGACCGGCGAAATCTGCGTGATCGGCCCTGCGGTCTTCGCCGGCTATTACGACAATCCCGAAGCCAATGCGAAGGCATTTCGCGACGGCTGGTTCCGGACCGGCGATCTCGGCCATGTGGACGAAGAGGGGTTCGTCTACATCACCGGCCGCGCCTCCGACATGTACATCTCCGGCGGCTCCAACATCTATCCGCGCGAGGTCGAGGAGAAGATCCTGACGCATCCGGCTGTCGGCGAGGTCGCCGTCCTCGGCGTGCCCGACCCCGTCTGGGGCGAGGTAGGTGTGGCCGTCTGCGTCGCGCGCGAGGGCGCGACGGCCGTGAGCGAAGCTGACATGGCGGCGTTCCTTTCGCCGAAGGTGCCGCGCTACAAGATGCCCAAGCGCTTCTTCTTCTGGGATGCGTTGCCGAAGTCGGGTTATGGCAAGATCCCCAAGCGGCTGGTGCGCGATGAGCTGGAAGCGCGCGGGCTGCTCGACCTGTCGAAGCCGACCGGCACCTGAATGCGCAGCGTCAAGCAGCCCGGTCCGCCCGTCCGCGAACGCATCCAGTCGGTTGAGGTGCGCGGGCGCGCCTTCACCTTCACGCTGGAAGCTGGCCTGCCGCTGCTGGAAGCCGCGCGCCGCGGTTTTGCCGCAGAGGGTTTTGCCAGCGGCACGTTGAACATGCGCGGCGGAGCGCTCGGCCCGTTCGGCTATGTCATGCCGGCGCCGTCCAAGACCGGCGAGAACGCGGCGTTCTATAGCGATACTTTTCGCCCCGACGGCATTACCCAGCTCAAGCTTGCGAGCATGACGCTCGGCCGCAGAGACGGTGCGCCGTTCTTCCATTGCCATGGTCTCTGGCGTGAGGCCGATGGCCGCATCAGCGGCGGGCATATGTTGCCCGAGGAAACCTTTGTCGCCGAGCCGTTCGAGGTCGAGGCGTTCGGCATCGATGGGGCGATGTTCACCGCCGAGCCCGATCCCGAGACGAACTTCAAGCTGTTCGGTCCGGTGCCGGCCGCAGCGAAGGGCGTCGAGACCACCAGCCGCGCCTTTGCGCTGAGGCTGCGGCCAAACCAGGATTTCGCCTCCAGCCTCGAATCCTTTTGCCGCGAGCACGGCATTGCGCGCGCGAAAATTCACGGCGGCGTCGGCTCGACCATCGGCGCGCGCTTTGCCGATGGCGGCGTGATCGAGCCGTTTGCTACCGAGCTTGCAATCACTTCCGGCATTGTCGCGCCGGCTTCGAGCGGCGCGTTGGAAGCGGCGCTCGACGTCGCGCTGATCGATTACACCGGCGGCATCGGCGAGGGGAGGCTGATCCGCAGCGACAATCCCGTGCTGATGACCATGGAGCTGGTGGTCGAGGCGCTCTAGCCCCGAGACCCGCGCTAGCGACGCGTAACGACGCCGGTCGACGTCGCAAAACCCTCCATTGTCCTGATCCGCTTCTCGAGCCACCAGCCATATTCCGGCGACCAGTCCTCAAAGCGGCGGTTGATGCCGAGATCATGCGCCCAGTGATGGGCGATGTTGGGATTGTACTGCGACTGCCGGCCGATCGCGATCAGGTCGGCCTGGCCCTTTTCCAGAATGGCTTCGGCCTGCTGTGCTTCAAGAATGATGCCCACCGCCATGGTCGCGACATCGGCCTCCTTGCGCACCCGCTCGGCAAACGGCACCTGGAAGCCGAGCGCGCGTGGCACTTGCGCTGCCGTCGCCGAACCCGAGATGCCGCCGGAGGAGCAATCGACCACATCGACCCCGCGCGCCTTCAATTCGCGGGCGAAGGCCACGGTGTCGTCCATGTTCCAGCCTTCCACCGTGCCGTCGACCGAGGACACCCGCACGAACAGGGGCATGCTGGCAGGCATTTCCTTGCGCACCGCTTCGACGATTTCGAGCGGCAGCCGCATCCGCCCGGCGCGGTCGCCGCCATATTCGTCATTGCGCGTGTTGGAGACCGGCGACAGGAACGATGCGAGCAGGTAGCCGTGCGCCGTGTGAATTTCGATGGTGTCGAACCCGGCCTTGACCGCGTTCTTGGCTGCGTGTGCCCAGGTGCCGACCATGGCCTTGCACTCGGCAGTCGTGAGCTGCCGCGGCGTCAGCCAGCCTTTGGCGGTCGGCTCCGCCGTCGGCCCCACCGGCTGCCATACCTTGGCACCGGCTTTGATGTTTTCCTCGGTGAGTGGGCCCATGCCCTGCATCGCCGTTTGCGACGAGGCCTTGCGGCCGCCGTGGGCAAGCTGAATGCCGATCGCGGTATTTTGCCGCTTCATGAAAGCGATCAGCGGCTTGAAGCTCTCGAGCTGGGCGTCGTTCCAGATGCCGAGATCGTGCTCATTGATGAGGCCGATTTGCTCGACTCCGGTCGCCTCGACAAAAACGAGCCCGAAGCCGCCCAGGGCGTAACGGCCGAGATGCACAAGATGGAATGGACCGCAGGTGTGGCCGGCCTCGGCGCGGTAATGCACCATCGGCGGCACGACAAGCCGGTTTTTCAGCGTGAGACCGCGAATTGTGAAGGGCTCGAACAGCTTCGGTTGCGCGGTCCCGCTACCATTGGTTGGTCCATCACTCACAGGCGTTTCTCCTTCGAACTGGGACAGCCTGCCGCATGTGACAAAATCATTGCGCGCGGCGGCCGTTGGGCTTCTTGGCGGCCCGGCGGCAAGATGGCGCGAAAGCGAGGGTCGATCAACCTCACCAGGCCGCGCCTTTTCGCGCGGGCGCTATGCTCGCGCTTTAGTATTAAAGGCCGCGTGCTAGGCGCGAGGGCCGGCCGCTTGTATAATCCGCCGCGTGAAAAACAGCCGGAGGACCAACCTCCGCAGATTTCAGGAGTGAAACACGATCGCTTAGGGAGAGAACTCATATGCCGCTGACTCGCCGTCAAGCGCTGGCAACCGCCGGCGCCGCCCTCGCCAGCACGCTCGCCAAACCCGCCATGGCCGCCAAAGAGCCGATCTCGATCGGCTATCTTCCGGCGCTCACCGGTCCTTCGTCCTCCACCGGAATCGGGATCAATCGCGGCGTCGAACTTGCCGTGAAGGAGATCAACGCAGCCGGCGGCATCGACGGGCGGCAGATCGAGCTCATCGTCCGAGACACCCAGAGCGAACCGACCAAGGCCGTGAACGGCGCCGCCGAGCTCACCCACGCGCACAAGGTGAGCGTCGTGCTTGGCCCCGTTAATTCCGGCGAGTCGCTCGCCGTGGTGCCGCTGCTCGCGCGCGCCAACACGCCGCAGATCCATCCATGCTGGGTCGACAGCCTGACCGACCCCAAGAAATATCCGATGTGCTTCCGCAACGCCTCGACCAATCAGCAGATCGGCGGCGCCGCCAACCGTTATGTCCTGGACGTGCTCAAGTGCAAGAAGGTCGCCGTCATCAGTGACACCACCGGCTACGGCACCGCCTCCGTCAACGCCTATGTGCCGATGCTCAAGGCCAAGGGCGCGGAAATCGTCTACCAGGGCAATGTCGACGCCGCCAATCCGGATTTGACGCCGGAAATCCTGCGCATGCGCAACGCCGGCGCTGAAGTCATCATGCCCTGGAGCGTCAATCCCGGCTTCCTGTCGCGCATCATCAATACGCGTGGGCAGATGGCATGGGACGTGCCGATCGTCGGCCAGACCACGCTCGGCTCGGGCCAGACTTCGGCCTTGCTGGAGAAGCCGGAATACTGGGCCAAGGTCTATCCGAACAATTTCAAGCCGGTCTGCTACTCGGCCGAGGGCACGCTGAACGATCGCGCGGCGGCCTTTGTCGACAAGTTGAAGAGCAACAAGATCGAGCTCGGCGATACGCTCTTGTGGTGGGTCGCAGTCGGCTACGACTCCCCGAAGATGATCGCGGAAGCGATCAAGAGCTCCGGCGCCGAACCCGAACAGATCGTGAGCTGGCTCAATGATCTCAAGGGTTATCCCGGCGTGTTCGGCGACATCTCGTTCACGCCTGACCGCCATGACGGCTATCCCGATGATGGTATCGTGATGGTGGCGGCCAACTCGTTCAAGAACGGCGCGTTCAAGCTCGCGCCGGGATACGGAGTCTAGTTCGACGGCGCTGATCAGGGCTATAGTCAGCGGCGTCAAAAGACCCGGGGAAGAACCCCGGCAAGTAAAACAAGAAGACTCAGGGAGAAAATTCAGATGCCGCTTACTCGTCGTCAAGCGCTGGCTACCGCCGGCGCTGCCCTTGCTAGCACGCTCGCCAAGCCCGCTATCGCTGCCAACGAACCGATCCGGATCGGATATCTTCCGGCGTTGACCGGTCCGTCGTCCTCGACCGGTATCGGGATCAACCGCGGCTTTGAGCTCGCCGTGAAAGAACTCAACGCCGCCGGTGGCATCAATGGACGGCAGCTCGAGCTCGTCGTCCGCGATACCCAGAGCGATCCGACCAAGGCAGTGAACGGCGCCGCCGAGCTCGCGCATGGCGTGAAGGTCAACGTGGTGTTCGGCCCGCTCAATTCCGGCGAGTCGCTCGCTGTCGTGCCGCTGCTGGCAAAAGCGAATATCCCGCAGCTCCATTCCTGCTTCGTGGACACCCTGACCGATCCGAAGAAATATCCGATGTGCTTCCGCAACGCGTCCACCAACCAGCAGATTGGCGCCGGCGCCAACCGCTACGTGGTGGATGTGCTCAAATGCAAGAAGGTGGCCGTGATCAGCGACACCACCGGCTATGGCACGTCTTGCGTCAACGCCTACGTGCCGATGCTCAAGGAGAAGGGCGCCGAGGTCGTCTATCAGGGCAATATCGACGCCGCCAATCCGGACCTGACGCCTGACATGCTGCGCATGCAGAATGCCGGCGCGGAAGCCATCATGCCCTGGAGCGTCAATCCGGGCTTTCTGTCGCGCATCATCAATACGCGTGCGCAGATGAAATGGGATGTTCCGATCGTCGGCCAGACCACGCTCGGCTCCGGCCAGACGGCAGCGCTGCTGGAGAAGCCGGAATATTGGGCCAAGGTCTATCCGAACAACTTCAAGCCGGTCTGCTACGGACCGGATGGCAAGCTCAACGAGCGCACCACGGCCTTCCTCGATCGTCTGAAGAGCGCCAAGGTCGATGTCGCCGATACGCTGCTGTGGTGGATCGCCGTCGGCTACGATACGCCGAGGCTGATCGCCGACGCGGTGAAAAGCTCCGGCGCCGAGCCGGCACAGATCGTCGGCTATCTCAACACGCTGAAGGATTTTCCCGGCGTGTTCGGCGACATCTCCTTCACGCCCGACCGTCACGATGGTTATCGGGACGACGACTGCGTGATGGTGGAAGCCAATTCGCTGAAGGAAGGCGCATTCAAGCTCGCGCCGGGGTATACCTAGTAATCTAATCATCTTTCGTTCTTCGTCATGCCCGGCCTTGTGCCGGGCATGACAATGTAGAAGACCTCACCGCATCATCACATCCACGATCTTCTCCGCCGCCATCAGTGTCGGGAAATTGGTGTTGGCGCAGGGCACCACCGGGAAGATCGAGGCGTCGACGACGCGCAGGCCCTGCAAACCCTTGACGCGCCCCTCCGTGTCGACGACCGTCATCGGGTCCTCGGCGCGGCCCATGCGGCACGTACAGGAGGCGTGCCAGACGCCGATCGTGGCCTTGCGCACGAAGGCCTCCAGCGCCTCGTCGTCGTTCATCACCTGATCGAAGGTAAAGCCCTCGACCACGAAATTATCGATGATGTAGTGGCGGAGCGCGGCCGGCCCATCCATCATTGCGGCGGCGATTGCGGTCAGGATCTTGTTCTTAGTGTTGACCACGCCGATCTTGCGCACCTTGTCGGTGTAGGAGGCCGGGAAGGGCTTGTCGGTGACCGTACGGACCGGCGCGCTCATCATAAGCCCTGCGAGCTTGCGAAAGCCGCTCATCAGCCGCTCGAGGTCGCGACGGTCGGACAGAAGGTTGAACTCGACGACGGGCTCGGCAAAGGGATCGCGCGAAGTAAGTTTGACTTGTCCCGTCTCCGAATAGGTCTTGTTGACGAACAGCAAGAGCGAACCGATCCGCGCGCCGACCGCATGCCAGGCCGATTTGGTCAGGGCAGCTACGAACATGTCGCCCTTCGGCGTGCCCGACAGGCCCGAGGAATAGCGGAAGCCCATATGGATATGGCGTCGCGTGTGGTCGTTCATGCGGGCGCCGCGGCGGACGAAAGACGACAGCGAGATCGAAGGATGGTCCATCAGCCGCTGGCCGACGCCTTCCAGCGCCATCAGCACGGGAATGCCCATATCCCGGAGCTGGCCGACCGGGCCGATGCCGGCGCGCAAGAGATGCGCGGGCGAATGGATCGCGCCGCAGGACAGGATGATCTCGCGGCCACGGAATTCCTGCATCTGACCGTTCACGAGCGCCTTGACGCCGACGCATCGCGTCCCCTCGAACAGGAATTCCCGAACCTGCGTGTGCGTCGAGATCGTGAGATTGGGACGCTTGCGCGTCTCGCGATCGAGATAGCCCATCGCGGCCGAGACGCGATGCTCGTCCTGGTTCGAATGCGTGATCGGAAAATAGCCGTCGGCGAATTCGCCGTTCTGGTCGGGTAGGTACGGCATGCCGGCGAGCTCGCACGCTTTGCCCATGGCGGTCGAATGGCCGGTCCAGTGCTCCCTGGGAATGCGGCGGACGGGGATGCGGCCGTCCTTGCCGTGATAGGGTCCGTCGAAATCGAGATCGTGCTCGACCTTCCGGAAATAGGGCAGCACGTCGTTCCAGCCCCAGCCCGCGGCGCCACGCGCTTCCCAGTCGGCGTAATCGGTTGGCGCGCCGCGATTGGCGAGTTGCCCGTTGATCGAGGAGCCGCCGCCGAGCACGCGCGCCTGCTCGTATTTGCGCAAGGGTGGGCGCGCTTCCGGATTATTGTGGCTGACGATCTGGGTCGTGACCTTCAGTTCGGTCCAGTGGAAGCGCGGATCGAAATAGGCGGTGCCGGGATAGCTGTCCAAGATCTCCTTCGGCTCTTTGCCGGGCGGGGTGTCCTGTCCGGCCTCACAGAGCAGGATCTTGTTGGCGCTTTTGGCTGATAGCCGATGGGCCAGCACGGAGCCGGCCGAGCCGCCACCGACGATGATGTAGTCGTACACTTTCTGCGTTTCCTCTTGTTCTTGAGCGGGCAGGCTAGCGCAGCCGTTTCGCGAGGTCACGCCGGTCAATCGGCAAGCGGGACGCGAGCCAATGCATGGCTGGAGCATGATCTGCTCAATCAAAGAGAGGGGATGTGCGCCGGCATTCTCGCGGCACGATCTGCCCGAGCTTTGCTTGAGCCGTCGCCCTCGAAAGGGAGGGCGCAGGGAATGCCGGGTGCTACGACCGCACCCGCAGCCTCGCGTACGAAGGTAGAAAGTACGCGAGTAGTCACCACAGGTACGCCGAACAGTCCGGCATTCCCTGCACAATGGTTTTATGGCTTATGCCGCGCTCTCCCCGGTGTACCGGGCTTTGTAGCCACCGTCGCCTTGTGCTCGTCGCTCAAGGCTTGATCCCAGCGTCGGGGGATCAGGACCACACGGCTTTGCCATCCGCACTTGTCTCGCTCGTCCGGCGAAACCAGCGCGTCCATCGCATCCCGCTTCCTACGTCCGTGACGATCGCGATACGCCCCTCCTGTGGAGGCGGGATGGCGCGACTATAAGCATGATCTCTACTTCGGATAAAGCGAATTATTTTTGTGCGCGCGGGTTGACAGGTTTTGCGGGAGCTAGCCCGACGGGCAAATCACCAGAGGTAAGCTATTGCGATATTTGGACTTTCCTTCGCATCGAAGGTTCTTGTTATGTTCTTTTTAATATGCAATTGATAGGAGAAATCCTGGGGCGGGGATCATGGCCAAGCGCAATCGCGACATCAATTTGCCGGCGCCGTGTCTGAAGCGGCTCTGGATTGACCCGGCCCGCGTGCCCGACCGCGAAGCCTATCCATTCTGCCTGCCGTTTCTGGTGGACAATTTCGAGCTTCGCTTCGAGCGTGCCATCACCATCATCGTCGGAGAAAATGGCACAGGCAAATCGACGCTGCTGGAGGGGATCGCAGTGCTCGCTGGCTATGACGAAGCCGGAGGCGGCAAGGGCTATAGACCGGTCGATCATTCCTGGGCGATGGAGAAGATGGGCGGCGAATTGTCGGATGCGCTTCGCGCAAGCTGGCTGCCCAAGATCACCAGGGGCTGGTTCTTTCGCGCCGAGAGTTTTTTCTCGGTGGCTCGCTATCTCGATCAGGCAGCGCGAGAAGCGGGAGAGATGGGACCGGATTTTCTCTCGCATTCTCATGGCGAAGGATTTCTGCGCTTCTTCGAGGAGCGCTGCCAGCAGCAGGGCATCTTCATTTTGGACGAGCCGGAGTCCGCGCTGTCGCCGTCGCGCCAGATCGAGTTCTTGAAGCTGCTGCAAATGATGGACAGGTCCGGCCGTTGCCAGGTCATCATGGCCACCCACTCGCCGATGCTCATGGCCTATCCCAACGCGACGCTGCTGCGGCTGACCAAGTACGGGCTGGAGCCGACCACGGTCGAGCAAACTGATCACTACAAGGCGCTGCGGGAGTTCTTCGACGACCCGCGCGGGTTTGTGGAGGCGGCGATTGGGGAGGGGTAATCGAGTGAATCGCGTACATCTTGCTTGCTGACAGATCGCGTATATTTCGATATGGTTGGTGGATACGGAGAGTTTTTCCGATGCGGTACGAACGAATTGAAATGAACCCGGACATCATGGGCGGCAAGCCCGTGATTCGTGGCACCCGCATCCCCGTAGACCTGGTTTTGCGCAAACTCGGAGCAGGCGTGTTGCCTGAGGCGATCCTGGCCGATTATCCACGCCTGGCGCTCGAGGATATTCAAGCCGCACAAACCTTTGCCGCCGATTACATCGCCGACGAAGACATCGTCTATCGCTGAACGTGCGTTGGCTCGCTGACGAATGCATTGCAGCGTCGTTGGTGGCGTCCTTGCGCCAATCCGGCCACGACGTTCTCTACGTTACCGAATACGCTTCGGGCTTGCACGACGTCGACGTGGTTGAATTGGCGAAGCACGAGCAAAGGTTATTGCTGACGGAAGATAAGGATTTTGGCGATCTCATCTTCCGGCGCGGACGAGCGGTGCCTGGAATCGTATTGATACGCGTAGCATCCGAAAATCTTCGATTGCAGGCCGAGCGGCTAGCGACGGCGATCGATCAGTATGGTGATCGCTTGTTTGGCCAATACCTCGTCATCGAAGAAGGACGTTTCCGCTCGCGTCCGCTCTGGGAAGATTGAATGACGCCAGGAGCGTAGAGCGCGCGAACTGCACGCCAATACCTTTCTGCGGCGCCTGCCTTGCTTCGCGGTTCCAGAATTAACCGGGATCGCCGGCATTAAGCTGAATCAGCAAGCATAAATGGCAAATTGCCTTGCCTGCCACCGCGGGCCGATTGAGGCTTCGTGCACCGGCCAGCGCAATAAACCCCAAAACACAGGGAGTGCAAGTGATGGTGTCGACGACAGGAAGACCCGTAACCGACATGGAGCGTGAAATCCACGCGGAGCTGCGGCACAGGCCGCTGCTGCAAGAGGCGCGTTCCAGCCATATCGACCCGCCCACCGTTGGTGCTCCGATGATGGCGATGCCTGATTATGTCGAGCATCGCGATGGCGCAACCGAGATCGGCAAGCTGTCGGCGGAGGCCGTCGTTCGTGAGTACGAGGCGACGGCGAAAGAGATCGAGTCGATGGGTGCTGAGCTCCTCGATCGTGTCAAGCAATGTGAAGCGATGACCCGCGATGCGCTCGCCGTGACCGACGAGCTCAAGGAAGTCGCCGCGCGGTATCGCGAGGAGGCCAAGCGGGTGTTCGAGCACATCGAAACCTGCTCGCTCGTCGTGGCCGAGGCGCGCAAGGCCTGCACCGACCTGAAAGACAAGATCGCCACCGGGGCGGACAAGCTGAAGCCGAAAAAGAAGTGACGTAGGGTATCTCGGCCAACCAGCGGCCAGATAGGCCGCCTGTACGCTTGCCCGGAGGCTTCATGGACGTCGTTCCTGGAAAAGCAGGGTCGCGAGGTGCGCGATCACGCAAATCGACGGAGCGCGCGAGCAACGCCCCCCAGGGGATGAATGCGCGCAAGATCGAGACCAGGATTCTCGAAATGATGCCGCATGGGAGGTGGATGACCTGCACAGCGGTTTCGCGGCTGATCGGCTCCGGGGATGATCGCAAGACACGTGCGCGCCTCGATCGTCTGGTCGGCGATGGCAAGCTCGAGCGCAAACGCGAACAGGGCACCCACGGCTTGGTCTATTTGTTTCGAAGTATTTTGTAAAAGCTGGTCGCCGCTTTGCGACCAATACATGCCACCACCGGAATTTTGAGAATCCGGATGAGTGGCGACGATCGGAGAGGCGTGAAGGCTGGCTGGGTGCGGTACGCCGCGCTGGGTCCGCTGACTGCCTTTCGCAATCCGGACAAAATGACGCCGTTGTGTTCGAACTCATTCGAGGCCGGGACCGACGGAAGGTGATGCGTGTTTGAGCGCCGACACGATCGGCGATCGATGGGCGTTTCACCGATCCGTCATGTCTCCGAACAGAGGTGCTTTCAATGAACGAGTGGCTGTCGCTGCTGGTGTCGTGGTTGCCGTTCCTGCTGCTGATCGGCGTGTGGTTCTGGCTCTCGCGCAGCGCCGGCATGAAGGCGCGCGGCCGCTCCGGTATCACCATGATCGAGCTCTACGAGCAGCAGGTCGAGGAGACGCGCCGCATGAACGCCACGCTGGAGCGGATTGCGGCGGCGATGGAGAAGCGTGGCTGATCGTAGGGTGGGTAGAGCCAACGGGTCGCGCGAACGCGCGCCCCGTTGGCTCTACCCATCCTACGCCTAGCCGCCGGCAGCTCGCATACGCGCCGTTGCCCATGTCAGAAAGTCGGCGCGCGCAGCATCCGTAACGAACACCCGGTGTGGCAGGAAAAATCCCAGACCTGGCTGATACTGGAAGGTCACCATCGATGGCGCATCATCGATTCGAAAAATCGCGCGCCACGGCGTCCGGCCTTCCCGCAACCCGTTCTTGACCACGATCCCGTCGTCGTCGAACGAGCAATCAAAATGCCTGTTCGCAGCCGGCATATCCCTGAACATGGTTTTCCCGAAACGGGACTGAGCGACGTTGCCGGCAACCAGCGCCGCCAGATACGCCACCGCGAAGGTACCCTCGGCGCACAGCACGGCGCTCGACGGCAGCAGGTCATAGGCAAACGCCACCAGCAATCCGGCGAGCAGGCAAACAAACACAGCCAGCGGAATGCCCTTGAGGATGCGGCGATCGAGATAGCGCCGCAAATCCTTCAAGCTCAGCTTCCGATAGATCCGATCATCGTCTTCATTGATCTCGAAGACGAAATGCGCCCCGGCTTGACCTGTCATGTCGCTTCGTTTCCGTTTGGCGGCTGTCGTGTGGTTTGATCAAATGGCATCCAAGTTTGTTCGCCCAATGACGTGATCGTATCCTCGTACGCCTAGACGCCGGTGTCGCCGGGCTCGAGCGCGATGTCCGTCATTCGCGCTCAATCGATGCTATGTGCTATCATTTTTGCAACAGCCATGGGTTCGCTTCGTCAGGCTTGTGCCGGGCGCGAGTTTCAGAACGCCAAGCCAGGAAGAACGGATGTCTATCGACAATATTCAGCTCAGCAAATTCTTGAGCTTTGTCCTCCGCCACAAACCTGATGCAATCGGCTTGACGCTGGATTCTCAGGGATGGGTCAGCATCGACGAGCTGATCGCAAGGGCCAATGCCGCCGGGACGATATTCGATAAAATCGCCCTGCTGCAGGTCGTTGAGACCAGTGACAAGAAACGATTTTCTGTGTCTTCCGACGGGTTGCGCATTCGCGCGGCGCAGGGCCACTCCGTATCGGTGGAGCTCGGCCTGTCACCACGACAGCCGCCACCTGTTCTTTATCACGGCACCGCAACGCGATTTGTGGAGTCGATCCTCGCCCAAGGGCTGAAGCCGCAGGCACGCCAGCATGTACATTTGTCGCTCGATGAAGCGACCGCGCTGCGCGTGGGCGAGCGCCATGGCAAGGCCTATATTTTCCGGGTAGATGCCCTCGCCATGCACGCGAAGGGCTTTATGTTCTATCTCTCGGACAACGGGGTTTGGTTGACCAATCGGGTACCGCCTGAATTCCTGGCGCCTTCGTCGCGCGCTGCAGATCCTGCCACAGCGTCGTCGTAACCTACGAGACCTTCACTCCGCAGCCTCACTCGCCCCACTGCTCTTCTTCCTCGGCGCATTCGCCTTCTTCAGCACCGGCTCCAGGAATTTGCCCGTGTAGCTTCGCGCTGCCTTCACGATGTCTTCGGGCGGGCCCCAGGCGACGATCTCGCCGCCGCCGTCGCCGCCTTCGGGGCCGAGGTCGATGACCCAGTCTGCCGTCTTGATGACCTCGAGATTGTGCTCGATCACCACCACCGTGTTGCCCTGCGCGACCAGCTCGTGCAGCACTTCCAGGAGCTTCTTCACGTCGTGGAAGTGCAGGCCGGTGGTCGGCTCGTCCAGGATATAGAGCGTGCGGCCGGTGGCGCGCTTGGATAGCTCCTTGGCGAGCTTGACGCGCTGGGCTTCGCCGCCGGACAGCGTCGTGGCCTGCTGGCCGAC